>CAZNSO010000056.1:0-2227 GCA_964575805.1 uncultured Desulfobacteraceae bacterium
CATTAATAATGAGAGTCTCGAAAAATCAGCGGGGGAGCAGCCGGGCGCACTCCGTCCCTTTCGGGGGCACGGGATTGCGCCCCTTACAGGATATAATTCATGGATTCAGATGGTTATGCCGTTTTTGGCAGAACCTGTCCGGCTTCCATCCCTCTGCCGCCGGGCAGCGGGATGAAGTCGAAATCGTTTAACAGCCGCTCGAAGCGGCCCATGGTTTTTCCCAAATTATTGTAGTGCCGGAACCTGGAGCGCATCCGCGCCTGTCGGAACCGGGGCTGGCCGTTATCTATTTCCCAGGGGTGCAGGTAAAAAACAAAGGGCTGCCCCTCTTTTGAATTGATTCGCTTCAATGCGAATCTGGTAAACCAGTAGGGAAAAAGGCGGAAATAGCCGCCTCCGGCAATCGGCAGGTTCTTTCCGAAAAAAACCGCCGTGGATATGGGGTATTCCTGAATCCCCTGGGGATCCAGCCTGTAGGGGAAGCGGGGGGAATCCGGGATTCCGTAAAGATCATGCCAGATGGGAAATATGCTGGAATCCGCGGTAAAGCCGACTTCTTTCAAAATATCGAGCGCCCACAGGGACTTTTTGGTGATGGAGTAGCTCGGCGCGCGGTAGGCAGTGATTCTCCCGCCGGTGATCCGTTCCAGGGCAGCCTTGGCCTTTATGGTGTCTTCCCGGAATTCGCCGGGCGTGAGCTCGTAGACGGGCCGGTGCCAGTAGCTGTGGCAGCCGATGTCATGGCCGTCCGCCGCAATGGCGCGCACCACTTCCGGGTGGTTTTCCGCCACCCAGCCGACAACGAAAAAAGTGGCGTGCACCCCATATTTTTTCAGCAGGTCGAGGATATTGCGGGTGTTGTCCGGCACCCGCTGCTCCATGGCCGCCCATTGGCTGGAAGGGACAATATCCGCGAAGGCCGAAACCTGGAAATAATCCTCAACATCTATGGTCAGGTAATTGTGCATCAGGTGAAACACCAGACTCCTGATTATTATCCCACGGGACTGCGATCACGGGCGGCTGGCTTACCGCCGGCGGCCAGCCATCTTCAATTACGGTCACCCCCGATTTTCCCCCGTTTAAATTACTTGTTTTCTCCGGGGATGGCAATATCTATTTATTGAAAAAAAAACCGCTCTGCGATGCTCTGCAGAACGATTTTTTTCTTTTCCAAAACTCTTGGGGCGGCTTCTTTTATCTACCGGCAGCAATCCTCTTCCGGGCAAAAAAGGCAAACCCGCTCAGGCCCGCGCCGAACAGGAGCATGGTGGCCGGTTCCGGAACGGGCTGGGGGCTCACATCACTGGCATAAACCGTCATGTCTTCCCAGTCCCAGTCCGCGTTTTCCGCCAGCAGATCCTCGAGGTAAATATAGGTGCTTTGCGTGTCCGGATCATAGGCCGTGTAAATGTGCTCTATTCCCTGATCCGTGGTGTTTAGACTGTTGGCTGTGTAAAAAGTGTAATCCGTACTGCCGTTGTTGCCGGCGTCAACCCGGTAATAAAACCCGAAGGTTGAGCCGAACGACTGCCAGTAATCACCGTCAGGGTCGTCGCTGTCGTATTGATCGGTTATGTACCAGTCCCCGCCATCGTCCCAGAAAGAAATCGTTTTCTTCTCCAGCGGCTCATCGCTTTCCGGAAAAACCTCGAACTCCGCCAGAATTTCTGTCGGGTTGTAAATGTCATTCACGGTGTACAGGCCAAAAGCGCTCTCGTAAGCCGCTTCCTCCACCTCAATCTGGAAGAGGGCGGTCCCGTCCTGGTTGCTGGTGAAATCCGACAGGGTCCAGAAATCCATGCTGCCGCTCAGCACATAGTCGTCCGACACGTTGGGGACCGGATTCGGAAGCGCCACCGCGCTTGCGGCCGTCCATAAAAACAAGGCCAAAATTGCTATTGAGTTGATTAAAATTCGTCGTTTCATTTTTCCACCTCGCTTATAATTTTATCGATCAGGCCGGCTGATCAATAAAGCTGCTCAGCCACAAAAAAGAGATATACGCGCCTTTCCTGATATAGTTGATTAGCAATTAACGTGCCCAAAATGATTCGGCTCTTTTTTTATTTCAGGCAATACCACAATAACAATATGAATTTTTTGAGAATATAACTGAAAAAATTTTACGGCCGAAAAAGAAAAGGCGGACACGCTTCGCTTGGTCCGCCCTACGAAAGTCCGGCGGAGGTCCGGCGATGCGGAGGTTTGGCGAGAGGTCCGCGGA
>CAZNSO010000056.1:2327-17574 GCA_964575805.1 uncultured Desulfobacteraceae bacterium
TCCGGCGAGAGGGCGGCGCGGGCCATGCGCGCCTGGCCCGACACAGGAGATGGAAAAAGGTTTTTGAGCGATTCTTTTCCGGTAAACAGGAATCCGGGACGAAAACGGTGGACGGTCGATTTTACGGTAGTTAAAACGATTATCGGGGATAATCCGGCAGAAGGAGGCGCATGCGCTTATAGGGGCAGAACATTGGGGATATATTCAACCAATCAAAATAATTGAAAATAAATGCGGACATGGAAGATATTCCGAAATTCGGGACGCTTTGTTCGGTTTTCCGGAATTATTTTTGCGGGTGGGATCTTCAGGCCGGGCGGTCTTCCATTGCCAGGGCCAGGGCTTTTTGACTGTAGCGGTCCTTGAATACCAGGCCGGCTTCAATGTTCTCGGGGCTGTTCTCTGTTCTGCGATACCAGCGCAGCTGCGCCAGCCCCTGCAGGCGGGGAACCAGGAAATCAGTGTCAAAATCAAACAGGAGCAGGCTCTCCGAAGGGATCTCCCGGTTTACGGCTATGCGCATCCCCTTGTGATTATAGTCCAGTGTCAGGGCCATTTCAGCAAAGTCCCCCACCACAATCCCTTCCGGGCTGCAGGTGCGAATCAAGACCTTCTGCTTCTTTGGGATACGGCCCAACCGGCGCCTGTTGCTCCGGCGATCTGCCGCTGAATCCGTTTTCCGGGTTTCCATGGGTATGAACTTCGTATATATGGAACATTCTTTAAAAGCGGAAGACAGGCAATAGGTGAGCACGTGCACTCGCGGGGGCAGGTAAATGCCATTCGAGCTCAGGCCGCAGGAATGCATCCTGGCAGTGAAGTAGGGACAGGCCGCAGATGTCTGGTCTTTTTCCGGGTTCATGGAAAAGTCTTTCAGCCTTTGCAAATTTAAAAAGTTACCGGGCGAAAAATCTGCAAAATGTGTTGCAAATAGCAAGCCAAATTTTGTTTATCACTTTTTGTACTGCTTGGCAGAAATGCCGTAGCGCTTCATTTTTTCGTAAAGCGTTGTCTTGGGCATGCTAAGATTTTGACACACCTGCTCAATCCGGCCGTCAAATTTATCAAGGGCGCTGGCGATCACTTCCGCTTCAAATTCAAGAACACTTTCTTTCAGGGGGCGATCGAAAAATTTTTCCAGGGACAAATCCGCCCCAGAGCCTTCCTGGCTCTTGGAAGATTTCGAGGGAAGGCCCAGGTCAGAAGGAGAAATCACCCCGTCCCTTGAGAGCAGGACGGCGCGCTGGATCTTGTTCTCCAGCTCCCGGACGTTGCCGGGCCAGTCATATTCCAGCATTTTTTCCACCACGCTGTTGGGAAGGAAAGTGACGTCCTTTTTAAACCGCTCCCTGAATTTCAACAGAAAATTCGTGGCCAGAAGAACGATGTCATCCTTTCTTTCCCGAAGGGGGACCTGCTGGAGGTTGATCACGTTGAGGCGGTAATACAGGTCTTCCCGGAACTTCCCGGCTTCAACGGCTTCACCCAGGTCGGAATTGGTGGCCGCGATAATACGGACATCCACCGAGATCGGCTGGTTGGACCCGACCCTGATGACCTCGCCATCCTGCAGGACCCGCAAAAGGGCGGCCTGCATCTTGGGGCTGATATCCCCGATTTCATCGAGGAAGATCGTCCCGCCGTCAGCTTCCTCGAATTTGCCCTTGTGCCCGCCGGCCGAGGCACCGGTGAAGGCCCCCTTCTCGTATCCGAAAAGATCGCTCTCGAGCAGACTCTCCGCAACAGCGGTGCAATTGAACTTCAGGTAACGCTTGTCCGCCCGGTCGCTGTGCTTGTGAATCAGGTCGGCCACCAGCTCCTTGCCGGTGCCGGACTCCCCGGTAATCAAAACAGTGGCCTTGGATGCGGCGACCTGGTAGATCATCTCCCGCAGCGCCCGGATCGGCTTGCTCTCCCCGATCATTTTCTCCTGGCCCGTAAGGCGCTCGGACTCTTTCTTTAAGAAATTGACCTCCTTGTACAGCTGTTCCCGCTCCCGCTCGCTTTTCTTTAGTATGGCAATCTTTTCCTCGAGCACCTTCTCGATATTGTGGCTGTATTTTTCCAGCTCCAGCTCGTGCATCTTCTTCTGGGTTATGTCTCTTAACACAAGCAGGATGAGGTTGTCCTCGCGGTAGCCTTCAAAGGGGACGTAGCTGTATTCCAGGTAAAAGTCCGCCCTCACCTTTCTTTCCAGGACCTGGCCGTAGCGGGGTTCCGAAGAGCTGCAGTCAAACGGGCAGGCGCCATTCTCGCAGGGCCTGTCCAGGCCGGCGATAATCTCGTGGCACCTGCGGCCGTGCTGGTCGCCAAAGCGGTCCACCGCGGCCTTGTTCATGCGTTCGATAAGGAAATCATCCTTTATGATCATCAGCATATCCGGAAGGAGATCAAACAGCAGCCTGCTGTTCTGCGCCAATCGAGCGATTTCCCGGTCACTGCTTTGAAGTGCTTTCTTCATTGCGATTACCCTTATATTGATGCTCTCGTAAAAACCCTGATATTACCGTGCGCCCTTCTGAAACATCACAACCTTTATCGTCTGAAGAATAGTGGAGATATCCATGCCGATGGACAGGTTCTTTATATAATAGAGGTCATACTCCAGCTTGCGCAGGGCGTCCTCCTCGGAAGCCCCGTAAGGATAATAAATCTGGGCCCAGCCGGTAATCCCCGGCTTCACCACATGGCGAAAGGTGTAAAAGGGAATTCTTTGGGTCAGCGTCTCCACAAAGACGGGCCGCTCCGGGCGGGGACCGACAAAGCTCATATCGCCCTTGAGCACATTGAGCAGCTGGGGCAGTTCATCGATGCGCAGCTTGCGGATCAAGCGGCCGAAACGCGTCACCCGCAGGTCGTCCGCAGCAGCCCAGACCGGGCCGTCGGATTCCGCATCCGTTCGCATGGAGCGGAACTTGAGGATTTTAAACGGCCTTCCGTGCCTTCCCACCCGTTCCTGGACGTAAAAGACCCCGCCAGGCGATTCGAGCTTGATAATCAGAGCACTGAGGATAAAAACCGGTGAACTTAAAATCAAAACGCTTAAGGCCATCACCAGGTCAAGCAGGCGTTTCATGGAGCGCACCACCCGGCCCACGTAAAACCCCTCGGAAAACAGCAGCCAGGAGGGGTTGACGGTTTCCACCATGATCTTTCCCGTAAGCTCCTCATAAAACCCGACCGCATCCAGGATCTGAATCCCCATGAATTTAAACTGGATCAACTCGTGCATGGGCAGCATACCGCGTTTTTCGTCCAGCGCAAGCACGATTTTCTCAATGGACCGGTTTTCGCAAAGCCCTCGCAGATCCTGAATCTCCGGGTAAACCGGAACCCCCTTCCGCTCCAGCTCCGGCAGGGAGGCCGACTCCGAGCCCGATTCCCGGTTCGGGCGCCCGCAATTGACAAAAGCCGCCACCTTAAACCCCGAATCCTTCTTGTCCTCTATTGCCCGGACGATCTGCGCAGCCGATCGGCCGGTCCCGATCAGGGCAATGGGCTGGGTGAACAAACCGCTCTGCAGGGCCAGAAAATACAACAACCGCCAGAGTAGGATCGCCAGCCCCACCCCCAGCATCCCGGACCAGAAAACGGCATTGGAGATGACCAGCACGGGAAAAAGATAATAGATAAAGGCCAGCAGGATGCAGCCCAGCCCAAAGGTCTGCAGGACCTTGAGCAGGTGGTCATAGAGCTTGGGAATAATGGTGTAATCATAGAGATCCACCAAGTAGAAGCACAGCTGGAAAACCAGGGTGACCACCAGCGCCCGAAGGAAATAGAGGAATAAAAGATCACCGTAAACGGCCAGGCCGGTCCAGGAAATAAAGATGCCGTTGATCACCAGAAAAATCAGCAGGCCCTCGCCAAATACAAATACCAGGTTTCTCGCGGGATAATATTTTTTAAAAATATAGGGCATAGGCTGAATCAATAATAATAGTTGTACGCGTATCCCAGTTTCTCGTCCAGAAATTGGCTGAAGGCATTGCGGGGGTAGCCGTTATAGACCAGCCCCACGATTTTCTCGGCCCCGAGGGCCTCGACAAATTTCCTGACATGCTCTTTTTTTGAAACGCCGTGGCGGATGACCAGAATCACCCCGTCCAGGTGCCGGGCAAGAATGCTGGTTTCGGAAGCGACAATGTTGGGGGGGCTGTCCACCAGTACGAGTCGGTCCGGGTAACGGTCGGCCAGCTCGTTGACGAGTTCGCCCATGCGGGCGGAGCTCAGCAGTTCCGATGGGTTGCGGGGCGGCTTGCCGCTTGGAATCAGGGAAAGTTTGGGCTGCCCGGTTTTTCGGATCAGGTAGGAGAGTTGGACATTGTCCTGCAAATAATCGACAAGCCCGGTCTCATTGCTTATCCCGAACAGACCGGCGAGACTGGGCCGCCTGAAATCGCAGTCCAGCATCAGGGCATGGTGCTCCACGTCCCGGGACAGGGCAACCCCCATATTGGCGCAGATAAAGCCCTTGCCTTCGCCGGGCGCCACGCTGGTCACCAGGATGGTTTTGGCCCGGGCGCCCGTGCCCGGATAGATGATGGAGGCCCGAAGCCGCCTGAAATTTTCAAAGAATGGGGAATAGGGATCCGTGGAAAGCAGCAGCCGCGGATCCCAGAAAGACCGGGCAAAGGGGGCCGACCCATCGGCGGATGCTTCGCCGGCCGGGGAAGGAGTCTTTTTTTCAAACGCTTTTGAGAATTTGCCCATGATTCCTCAGCTTTCAGGTATTAGAGCAGGATATCCCCCTGCCGCCAAAAATAAACCGTGGCTGCCAGCCAGGCAATGAGGCAGCAGACAAAAAAGGCATACCACATCAAAGTAATCAACCGGCCCCGCCGCTGCTCGGGTTCGGTCAGCACCTGGGGCATGGCGCAGCTTACCGTCATGCCGAGGGTGTTTTCAATGTCCCGCACACTTTTAAAGGAGGTGTCGGTCAAATCAAGCCCGGCCAGAATACCCGCCCCGACCGCAAGTCCGCCGGCCACAGCCAGCAGCAGCATTTTCAGGAAAGTCCCCTTAAGCGGCGTTTTCGGAAGAAAGGCCGAATCCACCACCTGGAACTGGCTGCCCTTCTGCCGTATTTCCAGGCTCTGTGCGGCCTCGGCAGCCAGGCTCCGGGAAACCAGCTCGTCGTGATATTCTTTCAGCTCATCGTAGTCCCTTGTCAGCTCGGCCCATTCCGCCTCGCGGACGGGGGCGGCATCGATCCATTCCTGGTATTGCTTCATCTGGCTGCGGATGTTCCGGCTTTCCTGGCGCTGGGCCTTCAGATCCATCTCGATTTCCTTGAGCTGATAGGTAAGCTCCTGGATCCGCATGGCGCGAGACTCTCTGTCAGCCATGGCCACCCGGTCGGGCGGGGCGCCTTCAGTGTCCGGGGCACCGCCTGCCGCAACTTCGGACTCAAGCTGCCGGACGCGCTTTTCCATGCGTTTCACCCCCGGGTGGGCGTCCGTATACCGGGAGCGCATTTCCTGGAGGCGGCTTCTGGCCTCGGCCAGCTCCGCCGCCGCCCCCTCCGGGGCCACCTCCGCCTCGCCCCCGCCGGCGGCACGGGCTTGGGACTCAATGTTCTTAAGCGTTTCCAGCTGCTCGGAAACGAGCAGCCGGGTCTGCTCGAGGTTCTGGATATTGGACTGCACGGCCTGAAGCTGCTCCTGCAGGGCATTCAAACGAGTCATGTTCGATTCGCGCTGATCAGGCATTTCATTGTAGTGCTTCAGCTTGTAGTCCCGCATCTCCTTTTCTTTTTCATGCAGCGTTTCCCGGGACATGCGCAGCTCATCCTGGATGTAGGCGGCGGTTTCATTGGCCCGTTCCTGGCGGACCCGCAGATTTTCCTCGATAAATTTGGCCGCCAGGGCATTGGTGACCTTCTGTACGGTCTCCGGGTCCCTTCCCTGATAGGAAACACTGAAGACATTGCCCCCGCCTTCCCTTTCAACCGTGATATCGCGCTCCCGCATCCTGGCAATCACATCCTCGATCGGGGCCTCTGCCCGCATGCCCGAATACAGGTTGAAATCCTTTATCATGCCCTCCAGGTTGGTGCGGCTCATGACCTGCTGGGAGACCGTGTTCAACATCTCGCGGACATCCATTTCCTGGTGCGGTGAAAACCGGGAGGGATTGACCTGCTGCTCCTGGTATACAATGGAGGCGCTGGATTGATAGATCTCCGGTGTGCTGATGTAGAAATACAGGGCCGCGAACACGGCCGCCAATATACAGCCCACAATCAGTTTGTGCCCGCTGACAAACAGGTTGACATACTTTTTGACCAGGTCGAGTTGCTGCAGTTCCATATATTATGCTTTTATTATGCTTACCCTGTTTTCATCAGAACCATACAGGTTCCAAAAAATAGCCCCGCCTAAGGGACAACGATCGTGTCACCGGCATGGATGGCCACGTTGGCCTCCCTGTCGGGTTTGTCCAGAAACCTGTCATAATCAAAATAAGTGACCGCTTCGGATCCATCCCCGTCCCTTACAATCATGATCCGGGATTTCTTGGCCCACTCGAGAAAACCCCCGGCCCGGGCGAGTGCCTGGATAACCGTAACCGGCCGGGTAATGCTGTACTCACCGGGCGATTCCACCTGCCCGAGGATATAATATACTTTTCCCCGGCTCTCAGCAAGCATGACCGTAACACTTGGCGCCTCCACAAATTTTGAGAGCTTGTCGGCGATCTCTTTGGCAAGCGCCTCCGAGGTCCTGCCAGCCGCCTCGACATCGCCGATCAAAGGCAGGGATATCCGGCCGTCGCTGCGGACGGTGACCGTCTGCGAAACCTCGGGTTCTTCGTAAACGAAAACTTCAAGCACATCGCCGGCATCGAAGGTGTATACGCCCTCTGCCGCATCCGGCTGCCGCTCCTGGGCCCCGCAGACGGCCGGGGGGAACAGGAAGAGGCCCAAAACCAGAAAAACCAGAAGGCCGCCCATCCGGCGGTTTTCTGCCATTTTCCCTTTTGCAATGCTCCGTGAAAAAGCCATAAGCTGCTGCTCCATCAGGTTGCCAAACATTTTCTTGCCATTACTTATTTTCCTGTGGTAACGCATTAACCATTATCATACAACCATCCCCTGCAATGCGTATGCGCTGCATTCTGCATTTGCCGGGCAGTCAGTTGGAAAAAAGAAAATGAAAAAAAACAAGTTATTTTAATTGATATCTATAATAAATTACAAGTGTTTTTACAATTCTTTTTAAACATGCAACTGCCTCAACGGGAAAAAACCGGACAACCAATCAGGGGAGCCTGCCATGAATAACCGCCGAATCGCCATCTGCGCCTGCGCCGCCGCGCTGCTCTGCCTCCTTTTCACCATTGGCTGCGCCAACCCGGACGAAAAAAAACAGGCCCATTTTGAAAAGGGTCTGGCATACGAAGAAGCCGGAGAGATCAAGGCCGCCATCATCGAATACCGCAATGCCATCCAGATAGACCCGAAATACGCCGAAGCCCGCTACCAGCTCGGGCTTGCCTACCTGAAAACCCAACAGCCCGGCAAAGCCCTGGGGGAGCTGGAAAGAGCCGGCAGCCTGGATCCAAACAATACGGACGCCCTGATCAAAACCGCGGAGATGTATTTTCTGGGCCGGCAATACCCAAAAAGCCGGGAAATAATTGAGCGCATTCTGGCGGTTGACAACAATTTCCCGACTGCTTATGCACTGCGCGCCCAAATAGCGCTTGCCGAGGAAAACATTCCCGCCGCCGAAGAGGCAATTGCCCGCGCCCTGGAATTAAGCCCGGAAAACAGCCGCTTTCATATCATCCAGGCGCGCATACTGACCGCTTCGGAAAAATTCAGGGAAGCCGAGCAGGCGCTGAAAAAAGCCGTGGCCATCAACCCGGAGCCATCGCACCTGAAGAACCTGGCGGCTTTCTACAGCAGCCGGGGAGAAACGGCCGAGGCCGAAGGGATTCTCACCTCCCTGATTGAAAAAAACCCGGACGAGCCGGCCGGATATCTGGACATGGCAAGGCATTACATGCAAACCGGCAGCCAGCCCGAAGCCGAACGCAACATCCTTGCGGCCATTGCCAAGGATCCGGAATCCGAGACACTTCACACTTTCCTGGGTGATTTCTACCGCCGGAGCGGCTCCCCGGAAAAAGCGGAGAATGCCTACCGCAATGCCATTGACCAGGCGGAAGACCCGGCCGACATTCAGGCCCTGCTCGCGGATTTCTACTACGAAACCGGGCAGCTTGAATCCGCACAGGAACAGGTCCGGCTGGTGCTGGCCGATCATTCGCAGCACCCCGCGGCCAGCCTGGTCGAGGCCAAGCTGCTCATCCGGGAGCAGAAAAACAAAGAAGCCCTGGCTATCCTGGACCGGCTGATCAGGGAGCACCCCAGGCTGGGGGAGGCTTATTACCACAAGGGGGTTGCCCATTTGAACCAGGGGGAAATCCAGCCGTCCCTGAGCGCCGCCAACCAGGCAATGCAATTAAAGCCGGAAAACCCCGATGCCCGAACCCTCATGGCCCAGCACCGGCTGCTGCAGCAGGACTATGAATCCGCCAGGGAAAACGCGAAAGCCGCACTGCAAAAAGCGCCCGGGAATTTCCGGGCCGGGATGATCCTGGCCAAATCCTTCCGCCTGCTCGGGGAAACGGAAAAAGCCGTTGCGCTGTATGAAAAAATGGCGTCCTACGCCCCGGAAAACATCGAGATTGTATACAACCTGGCTTTGGCCCATTTAAGCCGGGGGGATACAGCCAAAGCCACGGCATCGCTGGAGCGGGCCCTTGAGTTAAAACCCGGTTTCAGCCCCGCCCTGGTTGCCATGAGCAACCTGTTGACCCGGCAGGACAAGGCGGACCAAGCCATTGAGAGGGTCCGGCAGCAGTTAAAAAAAGTCCCCGGCAATCCCGAATACTGGACTTTACTGGCCCACCTGGTGGACCGGTACAATGCCGCCCCGGAAGAAGCCCTGGGCTACCTGGATAAAGCCCGGACGCTGGCGCCGAATTCCTCGCGGATTTACACGACGCAGGCGGAACTGCTGGTGCGCACCGGTAAAACAGGGGCGGCCATCGACAACTACCGGGCCCTGCTCCGGAAACGACCCGATTTTATCGAAGGCCACATGGCCCTGGGAACGCTGCTGGATAAAACGGGCAAGCCGGCAAAGGCAAAAAAAGCCTATGAAAAAGCGCTTGATCTGGACCCGGATTTCGCCCCGGCGGCAAACAACCTGGCCTGGCTGAAGGCAAACGAGCCCTCGGGAGACCTTGGCGAGGCGCTGCGCCTGGCCATGCGGGCCCAAAAGAATGCGCCGGACGACCCGTACATTGCCGACACGCTGGGCTGGGTTCATTACAAGCGGGGATCATACCAACTGGCATTGACCCAATTTACCCGGGCCGTGCAAAAAAAGCCCCAAATGCCCACGCTGCGTTATCACCTGGCGCTGGCGCTGCATGCAGACGGGCAGACAGAGAAGGCAAAAGCCGAATTGAAAGCCTGCCTTGAAGCTGCGGAAGCATTCCCCGAGCGCCGCGAGGCGGAAAAACTGCTTAAAAAATTGAGTTAATGGAAATTCTCTTCCATGCGCTCGGCTATGCCCTGCTGCTGTCCTGCCTTCCGGACATGGGAAGCCGGAGGGCGGAGCGGCGTTTTTCCTTCGGGCTTGTGCGCATGGCTGTTTTCACCCCGCTGCTTGCCCTGGCATACCTGTACTTCAGCTTCCACATGCAGCCCGAACTGGTGGCGCCGCTTTTCTTTTCGGAAACCGCCTTTGCCCTGACCGGACTGCTGCTGGCGGCCTGCCTGCCGGCCATAATGGACCCGACTGCAGAGCGCTCCGCCCCCTACCGCCTCGCTCCCCTGCCGGTCATCCTGGCCGGCGCGGCAGCCGGGGCATTCTGGGCATACAGCCAACCAATATTCAACATCCTCGACAACAGCCTGACCTTTCTCCATTACAGCCCGCTGTTTGTTTCCTCCCTGTTTGTTCTCGTGGCCGTCCTGGTGATGGCCTGGCGCCTGGAAGCCTTTGGGCGCGCTTTAGGCCGGCGGGCGCGAAAGCCCTACAAATGGCTCTTGATCGGGCTGTTTCTGCTGATCGGCAGCCTCGGCTGGTCCACCTCCCTGCGGCTCACCTACCTGCAGCTCAAAAGCGCGCACCTCCTGCTTTTGGCCCTGCTGCTGCTTCTTGCCTGGGTTCTGATCGTTTATGCCGTTGTCGGCAGCCGGCTGCTCAACCGCAAAATATTCATATCCCGCAAAATCATCTACGCCACCGTGGCGCCCTTTATTTTTGCGCTATACCTGATCGTGGTGGGGTTTCTTTCCCTGCTCATGAAAACCTTCGGCTGGCCCATGCACTTTGTCCTGCAATGGCTGCTCATCGTGGCCGGCCTGCTGCTGGCCGCCGGATTCGCATTTTCCGGAAGGCTGCGCTCCCGGGTGCAGTACTTTATCAGCACGCACTTTTACGTCAACAAGTACGAATACCGCGATGAGTGGCTCGCCTTCTCCGAGCTGCTTCACCACAAATTAACCGAAAGCGGGGTGGTTGATGCCCTGCGCCATATCCTGCACGACAGCCTGTACACCGATACCATTAAAATCTGGATCGGCGACAAAAATGCGGGGTTTCACCTGACCGAGGCCGGGGGCGGCCCCCAGGGGGGCCAGAGCCTGCTCATTTCCGCGGACGACCCATTGGTTTCTTACCTCCGGAGCGTCCCCTGCCTGGATTGTCTCGCATCTGCGCCAAACCCGGAGCAGCAGCGCATACTGGCCGAAAAAAAAGACTTTTTTGAAACAACGGGGCTGGTCCTGCTGATGCCGATCGCCATCGGGGAGCACTTTCTCGGCATCATCGGCCTGGGCCCGGAATACACCGGCGGGCGGTACGGCAAGGATGATTTCGACCTGCTTGCCGCGCTCGGCTCCCAGGCGGCCTCCGTGCTGCTGTCTGTCCGGATGGCCGAGGAACTGGCGCAGGCCCGCGAGCAGGCTGCCTGGCACACCCTGTCCGCCTTTGTCCTGCATGACATAAAAAATGCCGCCACCATGCTCTCCCTGGTCAAGACGAACGCGCCCCGGCATATCCACGACCCCGAGTTCCAGGCGGATATGCTGGAATCCGTGGACGATGCCTTGAGGCGAATGACAAAGGTGCAGGCGCGGCTGAACTCTCTGAAAGGCGAAATCGAACCTGTCATCCAGGCGGTCGACGCCTGCGCCTGGCTGCAAAACGGCTGCCGCACCATTGCCAGAAAACTTGCCGGCATGACAATCGTCCCGGACTGCCCCGGGGATTTCATTATGCACACGGACCCGGACTTTTTTGCCATCGTACTTGAAAACCTGCTGTTAAACGCCATGGAGGCCGGCAGCACGCAGGCCCGGGTACAGCTCCGGCCTGAGGGGGCCGGGCCCGGGATGGGGCCGGACTGCCCCTGCCGGCTGGAATGCATCGACAACGGCCCCGGCATCCTTCCGGAACTGCTGCCGGAGCGTCTTTTTGAACCGTTTATCACCGCCCGGCCGAATGGCTCCGGAATCGGCCTGTGGCAGGTCCGGCGCCTTGTTGAGAGCCTGGACGGCGAAATCACGGCACAAAATGCGCAAGGCGGTGGGGCGCATTTTGCGATAACTTTCGCAAAAGCCCGCTGTGCGCCAATCGCGGAGGAGTGACATCGCTCAGCTATGAGCCCGGTTTGTCAGGCCGGGTTATCAGGCCGGTTTATAGGCCGGTTTATCAACCGGGGGCCGAATCCCATGCCGCGCCGAGTCAAAGAGGTGTCGGGATCTTTTACAGTATCAGGACAAGGTCAATACCAACTCTGAATAATTTTTTGAGGTCATGCATGCGGCATCACTCCCGTTCCCACTCCCGCACCTTGATGCAATATCCCTGGCTGCCCTATGTTTCCCCGTTTCTGGCCTTTATTGCTTTGACCGTCCCGGCCGGCTTTTTCCCGGGCGCGGCCCACCTGCTGTATCTTCTAAAGACCCTTTTAGTTGGCGGGCTGCTGTGGTACTGGCGCCGCAGCTACATATCCGATCTGGCCCCCGGGCTCAGCCCGGCCGGATACCTTGCGGCCGCAGCCGCGGGCCTGCTGGTGCTGCCTGCCTGGATCCTGCCGGAAGCGCTCTTTCCCCAGATCGGGGCTGGCGCAGGTTTTGATCCGTATGCCTTTGGGTGCCCGGAGGCAGCTGTTCCCGCCCTTATGGCCGTGCGCCTGGCCGGCGCCGTCCTGGTGGTGCCCCTCATGGAGGAGCTTTTCTGGCGCTCCTTTCTGCTTCGCTACCTGGTCCACCCGGATTTTCAAAAAGTGGCCCTGGGCACCTTCACCTGGTTCTCCTTTGTCGGGGTTGTGGTCCTTTTCGGCCTGGAGCACCACCGGTGGATCCAGGGCATGATTGCCGGCGCCGTCTACACCGCCCTGGTGGTGGGCCAGAAAAGCCTGAGGGGCTGCGTCCTCGCCCACGCGGTGACCAACCTCGGCCTGGGGGTGTATGTGATTGCCACGCAGAACTGGGAGTTCTGGTAAATCCCTGTCGGATTTGTTTACAGGTCCCTGCCCGGCAATTGCCAAATTAGAAAAAGAATCATTAAATGAATGTCTTGAAACCATGGCATGCAAAATGCACATTCAGGTATTCGGATGACACCTCAAAAGCCAGAAAAGGCGGGGGACTACAAACCATCATGGCAACAAACCATCATGGTTTCATATATCAAAGCTCCACGGAAAGGGGGCAAAAATGAAAACTTATATGATGCTAATAATTGCAGTGAGCCTGATTTTCGGGCTGAGTGGAAGCGCCGGGGCAATTGCCTTCAGCGATACCGTTCACTTTAACGCGACGCTGAGCGAATCACCGCTTTCAAGGCTGTTTATCGGGGATACATTGGATTATTCCCATGAAACGCCGGCGGATTTTGAAGTGCCCTGGGACATTGTCAACTCTGCCGAGCTTGAGATTGCCGGCTATTGGATTGATGACAACAATGACACCGTTGAAGTCAATGGCAAGGTGGCCGGGATCCTGGAGAGCGGGGGCAGCTATGGCAGTCTGCCGTATTGGTCCTTTTCCGGGTGGCAGTGGGTATCCTGGGACAGGCCCGCCATTTCCACCTTTAACATAGCCTCCACATTCGATTCCTGGACCCGGGGCGCGCCCCTTGACATTTCCATCACAGCCGAGGGAAATGCGGGAGACGGGATCCTCCAGGTCGCCCGGTCCACCTTCCGGCTGGACTATGAAAACCAGAGTGCCGCGCCGGTCCCCGAACCTGCCACCATCCTGCTGATGGGCGCGGGCCTGCTGGGCCTGACCGGCTACCGACGCATGCGCGACCGCAACAAAAGCCGAGAGATCGTTTAAACACGCAACTTTAAAACCAACGCAAGTTTTTCCAAAACCCCCGGGTAACCTTTTCCCGGGGGTTTTTTTCGCTCCGGCAGCCCCCCCCGTTGTTCTGTTGAAACCAAGGTCCGGGCTTTATAGTGTAAAATATTTCGACACCTCGTTTCAAGTAACGACTATCAGAAAATTAACTATATTTTTTCCCTTATATTAATATTTGCATAATTTTTTAGACATATATTCAATCTCCTTGACGGACAAAGCTCGGCAGGGCTCCGTAAGGCTCTCGTAACCCTTGTATCTCTCGTAGGGCGGACCAAGCGCAGCGTGTCCGCCTTCAAAATGGCGGGTACACCTTAGTTTGATGGTTACCTGTTTTTGCAAACATTAGTAATAAAGACCCTATAATCGTGGCTATATTCAAGCAGCCGACAACACCGGATTGAAAAAACCGGTTTACTGTCAGAATAATTTACAATTTCCACACGATAATGCAGTCAAACCGATAATTCATTATATTCCGGTTAGTTATAAAATGGAACAATATTTGCTTACTTAATACTGAAAAAATGATCGTGCGTTAATTTTCTTAAATATTTTTAAAGGAGGGTAAAAAGTGAAAAGGCATTTAATGTGGTTATGTTCTCTGATGTTAGTTTTCGGATTGGTGGGAAGTGCAAGCGCAGCGCCGTATACATTTGACATGGGCACTGGATCCTCTGTGGACACGAGCGGTACAAACAGCGCCCTGACAATGTTTGCAGAAATTAATCCCCTCTTAGACGATATTATCTTCGATCTGGAAGTGGGGGAAAGCAACACCTTCCAATTTGCCACAATTGGCACTGAGGAAGAGTGGGTTAACAATGACGATCTTGACCCCGGTTATCTGGAAGCCCAAGTGGATTTCGACAATCCGGATATTCTGGAGTCCATTGGCGGACAGTCGATCGGCTTTATTAGGGGTTTATGGGGTTATAGCCAGGGATGGACCCTGAGCTGGGAAGATCCGGTAACAGTTAATTTCAGTGGCGGTGGGCAATTCACCTTAGCACTGAGTGATGTGGGTCATGAATCATGGTGGTGGCAAGGTCCCGAGGGCACTGCTGATGTTTGGGCAACAGTTACCTACGACACAGCCCCCGTTCCCGAGCCCTCAACCATCCTGCTGATGGGCGCCGGCCTTCTCGGACTGGTGGCTTACAACCGCAAGCGCTTTTTGAAAAGCAGCTGAGAGCCGCACCATCCCTGAATCTATCCGTAAATTTGCAGAAATCCCCCGACAGCAGCTGCCGGGGGATTTTTTATGCCTTGATAAAGCGCGCATTCCCGCGATTATCAATGGCGGCCATATGGGGCCGAAACCTTGGGCCCATGCTTCCAGCAACTGGCGCTTGTCCTTTTAATGCCCGGGTTCTGCATGAATGACAATCTGATCTTACACCGGATTCAAAAGTAAAATAAATAGCCCAGGCATGTGGGACGGACCAAGCGCAGCGTGTCCGCCTTTTCTTCAAAGCGAAACCGCTCTTCGCCTGCTTCTGGTAGGCGGACACGCTGCGCTTGGTCCGCCCTACGTGAGGTAGGAGTCCGGCGAGGGTTGGACCTTTTACGATTATGCTGGTGGGCATCGGCCTTCTCGGCCTGGTTTGGCTGCAGCCGCAAACGCTCTCAAAAAAAGGCTTAAGGCCAAAACGCTTTAAAACATAGGGGCTTTTGGAACCACACCCGGTAGGGCGGACCAAGCGAAGCGTGTCCGCCTTTTCTTCAAAGCAAAACCGCTCTTCGCCTGCTTCTGGCAGGCGGACACGCTTCGCTTGGTCCGCCCTACGTGAGGCAGGAGTCCGGCGAGGGTTGGACCTTTTACGATTATGCTGGTGGGCATCGGCCTTC
>CAZNSO010000056.1:17674-20295 GCA_964575805.1 uncultured Desulfobacteraceae bacterium
AGGAGTCCGGCGAGGGTTGGACCTTTTACGATTATGCTGGTGGGCATCGGCCTTCTCGGCCTGGTTTGGCTGCAGCCGCAAACGCTCTCAAAAAAAGGCTTAAGGCCAAAACGCTTTAAAACATAGGGGCTTTTGGAACCACACCCGGTAGGGCGGACCAAGCGCAGCGTGTCCGCCTTCTCACGTCCGGATGCCATGTTTCTTGATCAGGTCATGCAGGGTCGGCCGGCTGGTTTCAAGCAGCCGGGCGGCCTCGCTGATGTTGTTGCCGGTCAGCATGAGGGCCTTGCGGACGCAATTCTGCTCCGCCCGGTCCCGGGCCTGCTGGAGGGTTAAAAACTGCTCTTCAGACTTATCCTGATCCGGCCGGCCCTGCCCCAGTGCCAAATCCTCGGGTGTGATCCTGTTTCCGGAGCAGACCGAGAGCGCCCGGCGGATGCTGTTATGAAGCTCCCGGACGTTCCCGGGCCAGTCAACCGCTGAAAGCGCCGCCACGGCGGATGGGGTGAGGGAGACCCGGCCCGCCCGCAGGGCGTCGGCTTCGGTTCGGAGAAAATGATGGGCCAGCAGCACAACATCTTCCGGCCGCTCCCGAAGCGGCGGCAGGTGGATGGGCAGCACGTTTAAACGAAAAAAGAGGTCCTCCCGGAACGCCCCCTTTTCCACGGCCTGCTGCAGGTCCACGTTGGTTGCCGCAATGACCCGGGTGTTCAGGGCAATCGTGGCTTCGCCGCCAACGCGCTCAATGGTGCCCTCCTGGAGGTAGCGAAGAATCTTTACCTGCATGGACAGGGGCAGCTCCCCGATTTCATCGAGGAACACGGTCCCGCCGTCCGCCTGTTCCAGCTTGCCGGTTTTTCTGGCCACCGCACCGGTGAAAGCCCCCTTTTCATGGCCGAACAGTTCGCTTTCCAGCAGGTTTTCGGGAATCGCGCCGCAATTGATGATCACCAGGGGCTTTTGGCTGCGGGAGCCGAGCTGATGAATGGCCTTTGCCACCATTTCCTTGCCCGTGCCGGACTCGCCCGTCACAAGCACGGGATAGCCGGTTTTACCCACCTTCCGGACAAGGGCAAACACTTCCTGCATGGCCGGGGATATGCCCAGCATCCCGAAGAGGGAGGCCTCCGGCGCCGCTTTTTCGCGAAGCTCCCGGTTGGCGGCTTCAAGGGAACATAGCCGGAATGTGCGCTCCAGGATGATTTTTAACATATCCGGGTCGATCGGTTTGGCGCAGAAATCAGCCGCACCGAGCGCCACGGCCCTTACCGCGTTTTGCTTTTCCGCGTTGCCGGTAATCACCACCACCCGGGTGTGGGGCGCCAGGGAGCCCATCGCTTCCAGCAGCCTGAAGCCTTCTTCCGGTGTATCCGCTGAGGGGGGAAGCCCTAAATCGAGGGTGGCCACCGGGTAAGCCCCGGTGGCAAGCAGCTGCCGGGCTTTTTTCCCGTCACCGGCGATAGAAATGTCATATTCCTGGCCCAGCGACCACTTGAGCTGCTTGGCCACCGATGCCTCATCCTCGATGATCAGCAGTTTTTCTTTTGCCACGAAAGCCTCCGCCCTTCATCAGTTGGTTTGGTCCGGCGCCAAATGGGGCACAGCGGATTTCCGGAACCGGGAAATATCGAGTTCCCTGGCACATTCCCGGACAATGCGCTTTTTTACCCGCCGCGCGGATTTAACATATGCCGAGAGCAAGGCCCGATCGGCAATGATATTGATCAGCCGCGGGTACCCTTTTGAATACCGGTAAATCTCCCGAAGGGCGCTTTTCTTGAAAATCTTTTTTTTGCTGCCGGCAACCCCCAGCCGGTAGTTAATATAGTCCGCGGTTTCGGCCTTCGTAAGGGGCGAGATGTTGTAATTCACATTGATGCGCTGCCGGATGGCCCGGTTCTCTGGTCGAAGCAGAATGTCATTGAATTCCAGCTGACCGACGAAAATCACGTTGATCAGCTTGTTGCCCTTCTTCTCGAAATTTGAAAACAGGCGGATTTCCGTCAGGAAATCCGGGTTGATCAACTGGCACTCGTCGATAACCAGCAGCACCCGCTGGTTGTGGTAATAGGCCTTGAGCAGAAATGCGCTGAATGCTACCAGAAAATCGCCTTTTGTCTTATACCCCCCCTCAAGGCCGAAGGAGCGGGCCACATAATTGAAAAAATCCAGGTGCTCGAGCATCGGGTCATGGATGACGGCGACCTTGTCCCGGCTGCCCAGTTCGTGCAGCAGGGTGTTGACGATCGTTGTTTTCCCGACCCCCACATCGCCTGTTAAAAGCAGGAACCCCTTGTTTTCCAGGAGTCCGTAATTCAGGGCGGCAAGGGCCTCCCGGTGCTTTTCCCCAAGCCAGAAAAACGAGGGGTCCGTATTGATCTGGAACGGCTTCTGGGTCAGTCGAAAATGTTCGAGATACATAAATTGTTTCCAGACTGCATGGGTCTTTCAGGTTTGTTGGCCGGGCGGCTCCCCGTGGATGACGCCGGCCGGGGGTAACGATTACGGCTTTGCCTATAAAAAAAATAAGTATAAACTATTTCTCCGCCTGAATCAAGAGCGATGGTTGGTGCCGGCCACAAGAAAAAGAAAAGAAAATCAATAACGGTTCTGGATTAAGA
>CAZNSO010000057.1:0-6926 GCA_964575805.1 uncultured Desulfobacteraceae bacterium
TCAAAAGCTCCGGCATGCTCAACCCGTTATAGGACAAACCGGCCGGAACATTCGGTGCGTAGGACTTCAGCCAAATTTTTTCCATATCGTCGCCTTTCACTGTCTCAAAATCAGAGGAGAACCGGCACAGCCCGCCTTACAGTTTTTTTTGCCGCGCAAAGATTAGCAAGTTGTGTTCTCATGGAAAAAAACAACCTGCTGAAAAAAAAGCAGCGCTGAAAAAAAACCGCCATCATCCGCAAGCAAAACTTGTCCGTAAAACATTGCAGGGGGATGTGAAGCTTCAAGGAATTATTTGCAAATAAGATGCCAATGAAAATTTTTATTTGGATTCGGGATGTTATGTATGAAAGGGAAACCGACCGGCCATGCATGAACAACATATTGATCCTGTCAGCCAACATGTTGCGCCTGCCTGTCGATACAGTGATGCGTTGCGGATTACCAGAAAAAAGCCTGGCGCTGGCGGGTACAAGGAAGAAGGGAAAAAGAGTCGTATTGATCCGTCATATTGATCCGTCATATTGATCCCCGGGGTGCCCGGGGATCAATAGGGGGTGCCCGGGGATCAATAGGGTTTTAAAAAATCAGCGCGCATGAGCGCCGACCGTCAGCCGGGGCCCTGTCATCCACCGAAAGAGGCTTCTTCGATGTCAACCACGGCAGCATTGTCGTTGGTGAGGGCGTTCATCTTACCCATCGTGCCGGGAAGCACTTTGTGGATAAAAAATTCCGCGCTCTTGACCTGTCCCTTGTAAAAAGCCAGGTCCTTTTTGGCCGCCCCGTTTTCAAGCTTCTGTGCGGCCAGCCGGGCCCGCCACAGGAGCATCCAGCACATGATCACATCGCCGGTGACCTCCAGAAAAGGAGCAGCCCCGGCAAATGCGGTTTTAAATGCCGCGGAACGCGCCGATTGCCCCATGTGAAGCGCCACTTCACCGAGCCGGTTGACAGCGGCCTCGGCCTGGTCCGCCAATTCCCGCAGCGAATCCACCTGCCTGGCCTGTGCAATGGTCTCCTGCATCTCCCCGACCATTTTCATAAACACCGCGCCGTCATTCATGCCCAGCTTCCGGCCCAGCAGGTCCATGGCCTGTATCCCGTTGGTTCCTTCATAAAGGGAATGGATCTTGCAATCCCGGGCCAGCTGCTCCACCGGGTACTCCCGGATGTAGCCATAACCGCCGTAGACCTGTATGGCCTGAATGCAGACCTCAAAGCCCCGGTCACTGCCATAAGCCTTGATTATCGGGGTGAGCAGCTCGGCCATGTCGTTGCAGGCTTTTTTGGTTTCCGGGTCATCCGTGCATTTGGCGGTGTCGAACAACTGGCAGACATAGTAAACCAGGCTGCGCATGCCTTCCACATGGGATTTCATCCACATAAGCATGCGGCGCACATCCGGATGCCGGATGATGGGCACCTGCTCCGCAGCGTCCTTGCCGGCACCGAGTTCACGGCCCTGCAGCCTTTCACGGGCATAATTAAGCGCATAAAGGTAGGCGGTCGATGCGGCCACAATGCCCTGGAAGCCCACGTCCAGGCGGGCCTCATTCATCATGTGGAACATGATCCGCATGCCCTTGTTCTCCTCGCCCAAAAGATAGCCCCGGCATTGCCCCTTGCCGCCCAAAGCCAGGCTGCAGGTGGCGCTGCCGTGAATGCCCATCTTCTCTTCAATGCCCGTGCAGACGACATCATTGGGCTCGCCCAGGCTGCCATCCGCATTCACACGGATCTTGGGAACAATAAAAATGGAGATGCCCTTGGTGCCGGCCGGAGCCCCCTCCACCCGGGCAAGAACCGGATGAATGATATTCTCGGTCAGGTCGTGCTCCCCGTTGGTGATAAAAATTTTATTGCCGGTGATGGTGTAGGTGCCGTCATCATTTTTTTCGGCTGTCGTTGTCAGGGCCCCCACATCAGAGCCTGCATTGGGCTCGGTCAAAAGCATGGTGCCGCCCCATTGGCCGGTATAGAGCTTCTTGAGATACAAATCCTTCTGCTCCTGGGTTCCGTAGAGGTCAATCATCTTTCCGGTGCCGTGGCCCATAAGCGCATAGCCGACGGCTGTTCCATTGGCCCCGCCGATGTATTCGGCCGCGGCCTGGCTGATGATGTGGGGCATGCCCTGCCCCCCCACTTCCGGGTCTTCGGACATGGAAGGCCATTCGCCCCCCACCAGCAGCTTGTGCACCCGGTGGTAGCTCTCCGGCACCTTGACCACCCCATTGTCAAAAGTGACCCCGATGCGGTCGCCATCCTCGCGGGTGGGCAGAATCTCCTTGACGGCGAAATTGCGCGCCTCGGAAATGATCAAATCAAAAGTCTTGCGGTTGAGTCCCGCAAATGCGTCCTCCTTGGCCAGGGCTTCCGTATTGAGCTGCTCGTAGAGCACAAAATCGATGTCCCGGCGGTCGGCAATAACCTGAGCCATTCGAACCTTCCTCCTTGATTGCGCAAAGCGCAGGCGAACCCGCGGGCGCGCCTGCGCTTTGTCTTGATTATAAAAAGATAAAATTTACTTTTAAGTCATATTTTAAAATGACCCGCAACACAATCTTTATTCACACCCAAACTGAACCGCAGCGATTTTTAAAAACTTTCTTTGTTCTTTTTATGCGCTCGCGAACAGCTCTCAGGCAGTCGTTTCCCCGGCGTTTTCCTTCTCCGCCAGCACCCGCCGCAGAACTTTTCCCGCGCCGCTCTTGGGGAGGCTTTCCACAAAATCCACCGCCCGGGGATATTTGTAAGCCGCCATCTTGTCCTTACAGAAGGCCACGATTTCCTCTTCTGTCACCTTGTCTTTGTAGCCGGGATTCAAAACCACAAAAGCCTTTGGTTCCTCGCCCCGGTAGGAATGGGGGACCCCGATGGTGCATGCCTCCGCAACAGCCGGATGCTCATGCAAATAGGCGTCGATCTCGGCAAGCGAAACCGTGTAGCCGGAAACCTTGATCATCTCCTTTATTCTGCCGACGATGCGGATCCAGCCCGCCTCATCGATTCTGGCCACATCACCGGTTTTCAGCCACCCGTCATCTGTGAGCCTGGCGCGGGTTTCCTCCGGGGCCTGCCAATACCCCTTCATAATGCAGGGGCCCTGGATCCAGAGTTCCCCGGCTTCATCCAGGCCGGCCTCCCGGCTCTCCTCATTGTTCCAGAACTTCACGTCGTGATAATAAACCGGGGCGCCAACCGTTCCGGGCTGGTAGTGCTGGCGGTTGTTGCCGATAATCCCGCCGCTCGACTCACTGAGCCCGTAGCCTTCGACGATGGGGACGCCGATGGTTTTCTGCCATTTATGATGGACTTCCAGGGGAACGGGCGCACCGCCCGAGAGAATCAGCCGGATGCGGCTGAAATCAAAGTCGGATATGTTGGGGACACTTAGCATGGCGATATTTATAGGCGCAATGGTGACCATGTGGGTGACCTTATAGTCTGCAATCACTTGCAGCATGGTCATCAGGTCAAAACGGGCGAAAAGAATCAGCGTGCTGCCTTTGGCCAGGGCCGGGTTCATGGCGATATCCAGGCCGGTGACGTGAAAAAGCGGCAGAATAACCAGGTGCACGTCATCTTCGGCATATTCATAATAATGTTTAACCAGGGCGCCGTGCACAGCCAGATTTTCGTGGGTCAGCATGACCCCCTTGGGCTTGCCGGTTGTGCCGGCGGTATACTGGAGCAGGATCAGGTCCTCCTCCAGATGAATTGCCACTTCCGGTAGTTGACCGGCGGATTGCTGCAAAAAAGCTCCCCAATCAGTGGTCCCGGGAAAGCTCTGCTTCTCTGCGGACATGGAGGAATGAATGGGGATGGCCGGCTCCGGGGGCAGAAAATCGGAAAAACTGGTTACAATGATGGCCTCCGGGGTAAATGCATATTGACAGGAGTCCAGAATCGGAAAAAAATTGTCTTCCAGTAAAATGGCCCGGGGCTGTGCGTCGTGGAGCACATAATCCAGCTCGTCTTTTTTATACATGGGGCTGCAGGCAATCACCACCCCGCCCATTTTGATGATGCCGTAGAATCCGATGACAAACTGCGGGCAGTTTTCCAGGTACAAGGCCACGCGATCGCCCTTTTGAATCCCCTGCGCCAGCAGGGCGGCGGCAAACCGGTCGGAGAGTTCATCGAGCTGCTTGAAGCTCACCTCATAGCCGTAGAAATTAAGGGCTGTCTTATCGGGGCGGATCCCGGCCTGTTCCCGGATTTCCTCAAAAATGGGGCGCCGGGGCAAAGATGGGACCATGGGGTCAACCTTGGGCCAGATGTTGGCCCGCCACTTATCCTGCATATGTTCACCTCCCTGTTTTAATTGTTTTTTCGATCCCTTAGCATATCTGCAAATGTCTCCACCCGGGTTCTCATGGAATCAGCCGTGTAAGCGCTGCTGTCATAGATATCCTGCTCCAGGCTGAGAACCGGAACGCCTGTTTTTGCCTCGAGGTAGTCCCTGGTGATATGCGATTGCAGGGCGGAGGGCCGGCAGCAATATATATAATTGGCGATAAACCCATCGAGCTTCATCACTTCAAGGGCCTCTTCCATGCGCTTGTTGATTCCATAGGTGCTGTGAAAAAAGCCGCCTGCCAATTCATGGGCCGCGACCATTTCCCCAGGGCTCTGGTAATTCATTTCCGGCTCGGCCGGCGGGCCGGCGATGGCATTCAAAACCAAAGTTAAGGGGACAGCCAGCCCCGAATCCTCCACCAGGCGCGTGACCCGCGGATCGGACATGTGACCGAAGGAGATCATCACCCGGGGCACCCCTTTTTTTGTGGCCCCCACACCGGCCGCCACCCGCTGCCGGATCTCTTCGATAAGGATCTCCATGGCCTTGACACCTTCATGTATCCCCCGGCCGGTGGAAGACCCGGAAAGTGCTTCCAGCAGTTCGATTGCGGTGAAGCTCACGGGTACCGGATCGGTGCGCATGAACCCGGCCAGTTTGACCAGCCGGCTGACAAACGCCTGGCCCACCGCCCGGGCTTCCCCGTATGTTTCAGGAGCGATTTGAATTCCCAGGACCTGCTCCGCCTTCTCAAATGCCTGATTAATTTGAGCGCCGAGGTATTGCACGCGCTCCGGCAAAAAGTCGGGGTATTCCCCCCATTGTGAATCCATCACGCCGTCAATATAGGCCACGGGCGTTCCAAAAAGCGCTGTAACCAGGTCATCGGCCTTTGAGCCCATGTCACAGAAATAACTGGATGCCAGGGCCAGATCCGGAACGGGAATCATCCCCATGGCAACAGCGCCGATCTTGATCTTCCACAAGGAGCACAGGGCATGCCCGGCGGGCAGGCCGTTTTCCTCCCCGGCCGCAATGATGGGGTCCAGCTTGTTGAATATCTGCCCCATGGTATGACAGAGCACCATATCCGGGGCGCAAACATACACATCCTCGGAGGCGGCGTTAATTAACAGGCCCGG
Source organism: uncultured Desulfobacteraceae bacterium (assembly GCA_964575805.1). Taxonomy (GTDB): domain Bacteria; phylum Desulfobacterota; class Desulfobacteria; order Desulfobacterales; family Desulfosalsimonadaceae; genus M55B175. The sequence continues at coordinate 5,443 of CAZNSO010000057.1, forward strand.
GCCGAGCATGGCGGGGAAGCCGAAATAGACGACCTTCTTGCCCTCATCTTTTGCCAGGACAACGTCGATCAGCTCTTTGAGCCATGCGCCCAGCAGCTTCCGGACGCCGGCCAGGCTGACATCGTGATTCTGCCGGACCCAGGCATCGGCCGCAGCCATGTCATCGGGACCGATTCCCAGCTTGGCGAACGCCGCTTCCACCCGTGGCCTTTCATCTTCAATGGATTCCGGCGCAAATCCGCAAAGCTGCAGCAAATCATCATAATATGAGGCCACGGATCAACTCCTCAGGGCATCCAAAAAGGTTTCAATACGGGTTTCCATGGCGCCCGACGCCATGGCATCATATTCGGACTCAAGGACCAGCATCTTCAGGCCCGTTTCCTTTTCAAGGATCTGTGGGAAAAAAAAGGACTCCACCTTGTAAGACTCGCGATACATCAACTGGTACCAGATCAGCCCCGCCGCGTCATAATCCCTTGCCAGCCGGATCAGTAGATCCAGCCGCTCGGTGCCCGGGCGGAACCACCCCGGGCATACCCGGTCCATGAAGTAACCCTCAGCCAGCGCGGCAAGCAGGTCACCCTCCCTTTTTATCCGGTGGTGGCATGGCCTGAGACCCTCGGCGAACTCCTCGACCACCACCGCGCCACCGGCCGCCTCAATCTGCGTCATCACGCCGGCGTCGCCGCGGGCAAGGGTTGAGCCAGTAAAAAGAATCCTGGAGGCTGTTTCACTGACCGGGCCGCGGGAGCTGGCCTCTTTTAAAAATGCCTCCAGGATATCCACCATCACGGCTTTGTCCGCAAGAAATGAGCCGTGGTGGAGGGCGACAAAGTCCCTGCTGTTAAACGGCAGGCGCCCGGATTGGCGTATTTGGCTGATCTTTTGGAAAAGCTGCCGCTCCCTGTTGCACAAATCAATCGCATCGCGCAGTGCGTCATCGGTGATGGTCACACCGGTAAAATCCTCGAGCTTTTTCCTGAGCCTGCCAATACCGCTCAAATAATAAGCCAGGGCGGACGCATCCTTTGTGTGCGGAACGCCGAAAAGAAATGATTCCACATCCGGGAAATAATACTGAACAGTATTGGAGAACAAGCGGCAGTGGTTGTCTGTGACGGGGATGACCAGCAGATCAAGCATATTGTAATAGGGATCCCTGCCGGTTGCCAGCAGGCCCGCCTGGCTTCGCCAGAAAGGATCCATCCATCGGCAGATATAGGCGCCGGACGCCTCCAATAGGTCATGATCGCCTGCCTGCACCAGACCGATGGGTATCGCGTCACAGGCGAGCACCAGTTCCTCGGGCATATAGCCGCCGGCGCTATGGCCGATCACCTTGCGGCCCTGGGCCCTGGCTTCCAATAAGTCGGGAAGCCTGGAGTTTAAATGGGAATCGAGCCTTTCAAGGGCATTCATTCAACGCACCTCTTCCTTCCATCCCGGTTCAATCGTTCCTTGAGAAGCACAAATTTGTTGAG
>CAZNSO010000057.1:7026-20027 GCA_964575805.1 uncultured Desulfobacteraceae bacterium
GGTAGCGCCCGGCATCCAACACCACCTCACCTTTGCGGATCAGCCGCTCCAGGTGCTTTTCCATGTGGGCGCGCTCGCCGTATTCGAAAAATTCCCGGGGTTTTCTCTCTTTTCCGTATACAATCCACTGCTCCACGATCTCATCGATGGTTCGGGGCGCTGACAGAAAATTCAAAAGCGCTGATTCGCGCTTTTCGATAACATCCAAGTACGCGTCCCACAGCTGCCCCGGCGGTGTTTCGAACACGCCGGTCTCATGGGCAGTCAACCAGACCTTCGCGGGTATGCGGCGAAGCCGGTGAATGGAGCGAATCGTGTCCTCGATGCTGGAATACCGGTCCCCATACCAGGGCCCGAAAGGTGTCAGGTCGCAGTCGGCCATAAAAAGGACGCCGGGCTCCCTGAAAAAAAAGGCCAGCTGCCCCGGCGAATGCCCCGGAATATGAATCACTTCTGCGGTGACACGGCCCAGATCGATAATTTCCCCGTCTTCCAGGAATCGCTGGGGCGTTCGGGGCCGGAAGTGAAACTCCTTCTCTAAAATCGGCTCCCAATAGGACCGGAGTTTATCCCCCGGCTCGCTGCTGACCCCATACCAATCAAAAAAAATATCCATATCGGCAAGCGGGGGCGCATCGCTGGCCGCCATCCACAAAGGCTTGTCGTCAAACAGATCCAGGTCCCGGAAGTGGTCTTCATGCCAGTGAGACAGCCAGACCATCTGAACTTCATCCCGGGATCTGAGCGCCTTGAGGCGCTCCCGGTTTGCCGCCGGATCGATCAGGACCCCGGCGTCTTCGACAAAAATGGAGTGGCAGGAGGGGTATCGCCCGCCCTTGTCGCCGGGAATGATTCGTATGGGACCGAAACTTTGCTCTTTTAGTTCCATTCAGCTCCTTTTGCTGCTTCTTTAAAACCACTGGGGCACAGCGGGGGCGCAGCCATCAGCACCCTTTTCCTTTTTGCGGCACCCCTTTTTGCGCCTTCCGGGTTTTAATGATTATTGCTCGCCCGGGCGCGCCGCTCCCAGAGGCTGGCAATGGCGGGCAGCAAAATGATGGCGCCGATCATGTTCACCAGGAACATGAATGTCAGCAATATGCCCATGTCCGCCTGGAATTTGATCGGTGAAAACACCCAGGTGCACACGCCAACAGCCAGGGTGAGGCCGGTAAAGATAACGGCTTTGCCGGTTGTCATCAGGGTGGCGTAATAGGCCCCGGATATGGGCATGCCCTCATCCAGATAAAACTGAAACCGGCTGAAAATATAAATCCCGTAATCCACGCCAACGCCCACACCCAGTGCGATAACCGGAAGGGTGGCGACATTGACGCCCACGCCGATCCACATCATCACCATCCGGCAAAGAACCGTGGTCAGGGCAAGGGGGATAATAATGCTGAAGAGCGCCCGGGCAGAGCGGAATGTTATCAGGCACAGCAGGGCGATCACGCCGAAGACCCAAAACATCATGGTATATTGTTTCTGGGCCACCACGATATTGGTTGTGGCCTCAATTCCCGCATTTCCGGCGGCCATCAGGAACTTGACATCCTCCGTATTGTTTTTGGCGGCAAATGCTTCAACGGAATCAACAACCGCCTGCAGCGAGTCCGCCTCGTGATTCTCCATAAAAACCCTGATGGGCGCCAGACTGCAGGCCTGGTTCCTGTTCTTCCAGGCCGTGTAAAGCACCGCATTGCTCATCACCTGATCATCCCGGACCAGGGCCATCCATTTCAGGCTGCCCTCATTGAAGCCGGCAAGTACCCGCTTGACAGCGGTGCACAAGGAATTTGTCGAAAGAACGGCCGGAATGTGCTCCAGGTCCCATTGCAGGCGATCCATTCCAACCAGGGCATGGTAATCCCCGCATCTGCCTTCCGGGGTTTTGACCATGATCACAAAAACATCGGAGCTTTTAGAATAATTCTCGTTCATGAAGGCCACATCCTGATTATAGCGCGACTCAGGACGCAGCTCGGGCGCACCTTTACCGGTCTGCCCGATTGGCAGGCCCTGGCTGAAATAAGCCGCCAGGGCAAATACCAGGAGGGCCAGCGCAACCGTCACCGATGCCGGCGTCTTCCGTGTAAATCGGGACAGGAAAAGCCAGGCCCGGTGTTCCAAACCTTCGCCTTCCTCCTTGATGTGCTTGACAGAAACCGGATTGACCCCGGCATAGGACATAAGGATCGGAAGCAGGATGAGGTTGGTCAGGATCAGCACAAACACCCCGATGCTGGCGCCGATTGCCAGCTCCTGAATGACGAGAACCTGAATGACCAGCAGGGTGCCAAACCCGAGGCAATCCGTGACCAACGCGACCAGGCCGGGTTTGTACAGCTTTCGAAAGGCCCCGCGGGCGGCGCTCATCTTATCGGCGCCTGCCATCATTTCATGATGAATGCCGTTGATGATCTGGACGCCATGGCTGACGCCAATGGCAAAAATCAGAAACGGGACCAGTATGGAGAATGGATCCAGGCCATACCCCAGGGTTTTAAGCAGCCCCAGCTGCCAGACCACCGCGATAATGGAGCACAACACGGGGATCAGCGTGCTGCGGACACACCTGCGGGAGTATCCGTAGAGCATCAGCAGGGTGATCAGTATGGCGATAACAAAAAAAGTGGCCACCTGCCGGGTGCCGTCAATCAACTCGCCAACCACCTTGGCAAACCCGGTGATGTGGATTTTTATGTCTTCTTTTTCATACTTGTCCCGGAGTTCTTCAAGGCGCTGGGACAGGTCCCGGTAGTCCAGCGGCTTTTTGGTATCCGGGTTGATCTCGTATAAGGGCACATCAATGATGCTGGATTTAAAGTCGTTGGCCACCAGCGATCCGATCTCGCCGGATTTCAAGACGTTGGTTTTCAACTGGGCAAGGCTCTCCGGGGACCCGTCATAGGAAGGCGGGATTACCGGGCCGCCGTCAAAGCCCTCTTCGGTGACTTCGCGCCATCTGGTTTGCGGGGTCCAGAGCGACTGCAGCTGCGCCCGGTTCACGCCGGGGAAGAAAAAAACCTCGTCATTAATATCCCGCAGAATCGTCAGATATTCGGCCTCAAAAATCGTGCCGCTGGTGGTTTCCACGGCAATTCGGACCGAGTCCCCGAACCCCCTGAGCTCGTCCTGGTATTTCAGGTAATTTTCGATATAGGCATGCTGGGTCGGGATCATCTTGGTAAAGTTGACTTCCCAATCCAGCTTGCTGGCCTGAAACCCCAAAACGACTGTCAATATGGCAAAAATCAGCAGCAGCAACCATCGATAACTGAAAACAAAGCGTTCCAGCAACGGGGCCTTTTTATCTGTTGTTCCAGATAGCTGGGCGTCACCGTGTTCCATTTATGAACCCTCCCTACGATTAAAAAGCTGTCCGATGGACCCCTTTGAGGCCGACGAGAACAATATGCTGATCATCGGTTTCAATCAGGGCATTCCATCCGGCGCCGATTTTTTTGGGGACAAATGTTTCCGGTTTGTCGGAGCCGGCAAGGATAACCCCGGAATAGGAGACGATCAGAACCGAGCCGTCGCTTCTTACCGCGCCTCCGCTCAATGCGGCGCCGGCCCTTGTCTGAAGCAGCTTCCAGGTCTTGCCGCCGTCCTTTGAATAGGCCAGTTTCGCGCCAATTCCGTAAGCAATAAGCAAATCTTCCTTCGGGGAGGCAAGAATGCCCAGGTAAGAGCCGTCATGCGGCGTTTCAAGAGTTTCCCAGCTTTCGCCGCCATCCGTGGAGCGATATATCACGCCGGATTCCCGGGCAATAAAAAGGGAGCCGTCGGCGTCGGCAAAAGCGTTGAGGTGAAGTTTCCAGGGGTTATCGATTTTGTCCCACCACGGGGACCAGGTCCTGCCGCCGTCGCCGGTTTTGTAAAAACGGCCGTAGGCCCCGATGACAAACCCTTCCTTGCTGTTTTTAAACCACACATCCAGGAGCGGCACACAGCAGCGCTCCTCTGCGCTCTCCCAGTACTCCAGTTCATACTTCAGATCGTCCAATTCCTTGCTTAAGGCGGCTTTCTCCTCCTCCCCGGCCTCATCCAGCTCGGCCTTTTTGGCCGCAACCAGTTCCCGGGCATATTCCAGGCTCATCCGGTTGCCTTCAAAGGCGTCAAACTGTTTAACCCAGGTTTCCCCGCCATCTTCTGAATGCAGCACAACCCCGTCATGGCCCACGGCCCATCCTTTTTCCGGGGTCGGGAAATCAATAGCGGTAAGGGTTACCATCACGGGCACATCAGCCTGCGCCCAGCTTTTCCCCTTATCATCGGAGTATATAATATGCCCGCGCTCCCCGACCGCGACCAGGCGTTTACCCGCCCTGGCAATATCGAGCAGCAATGAAGACGCCGCCTTGTCCGATTCCACCGCCGGGATTTCAAGCAAATCGTTTCTGGCCTGCCACTGGCTGAGTTGGCGGTCCTCCCCGGCGTCTGTAAGCGAGGGGAGCAGCATAACGATGATCAAAAGCACCAGGGAAAGCCTCCTGGCAGGAAAACCCTTTTTTATTACGTTACTCATACCGTCTCCAACGTTTTGTTAAGATTGTTGGACCTTTTTGTATGGAATGGGGCGGTTTCAGCCGCATGACAGCGGCTGAAACCGCCCGGGGAATAAACCGGCGATAATAAAAGCCTTACCGCCGCCCTCTTCTTCGCAGCTCTTCAGGCGTAAAAAATGAATCCGGCTTGGGCTCCGGGTAGGTCCGCCAGGGCGTGAGCCCCACCTGGGAGGCATTGACGCCGTATTTATCGATCCGGAAATCATAGTAAAAGGCAAACATCTGCACCACTCCGGGCAGCTGGTATTCATTGATCAGGGGCGCGATATTGGAGCGCCACAAATCCCCCTGGGCGTCGTAACTGTCGGTCATGGTCAATACCCAGGAGTCCTCGTCAATGTAGAACACCCGCTTGGCATAGATGTGGCGGCTGCCCTCTTTCAGGGTCCCCTCCACTTTCCACACCCGGTGGAGCTCCCAGCGGATGTGATCCGGGTTGACGTGTTCCGGAGGGAACATCTCCTTTTTTTCCATCACTTTTTGAGCGTCGTAGCAGTTGTAAGGAATGTATATTTCCTTTTTGCCAAGGATTTTCCAGTTATACCGGTCGAGCCCGCCGTTGAAAAGATAGACGTCATCCCAGGTATGGATGCCGCTCATGGAAGACAGGGGCGTGTCATAGGCGATTGTCGGCGCGCGCCGCACGCGGCGCTGGCCCACCAGATACTGCCAGGACTGGCGCGGGTTCTCCGCCCGGTTCAAGGGGTCTCTCACCAGCAGGGTCTCCCCCTTTTTCCGGGGAGGGGCGAAATACTCGAGCAGAACATACCAGTAGTCCTGGGAATCATAGGTTTCCAGGGTTTTTTCTTTATCGTAGTAAGGAAATTTTTCGTTGTTTTCCACGCCCGAGGCGATAACGATATTGTCACCATCCACATAAAGGGAATTGAAAACATAATGTTTTGCCTCCCCCTGCCAGCGCACCAGGTGGTTCCAGACCACCTGGGCGCCGTTTTTCGGAATGGGGAAAGGGATCCCGCCGTAGGCATTGCTGATGCTCACCCCCTCGTTGCTGGTTTCGGCGCGGGTGGCATTCTTGAACGTGTTGTCATAAACCCATTGCGGTGCGGCATGGGAGCGGTGCGTCGGATAGACATCCAGCCGGTAGGTCTCCGGGTGCGTCCGAAGCAGTTTTTTCTGCCCCTCGCCCAGCTTGTCCGCGTATTCGTCCATATTCTCTGCTGTTATGGAGAACAGTTTTTCCTCATCCGCATAAGGGTTGGTATGCCGGTCGCCGGGTTTATGCTCGCCGCCGCCGGGGGGGCCGGTAAGGCCTCCATCCCATGCGGGGATAGTCCCATCGGCATTGCCTGCCCGTTCAGCCCCGAACGGGGTCAGGGTGGATTTGAGCTTTTCCGCTTCTTCCGGCGACACTTTGGCCAAAGCGGCAAGCGGTGCAGTTACAACAAAAAGGAACAATATGCCTAAACATAGGCCTTTTTTCATCTTCATGAATGCCTCCCAGGTATCATCTGTTAAGTTTTACCCTGCATACGGCCCTTAGAACGTGTACTTGAAACTAAAGGCCAGATAGTCCCGGTCCGATTTCAGGTCTTCATCACCCGCGGAACCCAGAAAATCCGTGTACTTCAGCCCGAACTGATATTTCTGGCGAAAAATAAAATCGGTGCCAACGGAAACCTGGTGCTGGTCCTCGGTAAAGGTGCCCGGCAGTGACGATTTACCGTTTGGGCGATGTTTAAAGGACACCGGCACGGTCATGTCCAGCTGGGGCAGGACCTGAAAAAAGGAAAAGCTCAGGCTGGTTGTGGAGCCCCAGGCAAATTCATCTTTAAGAAGATTCTCGGCGTCGAGCACTTCGTTCATGCCGACTTCAAACATCAGCGTGGTGGTGTCCACAAAGGCAAACGGGCCGAAAATATGGATGGCCGAGGCCAGGGCCTGGACAATGTCAAATGGCTCATAGCCAAACCCCAGGGGTGCGGTGGGGTCCACCACCTGCGTCTCGTAATCCGCGCGGTAGGTAACTTCACCGGAAACATTGGTGGGGCCCACCTGCGTGCTGAAACTGGCGCCATACAAGTCGATGTCTTCCTGGTAGCCCAGGTAGTATCCCAGGCTGTCGAAAAAGTTAAGCATGGGGTCGCCCCAGTCCCTTGTCAAATTTCCCGCACCGGGCACCGTAAAGACCAGGGGAAATTTTTCATGGTAATTCAAATAGTACAGCCCAAACTCGGTGCTGTTTAAATTTTCCGCGTAATAGTTCAAGCTGACCCCCCATTGCCCGGAGTCATCGGCGGGGTCATCGTCGATGCGGTTTGCAGCGACAGGCAGGCCGGGGGCTGCCAGCAAATGATACCCGCCTACATCCGCATAATCCATGGTGCTGAAGTAGGAACCGGCCGCCTCAGAGCGGTGCTTTTTCCACTCCCACTGGTAATAACCGGCGATTGAGAGGTCGCCAAAAAAGTTGAACCGCCCGGAAACCTGCTCTGACGGCAGGAAGATGTCCACGAGTTCCGCGCCCGGGACATTGAGCATGTTTGCATCCGCATAGCCCTGGGCTGTTGAAATACCACCGAGGGTGAACAGGCTCTCGCCCCAGGAGACCACCTGCTGGCCCACCCGGAGCGACAGCGGCCGGCCGGCGATACTGAAATCCGCGTAACCATAGAGATCCAGCAGTTCCAGGTCCTGGCCATGCTGGTCTTCCGTGGCGTCGATAAACTCCTGGTGATCATCCAGGGACCCCCCCAAAAAGTTGTTGTGCGTCTCCGGGGAATCATTGGCATTGGACCCGTGGTAGGCATCATCATAAAAGGCCCGGCCCCGGGCAAACACCCCGAGATTTTTGCGCCGCAGATCCAGGGCGCTGCGAACCGTGAAACGGTTGGAAACCAGGTCATACTGCTCAAAGGAGCGGTTGCCGTCGTCCACATTGAGCCCCAGGTTTTCCTCGTCCGCATCCTTCATCCGCATGGACGCGCCATAAATCAAGGTGGTGTCCAGGTCCATGCTGATGTCCGGATGCAATTGAAAGTTGATCCCCCAGGCCTGCGGGACCGCGAGAAAGGAAGCCAGCAGCAACAGGCTCAGCATGGCTGTAAATTTCCGCTTGCTGAATGGTCTTTGTTTTTCCATTGTTTTCAATCCTTTGTTTTTCGAAATAAAGTTTTCATCAAAATCCTCCATTTCTTCTAAAACAGCTTGCCCCCCCTTCCTTGGATTGTTGAATTGGATTGTTGAATTTTTGGCGTATCCGTTGGTTTGTATCATTGAAGCCAGTTGGCGCTGCAATGCAATCAGTTGATATCATCCTCCCTGCAGTCATCTCGGCTGATATCACGGGGGACGGATTGCAGCAGACAACCGAATATGAAAAGCCTGGCATGAGAAGCCGGTAGACCCAAAATATTACATAATTTTTCAGGATATTATCCGTCCTCTGCATGGATCGGGGACCACCCCCGACACCATTTCCCTTGCCAAAATTTCCGCATCGGCTGCACCAACTCGCCTGTAATATTCCTTTCAAAAAATATGCCACAGATATTTATTCTTTCTTTTCAGAATATTACAAAAAAAATGTCCTGGTAGAAAGCTGACGCCCTCAACATATTGAGCCTGGAAACAATATGCTGCGTATTCTGTCGGTCACCCCTTTTGACTGTTGCCTTAAAAGCCATTTTTGCCGCCATGGCGGTATGCTTGCAGAAAGAAACGAAACAGCCAGGGTCTGATTAAAAAAATCATCCCCTGAGGTTGCCTGGAAGCCCCCGCACTGACCCGGGCGTGGCCGTCGAAATTTAAAATTGGACAAATCCGGCAGATTCTTCTATTTTGCCACCCGGGGAGAGTTTGTCATAACTTGGCCCATGCCATTGTCCAATATGATCGCAGCACAAACTGTTGGCCTGAATTTACTGAAAAAACCCGCGCGAAGGGAGCAAGCCGAATGGAAAAAGAAAAAACAGAGGTCCTTCAGACAGCTTTTAACAATTCAAAAAGGCATGAACTGGAGAGCGGCGGGTGTGCCCAATGCTGCCTTGCCGGGATATTCGAGGCTTTTGGGGTTGAAGACGACGGGGTTTTCCGGGCCGCCACCGGCCTTGCCGACGGGGTGGGGCTCAGCGGCGACGGCCACTGCGGCGCGCTGTCCGGCGGCACCATGGCGATCGGCTACTTCTTCGGCCGATCCGGGGACCAGTTCAGTGACATGAAAAAACAGCTCAAAGCCTGTATCCTGTCCAAAAAACTCCACGACGCATTTATTGAAAAATACGGCACCTGCCGGTGCGCGGACCTGCAGGCCAAGCTGGCGGGGAGGTTTTTCAATCTCTATGACCCCAAAGAAATGGAAGCCGCACTCAAGGCCGGAATGCCGGAGAAATGCTCCACAATCGTCGGAGAGACAGCCCGGATGGCCGCGCACATCATACTGGAGGAAAAAGAGCGGGAGGCGGCCAGGCAATAAAACGCCTTGGCCACATCAAAATTGCAGAAAGCCGGGCAGGGGATTGTCCGCCGCCTGTCCGTCGGCAATCCGTTCCAGCACCTGCGGCTTTTCATCCGGAAACCGGTAGCCTTCATAATCGTGTGAAAAAACGAGTCCGCCCCTGGGATTGCGCCAGTAATTGCCGGCATGATCGAAGCAGACCTTGCCGGTGACATCCAGATCTTCCATGGTCACCCGCAGTTCTTGGAGCTGCTCCTGCGGGGTCAAAAGCTGCAGGGACCCGTTCTGATACGCCTCGTGCATGGGCGTTCCGGGTATGGGGCGGAAGGGGCGGGAGCGGATGTAATGGGGGTTGATAGCGCTCAACACCCGGGCCGTCTCCCGGGCGTGGGTCTCCCACAGAGCTTTTCCGCCCAGGCCCGGCATCCAGTACTCGGATACCTGAAAGCCGGCGGCGATTGCCTTTCGTCCCCCCTTGATCAGCCCGTCTGCGCTCACGCCCTTATTAACCTGTTTCAGCAACTCGTCAGCCCCGGTCTCCAGGCCGATATGCAGCCGATCCAGACCGGCCTCGCGAATGGCCGCCAGTTCACCGGATGTTTTCTGTGCCAGCGTCCTTGAGCGGGCATAAGTGGTGACCCGCCGGAGAGAGGGAAACCGGCGGCGCAGATAGGCAATGGCCGCCACCAGGTCGTCTGTTTTCATGATCAGGCTGTTGGCATCCTGCAAAAATGCGGTCCGCCCCCCGGAGATCAGCCAGTTATAGAGCATGGCAAAGCCTTCATGGTAATTGAGTTCCGGATGTTTGCCCAGAAATTTCACCGCCGCATCCCGGCTGATTCCGTCATTTGATCCGCTTTTTGCCGAAAGGGCGCCAAGCTCATCGCAAATGGCGGCCATGGCATCAATATCGGATTTGATGGCCGCAAGGGAGCGAAGCTCAAATTTTTCGGTTTTATACATGGCGCAGAACGTGCACCGGTTCCAGGGGCAGTTCCGGGTAAACCGCAAGAGCAGGGAATTGCTGCCCCCCTCGCTGGGCGGCCGGTACATACCGGTTTCAAAGTGATAGGGCATGGCATGAGCTGACAATTGAATGGTTCCTTCCGCCTGAATCAAGCGATTCAAACACTTTTATGTTCTGGCTTTTATATCCTGTCAAAAGAATTACCCCTTATCCGTTTCTCAGTCAACCTGTCTTGCAATTTGCCAATTTTATGTTATAAAAAATAAGTGAAAAGTGCGGGCCGGAATTTTGACCGCCAGCGACCTGAATGCATTTTTTTAAAATAATCCAATTATTATAATTGCTCCCACTGATAGCCCCGAGGAAAGCGCCATGAATACAAGCAATCTGACCGGTCAAGAACTGAAAGACAAAATTCTGAAGACATCCAAGGCCATGCCCCCTATGCCTCAAATCCTTGCCAAGGCAAGCCGGATCATTCATGATGAAACCAAAGGGTTTAAAGAAATCGGGGAGGTGCTGGAAACCGACCAGGCCATGGCCACCCGGGTGCTGCGAATCGCCAACTCCCCCTACTCCGGCCTGAGCATCCCGGTGTCATCGGTTCAGCAGGCGGCCGCCCTGCTTGGCAGCCAGACGCTGCTGGAACTGATCACCATTGTGAGCACATCCAGAATCATGGGGCAATCCCTCCCCGGCTATGGTTTCCCATCAACCGCTGTCTGGCGCCATTCCCTGGCAGTTGCGAGCGGCTCGAAAATCATTGCCGAGCGAAAATTTCCCGATCTGGCCAGTGATGCCTTCAATGCCGGCCTGATCCATGACTGCGGCATGATCATCCTGGATGAATACATGGCCGGGAGAAAGCAATATCTTCCCGGTCCGCCCTCCCCGGATGAAAACCTTCTGATTGATATGGAAAAAGAACTGTTTGGATTTGACCATGCGGAAATCGCCGCGGATTTTCTGGCCCAATGGAATCTGCCCCGGATGCAGACCGAGGCCGTCAGATGCCACCATTTTCCCTCCCAGGCCGGCAAAGACGCGTTGACCGAGATACTCCACGCTGCCGAATGCCTGGCGCAATACGGAGAAGACGCCGAACAGGCCCTTCACCTGGCTGAAAACGAGACATTCGCGCACCTGGACATGGACCGGGAGGAGATTGCCGCAATCTACAACGAAGTCATTGAAGCCGTCGAGGCTATCGTTACCAATGTTTCCAAATAAAAAAAGATCAGTCAGAAGGAGACAAGCGCCAAGGAGCCAATCTGCCGGCGAGGGGTGCATGCCGTTTGGCATGGGGTCCGGCTGGCCGTTGAAGCATCGGACGCGGCACCGCCCGAATGGAGCCGGATTTTTCAGGCGATCAGGCGTCGGGCCTTGAGCATCGGCCGGGGGTCGATCAGGTGACGCCGAAACCATCCCATTCCGGAGCCCACGCCTGCAGCGAGCGATAGCAGTTCCGAAAAATGCAGCACCGGAACCCTGCCCGGCAGTTTGCTGCGAATCTCCAGGTTCAAATGGCACATGGCGCAGGCCGTCACAATGCATTCCGCCCCGGCCTCTTCCGCTCCCGCCATTATTTCCCGCACGCTTCTGGAGGCAATATCCGGCCGCGCGACCGAAAGAAACGTCCCGCAACAGCGGGAATGGTGCGCCCATGGCAGGGGCGCGGCTCCCATCGAAGAAAGAATTTTCTCCATGAGGCCGCTAAAGGTCCTTTCTCCGCGCATGGCCGGGGGACGCGTCAGCATGCAGCCGTAGTAGGGCACAAAGGCAAGGCCCTTGAGCCGATTCGCAAACCCCTCAAAGGCGCCGGCCTCGGCCATGCCCGAGAGCAGATCAAAAAAACTGATAATCTCCAGGCCCGGATCAACGGGCCGCCCCCATCGGGCCTGATAATCCGCCTGCTTGCGGCTGGACTCCAAAAGCTCCAGATGCGCCAGTTTAAGCCGCAGAAAGCAGCTCGGGCAGGCCAGAAGAAGCGGCCTGCCCGGCGGGGCAAGACTTAAATTGCGGGCGGCGAGATGAAGCCCGATATCCGGGGCGATGCTGTGGGCAGAGGATGAACCACAGCAGTTCCAGTCATCCAGTTCCCGGAGGTTAACCCCGAATTGCCGGCAAAAGCTCACCAGTGATTGATTGTTCTCCCGCGCCGAGGTCGCCAGTGAACACCCCGGAAAATAGGAAATGTCTCTTATGAAGCGTGAACTCATTTCTTGTTTGCCTCCCGCTCGGCCGTGAAGATTTCCCTGATTTTACCGATATTGCGGACCTTTTGGGGCAGCAACTCCAGCTTGCGTCTGGACAGCATCCGCAGGCCGACATCCATATCGGACAACCAGTCACGCTTCCACAGCTTGTAGCGCATCATGATTTCCAGTTTATGGCTTCGGCCGTATCGATGGACCGATTTGAGCATCTCATTGTGAAACCTTAGGATATCGGGCTCCCCCACTGCAAGGCCGGATTCAACGGCCATTTCCCGGAGGGTATCCATTACCGCCGCCATATCGATGGCCTGCGGGCACTGCATGGAGCAGGTATGGCAGCCCACGCAGATCCATATGGCGGAGCTTTCAAGGGCCTCGCGCTTAAGATCGAACTGAACCAGCCGGAGCACGGCATTGGGCAGATAATCCATGTCCGCGGAAAACGGACACCCGCCGCCGCAGCTCAGGCAATGCCAGCAAAGGCTGACATTGACGCCGGAGCGTTGGACGACTTCCTTCAGAAATCCGGACTGAGGATAACTGTTCCGGTTCTTCCAGGCATTCTGCGATGCTGCGGTTTTTGGCATTTCCATTCCCCCCGGGCTAATTATTCCTCTTTGCATTAATTTAAGATTGCTTGGAGGACTCATCCACCCCAGGCATCTTCTCTTTATTCAGTAAGCGCGCGAAACCCGGGTTTTCGGTACGATCAGGGAAAAACGGGCTATCGTTCACGCTTTATCTGCATTTCTATACCGGCACCCGTTTAAATTCTTTGACTTATGTCAAACAAGCCGGGTTATTGCCTGTGAGCAGCAGCGGGGGGC
>CAZNSO010000058.1:0-19922 GCA_964575805.1 uncultured Desulfobacteraceae bacterium
AAGAGTAAGAGGAAGCCATCAGACGTAGGCAAACCAGAAATTCTCAACCTGCCTGAAATTTTTTTGCACCGCCTCTTTTCCCACGATCACGTCCCCGTGCCCGGGAAGCAGCATTTCAATGTCCATTCCGGCCGCCCGGCGGATGCTTTGCTTGAGCTGCTCGCCGTTTCCACCGGGTATGTCGGTCCGGCCCAAACCGTCCCTGAAAATCAGATCCCCGGAAAACAGGGCCTTCTGCCGCGGCCAGTATAAGGAGATGGAGCCCGGCGAATGCCCCGGGGTATGAATGACCTCAAGGGTCGTATCCCCGGCACCCAGCTCCCCTTCTGAAAGAAAAACGTCCGGCCGATAGGAACTGATGTCCATGCCGGGATCAATCATCGGCCCGAAGGATTCGATCAACTGCCAGGCCAGCTCATGCATGGCAATCCGGGTCGGGCCGCCCCGGAACAGACGGACCGCCTCGAGGTGATCGGGATGGGCATGGGTCAGGATCACCCAACCAATGTCGTTTAAGCCCAAACCCAGTTCGGCCAACCCGTCACGTACATGGGCGAAATGCATGACATGCCCCGGGTCCACAAGAATTTTTTCCGACCCGTCAATCAGGTAGGTGTTGCAATTGTTGCTGGCCATCTGGTTCCAGATAAAGGCGTGCAAATGTTCGGTAATCTGCATGGCGTGCCCTTCCATATGAAGCATTTTTGTTTTTTTTATGGTCTAACAATAGAGGCTATCCAAAAATCTGTCAAATGAGAGTTCCCGCATTTTATGCCCTCGGCAATCCAGCCGCATGCGGCATCAAACCCTCCCCACCCCGCCTGAAGAACAAAATTCTTGCCAGCATCATTATTTTCCTTCATCTAGAATATAGCCGGCAGCACCTTGCACCGCATCCCCGGCACCTGTAATTTAAAAATTGAAACCGACGTTGATGAGGTTAAGACCCATGGATAAAGAAAAAAACATGCTGGCCGCCATCCTGAACGCCATTGATGACGGCATCTATATCATCGATCAGAATTATAACGTGGAATACATGAACCAAAAAATGATCGAGATTCTGGGGGAGGGCCTTGGCCGGAAATGCTATTCGGTGCTCAACAACCGAAACGACATCTGCCCCTGGTGCCGGGCGGAAGCGGTTTTCAACGGTCAAAACCTCCAATGGGAGCTCTATGTCCCCAAAGTGGACCGCACCTTTGCGCTCACAGAAATGCCGATCCATCATCCTGACGGCGCCATCTCAAAAATGAGCGTCTATCGGGACATCACCCATCGCAAACAGCGCGAAGCCAGGCTTAAGGCATCGGAAGAACATTACCGCAAACTTTTTGAACACGTGGGCGTGGGCGTCTATATCAGCAGCAAGGAAGGAAAATTCCTGGACGCCAACCAGACTCTGCTGGACATGCTGGACTACCCCGGCAAAGAGCCCTTCCTGAACATGGACATAACAACCGACCTCTACGTCAGGCCGGAGGACCGGCGAAGGTTCCAGGCAATGATCGAACGGGACGGCCGGGTCATGGATTATGAAGTGGAATTCAAAAAAAGGGACGGCACCCCCATACTCGTATCGCTGACCAGCCATGTCCGCTACGACCCTCATGGAAACGTCCTGGGCTATGAAGGCATTGTCGTGGATCAGACACAGCGCTATCACATGGAGAAGAAGCTGAAAGAAGCCCATGATTTCATGAACAAAATTATTCAAAGCTCGCCCAATCCGATCATGGCGGCTGATTTGAAGGGCAACATCATCATCTGGAACCGGGCTGCGGAAAAAACACTGGGGTACCCGGCCCACGAGGTTATCGGCAAAATGAACATCACCCGCATTTACCCGGATGGGGTGGCCCGAAAAATCATGAAGCGCATTCGCGGTACGGAGGACGGGGGCGTGGGCCTGCTGCGCTCCTACCCCCTGCTTTACGTCCGGCGCGACAATGAAGTCGTGGAGGGCAATCTTTCGGCCGCCATGGTCTACGATGACAAGGGCAATGAAATTGCCACTGTCGGATCGTTTATCGACCTGAGGGAGCGCATGAAAATGGAACGGCAGCTCCGCCAGACGCAGGAGCAGCTCCTGCATTCGGAAAAGCTCGCCGCCATGGGGCGACTGACCTCCCAGCTGGCCCATGAGCTCAACAACCCCATCTATGGCATCATGAACACCCTGGAGCTTCTCAAAACCGAGATCCCGCCTGAGAACAAGCGGCGCAAACTGCTGGACATGTCCCTTTCAGAAACTGTTCGGCTGGCTGACATGCTCAGAAAAATGCTGTCCTTTTCCAAGCCCGAGCAGGAAGAAAAATCCCGGCTCGATATCAACAAGATCCTTGACGAACTGATTATGCTGCATGAAAAACAGCTGCAGGAAAATGACATCAAGGTATCGCTCGAGCTTGCGGAAAACCTGGAAATGATCCACGCCTCGGCCAACCAGCTGCGCCAGGTGTTTTTAAACCTGATCGCCAATGCCAGGGACGCCATGCCCAATGGCGGGACCCTCACGATTTCCACCCGCCAGAAAAACTCTCAAGTTTTCGTTAATATTACTGACACCGGCTCAGGGATCAAAAAAGAGCACCTGGGCAAAATTTTTGACAGTTTCTTTACCACCAAGGACAGCATCAAGGGCGTGGGACTTGGACTTTCAGTCTGCTACGGCTTTATCCGGGAGCATGGCGGCGACATTAA
Organism: uncultured Desulfobacteraceae bacterium; assembly: GCA_964575805.1. Taxonomy (GTDB): domain Bacteria; phylum Desulfobacterota; class Desulfobacteria; order Desulfobacterales; family Desulfosalsimonadaceae; genus M55B175. The sequence continues at coordinate 2,704 of CAZNSO010000058.1, forward strand.
TGTGGAGAGCACCCCGGGTGCCGGCACCACCTTTACCGTCACGCTGCCTGTCGATCAAGCCGGGCAATGAGAACCGCCCGCCGCCTTGTTGTATAATAACTATAAAAACTGTAAAAACTATAAAAATTTAAACCCCCAAATCCCCGCCTTCAGCAAGCCCATACATATCAAGCAGATAAGGAAAATAAAAAAATTATTTTTTTTCTTGACACAGAAAATTATTCTGCAATAATTGAAATAACTAAAAAACAAAGGAGAAACACGCCATGGATGATGTGCTTACCGTTTTTAAAGCCAGCAAATATTGCCGTGTGTCGCCGAAAACCATTATCAACTGGATTGAATCGGGGCTGATCAAGGCGTACAAAACTCCGGGGGGACATCGGCGGATTAATCAAAAGGACCTGATCGCTTTCATGGAAAAACAGGGGATGCCCGTACCGGAGAACGAAGCGGACACGGGGCGCATCAAAATCCTGGTGGTGGATGATGACCCGATTATCGTGGAGTCCATTGTCCAGGCCCTGGAAGAGGACGAGTACGACTATGAAGTCATCTCCGCGGCAGACGGGTTTGAGGCCGGCATCCAGGTCAGCCACTTCAACCCGGACCTGGTGATCCTGGACATTATGATGCCGGACATCAAGGGCTTTGATGTCTGCCAGCGAATAAAGAGCTCGCCCGAGACCAAGGGGACCAAAATCATTGTTCTGTCCGCTTACCTGGATGAAGAGAAGTTCCAGCAGATGAAAGAACACGGCGCCGACGCCTGCTACTCCAAACCCCTGCCCCTGACCCAGCTCAAAGAGGAAGTCAGCCGTCTGCTGGGACTGCGCCAATAACAAACCGGCTTGATTGCCGGCGGGAGGAGGCATCAATGAAGTTAAAAGAAGCCCTCGAGAAAAAAAATTTCGTCGTCACCTCCGAGATTCAGACGCCGCTTGAATCCGACCAGGAAAACCTCGTTAAAAACCTTTCCTCGATCCGCGGGCGCGTGGATGGGGTGTCCCTTTCAGAGGTGGAATTCGAAGGTATCGTGGGCGACACCATCCAGACCTGTGAAATCTTAAAACAGCACCGCTTCGAATCCATATACCAGACCACGACCCGGGACAAAAACCGCATCCAGCTGATGAAGGACCTTTCCCAGGCGCATACGGCGGGCGTTGACAATCTTCTGGTCTTCACGGAAGACTATCGCATCACCGGCGACAGCCTCCAGGAAATGATGTTCTTCCACGTGGACTGCGGCAAGATCCAGTCCGTTCTTGAACATATCCGGGAAGGCAGAAGCCTTGAAGGCGAACCGCTGCCGGGAAAAGGCGATTTTTTCCTGGGCTCAGGGGTTGAGTCCGCCTGGGGCAAGAACGTGCCCGACCTGGAACTTCGGGAAATGGAGGAAATGACAAAAATCGGGGCCGGCTATTTTCTCACCACGCCGGTGTTTGACGTTGACCGGTTTGAAAAGTTCCTGAAACGCACCAGCACCTTCGGCGTACCGGTGATTGCCGAGGTGATGATCATCCGGACCGCCGGAATGGCCCAGTTTCTAAACCGTCACTTAAAATCCGGACTGGTGCCGGAATGGATTATCCAGAAGCTGGCCCGGGCCCCGGACAAAGAGAAGGCGAGCATGGAACTTTTCGCCGACACGGTAAAAGGTTTAAAGGATCTTTGCCAGGGAATCCACATCATCACCATCGGTGGAGAGGACAAACTCAAGAACTACCTTGACGCGGCAAAGCTCAAATAAGGTCCCGGCTCTTTTTGTGCACCGGCTGCGCCCCTGCTTGTCCCCCGATAGGCCGCAGCGCTTGCAGAGCCGTTTTTCTCAGCCCTTCACCGGATATATAAAGGATCAATATTTTGGAAACCATTGTATTATCCATTAACGGGAAAAAAATCGCATGCCGGCCCGGAACCAGCGTTTTTGAAGCAGCGGAAAAGAACGGGATTTTTATCCCCTCCCTCTGCCGGCATCCGGATCTGACACCCCACGGCGCCTGCCGGCTCTGCCTGGTGGAAGACGAGAAATCCGGGCGCCTGCTTGCCTCCTGCGTAACGCCGGCGGCCAGGGAAATGGCCGTATTAACGGATTCGCCCCGGGTGATCAATCACCGGAAAAACATTATTCGGCTAATGATGGCCGAGCACCCGGAATCCTGTATCGTCTGCAGCAAGGGCAACCGGTGCGAGCTGAGGCGGATCGCGGCAAAACTTGGCGTGGGGGAAAACGACCTCTACCCCATGCCCAATTACCAGGCTTTTGAAGAGCTTAACCCTTTTATCGTCCGGGATCTGAGCAAGTGCATCCTCTGCGGCAGATGCATCCGGGCCGACCAGGAACTGGTCTGCGCCGGCGCCATTGATTACAATCACCGGGGCTTTGCCTCCCGGCCGGCCACCGCCCATGAAGTGCCCCTGGAGAAATCCAATTGCACCTTCTGCGGCACCTGTGTCTCGATCTGCCCCACCGGCGCTTTAAGCCCGAAAAACGATCGTTTCGCCGGAACACCTGAAAGCGAAGGCCTGTCCGTGTGCGGCTTTTGCGGCATTGGCTGCAGCCTTTCAATCGGGGTCACGGACGACAAAATTGTTTCGATCAATCCCTCCGGAATCAAGGATTCGGTCAACCGGGCCACCCTTTGCCTGCGCGGACATTTTGCCCACGATTTTCTCAATTCCCGGGGCCGCCTGACAAGCCCCATGATCCGGAACCGCCCGGAAAACGCGGAAGCCGGTTCCTCCGAGCCGTCCTTCCCGGAAGCCTCCTGGGAGGATGCCTCCTGGGAGGATGCCCTTGAACACGTGGTTTCCCGGCTCTCGGATATCAAAAGGACGTATGGTCCTCAAAGCATCGCCTTTATGGGATCGGCCAAGTGCAGCACCGAAGAAAACTACCTCTTCCAGAAGCTCGCGCGTGCGGTTTTCGGCTCGGAAAACATCATCATGGCCGGCGGGGGACCGGGGCGGGCGGCATTGATGGACCTGGATGCCAAAACCGGCGGGCGGGTGCGAACAAACCGCCTGGCCGCGCTTGAAAACGCGGCCGCCATTTTTGTTCTGGGACCGGACCCGGACCATGCGGCACCGGTGCTTGGCTACCACATCAAGCGGGGGGCCAAAAAAGGGGCCAAATTGATTGTGCTCAATCCCCTGCCCAATGAACTCACCCTTTTTGCCAGCCAATGGATCCGGCCGCAGACCGGAAAACAGCCGAACATCTCCCTTGCCGCCTTCTTAAACGCCATATCCGCGGAAATGCTCATCCGGCAAAGCCATGACAGCCGATTTATAGATCAATACACAGAGGGGTTCAATTCCTGGACGGAGCACATAAAAGGCCTCCAACCGGCGGAACTGGCGCGTTCTGCCGGCGTGCCAGAGAGCGATGTCGCCACTGCCGCAGGGCTACTCAAGGGGGAAAAGGTTGCCTTTGTCATCGGTGCATCCATGCTCCGGGAACTTTCGCGGCAAAGCGTGGATGCCCTTTTCAACCTGGCCCTTCTCACCGGCAGCCTGGATGGCAACGGCGGCGGGATCTTCCTGATGGCGGACGGAAACAACTGGATGGGAGCCTGTGACATGGGCGCAGGCCCTGACTTCCTTCCCGGAAGGGTGCCGCTCACAGACGAAACCGGGCGCCAAAACCTTGAAAATGCCTGGAAGTCAAAAATTTCCCCGGACCCGGGCCTGGGCATGACCGAGCTTGTTGCCGCGGCTGAAAACGGCACATTAAAAGCCCTGTACATAATGGGGGAAAACCCCCTCAGGCGGCTGCCACAGCCCGACCGGGTAGCCCGGGCATTGAAAAAGCTCGACTTCATCGTGGTCCAGGACATTGTGCAGAACCAAAGCACGGCCCTGGCCGAGGTGATCCTGCCGGGAGCCGCATTTACGGAGAAAACCGGCGCCTTCACCAACATGGAAGGCCGGATCCAGAACTTCTTCCCGCTCGCCGCCCCGCCTGGCAAAGCCCGGCCGGACTGGGAAATTTTGAGTCTTTTAATCTCGAAAATGGGTTATCCCGAACGCTACGAGACGCTGGAGCAGGTCAAGCAGGAAATCCGGCGGCTGGTTCCCATGTATGCGGATCTTGGCAGCCAGCAGCAGGGATGGATTCAGAATAACCCTGCGGCCGGCGGCAGCCGCATGAAATTTGCCTCTGCCGGGCTGCCGGAACTGCCGGAGCTGCCCGACGGTTTTCCCTGGACGGCCATTCTCGGCCAGCAGCGATTCCATGCGGGATGCGGCACCCGCACCAGCCGCTCCGGGCGGATCCAGGCATTTGATTCCGTCGGGCAGGTCGAGATTGCCGCCGATGATGCCTCTCGCATGGGGGTTGCCGAAAAGGATGTCATCCGGGTCACCAGCCCATACGGTCACATTGAAAGGTGCTGCCGGGTCAACCCTGAAATGCCCGCCGGGCAGGTGTTTATTCCGCTGGCCGCCCACGGCAATGATGCCGCGAGCCTGCTGGACCTGAGCGCGCCCCCGGCATCCGACATGCCGGGCTGGGAGGCCTGCCGCGTAAAAATTGAAAAAATTGAGACCAAAGGGGAGATGCCGTAAATGGAACCCAAACCCATCGACTGGAATCAACTCTTCAGCCTGATCGACAAGCACCGGGAGCAGAAATGGGCCCTTATACCGCTGTTGCAGGAAGTGCAGGACCTCTGCGGCTACATACCGCCGGAATCAATCGAGCCCATTGCCCGCGCCATGAACATGTTTCCCACCCAGGTCCAGGGGGTCATCACCTTTTATTCCGGTTTCTCCCTCAAGCCCAAGGGCCGCTATGTCCTTCGGGTCTGCCGGGGAACGGCCTGCCACGTGAAAGGCAGCCGCAGCATCCTGCGGATGACGAAAAAGGAGCTGAACCTGGAAGAAGGCGAAACCAGCCCGGACTACCAGTTCACCCTGGAAACCGTCGCCTGCCTGGGTGCCTGCTTTCTGGCGCCCACCATGATGGTCAACCGCAATTATTACGGCAAGCTCTCCCCCCCGAAAGTCAACAGCATCCTTGACCAATACCGGAAGCCAAAGGAAGCTGAAACCGATGATGCAGCCAAGGAGACGCACTGATGGCCACTGAAAAACTCACCTCCATCGGGCAGCTGGAATGGCTGCGCAACAAGATCCTCTCGGACAGCGCCGGGGGCCGGACCGAAATCCATGTCTGCATGACGGGGTGCCGCGCCTATGGGGCGGCCGAGGTGGCGGCGGCAATCAGGGATGAGGTCGACCAGCAGGGCCTTTCCCGGGAGGTCGAGGTGCGCTCCACCGGCTGCCACGGATTCTGCGCCAAGGCCCCGGTCATTGCCATCGAGCCGCTTGGCGTCCAGTACCAGGCGGTTGCCCCGGAGGACGCCCCGGAAATCGTCTCCCGCACGATTCAAAAAAAACAGCTGATCGAGCGCCTGGCTTATGAAGAACCCAGGACCGGGCAGCTGATCTACCACCGGGACCAGATTCCCTTTTACAAAAACCAGGAACGCCGCGTCCTGGGAAATTGCGGGAGAATCGACCCCACCCGGATCGAGCACTACATTGCCGCCGGCGGATACAAGGCCCTGGTAAAAGCGCTGTCCCAGATGACGCCCGAGGCGGTCATCGAGGAAATCCTTGCGGCCAAGCTGAAGGGCCGGGGCGGCGCGGGGTTTCCCACAGGACTGAAATGGCGGTTTGCCCGCCAGGCGGAAAACTTTCCCAAGTATGTTATCTGCAACGCCGATGAAGGCGATCCCGGGGCGTTTATGGACCGGGCCCTTTTGGAGGGCGACCCCCATGCGGTGCTGGAGGGGATGCTGCTGGGCGCCTTTGCCATGGGAGCCGAATATGGATTCATCTATGTTCGCGAGGAGTACCCGATTGCTGTCGAGCATTTGACCATCGCCCTGCAGCAGGCCGAGAACCTGGGAATCATCGGTGAGAATATCCTGGGCACCGGCTTTAATTTTTCGGTTTCCCTTAAAATGGGGGCAGGCGCCTTTGTGTGCGGCGAGGAAACCGCACTGATGGCCTCCATCGAGGGCGGCCGCGGCATGCCCCGCCCCCGCCCGCCCTTCCCGGCCCAGGCGGGCCTTGACGGCCGGCCGACCAACATCAACAACGTGGAGACCCTGGCCAACGTGCCGCTGATCATCAAAAACGGGACGGACTGGTACAGCCAGGTGGGCACGGAGAACAGCAAGGGGACGAAAATATTCTCCCTTGCCGGCAAGGTCAACAATACCGGCCTGGTGGAGGTGCCCATCGGGGTCACCATCAAGGAAGTGATCTATGACATCGGCGGCGGCATCCCGAAAGGCCGGCAGTTCAAGGCCGTGCAGATGGGGGGGCCGGCGGGCGGGTGCGTCCCGGCGCAGTTTCTCAACCTGCCCATCGACTATGACACCATACAGCGCGTGGGCGCGATCATGGGCTCCGGCGGCATGGTGGTCATGGATGAAAACAACTGCATGGTGGAAATCGCCCGTTTCTTTTTAAACTTCACCCAGTCCGAGTCCTGCGGCAAATGCGCGCCCTGCCGCCTGGGCACGACCCAGCTGCTGGAGATCCTCTCCCGGATCACCCTGGGCCAGGGGCGAATCGAGGACATCGACACCATCCGCTCCATTGGCGAGACCCTGTCCGAAGCCTCCTTGTGCGGCCTGGGCCAGGCCTGCCCCAAGCCAGCGCTTTCCACGCTTAAATATTTTGAACAGGAATACCGGGACCACATCCATGAGCATCGATGCGCGGGTGCGGTGTGCGACTCCATGGTCATCTCCGCCTGCCAGCACGCCTGCCCGGCCGGAATTGACGTTCCCAACTACGTGGCCGCCATTGCAAACGGCAACTACCTGGACGCCGTGGAAATCATTCGGGAGAAAAACCCCTTTCCCGCCGTGTGCGGCCGCATCTGCATCCACCCCTGCGAATTCAAGTGCCGGCGGGGGGAACTGGATGATCCGGTGGCCATACGCTCGCTCAAACGCTTTGCCTCGGACTGGTATTTCGAAAACCTGGGGGCGGACCGGGAACCTTTTCCTGTGACCAAAAACGAAAAAGTGGCCGTGGTGGGCGCCGGCCCCGCCGGCTTGACCTGTGCTTATTTCCTGGCCGAGATGGGCTATGAAACCACCGTTTTCGAAGCCCAGTCCGTGCCCGGCGGCATGCTGGGCATTGCCGTTCCGGAATTCCGTCTGCCCAGGCAGGTGATTGAAGAAGAAATTGCCTATATTGAAAACGCGGGTGTGAAAATCCAGTACAACTCCCCCATTGATGCCAACCACACACTCAACGACCTGATGAAGGAGGGCTTCAGCGCGGTTTTCATCGCGGCCGGCGCCCAGGCCAGCAAACGAATCGGCATTCCCGGCGAAGAAGAAGATGCGGAGGGCCTCTATTACGGGCTTAATTTCCTCAGCGAGGTGCGGTTGGGCCGCGACATTGATCTGTCCGGCAGAACCGTGGTCATCGGCGGCGGCAACGTGGCCCTTGATGTGGCCCGGACAGCGCTTCGGGCGGGGTCCGCGCACGTGCAGCTGTTCTGCCTGGAAAGCCGGGATGAAATGCCGGCCTGGGAGAAAGACATCATTGAAGCCCTTGATGAGGGGGTGGTCTTAAACCCCGGCTGGGCGCCCGATGCAATCTTTAATGAAAACGGAAAAATCAGCGGTATCAACTTTGCCCGCTGCCTGAGCGTATTTGACCAGGAAGGCCGGTTTCACCCGGAATGCGATTTAAACGATTATCAATACATTGAAACCGACAACATCATCATCTCCATCGGCCAGGCCCCGGACATGTCCTTTCTGCCGGAGGACAGCCAGTTGGAACGGGCGCTCTGGGGCAGCCTGGCGGTTGAGGAAAACACCCTGGCCACCAATGTGCCGGGCGTGTTTGCCGGCGGGGACTTCACCACCGGCCCGACCTTCGTCATCCGGGCCATCGCCTCGGGCAGACGGGCGGCCCTGGCCATTGACAAGTATCTTGCCGGGGACAAAGCCCGGATCTACATGCCGGATGAAAAAACCCGGCGGGCCCAGGCTTCCCGGCTGGCGCTGGAAGAGGAAGCAGCCGGGGAAAAACACCGGGTGGAGGTGGGCTTTGAGCACCCGGAGGAGAGAATACGGGATTTCAGGGAAGTCGAACAAGGATTCACCGAGAGCGAAGCCCACTTTGAAGCCAGGCGTTGCTTGAGATGCGATCTTGAAAAGGAGGAAAACGAGCTATGATTCGATCCATTACCCGGCCCAAATCAGATGATGAGTTAGAGCGCCTGCTTGAGGGATCGGGGCGTCTGTTTATCATCGGCTGCGGCACCTGTGTTACGCTCACCCACACGGGCGGCGAACCCGAAGTTGCCGCCATGAAGGAGCGCCTGTCCGCCGGGGGCAAGGTGATCACCGGCACCACGGTGGTTCCGGTGGCCTGCGACAACCTGACCGGCGAGATGCTAAAGGAAGTGAAGACCCCCTTGAACCAGGCCGAGGCCCTTTTGGTCATGACCTGCGCCTACGGGGTGCAGACCATTGCCCGGCAGCTGAAAAAATTCGTGGTGCCGGCCCTGGACACCCTGTTTGTCGGCAAGGAAACCGGTTTTGGCGAATTCAACGAAATCTGCCGCCAATGCGGCACCTGCATCATAGGGGAAACCGGCGGGATATGCCCGGTGACCGCCTGCCACAAGGGTCTCGTAAACGGCCCCTGCGGGGGCACCAACAACGGCAAATGCGAAATCGACCCGGACAAGGACTGCGCCTGGACCCTCATATACAACCGCTTGAATGAACTCGGCCGCCTGGATTCCATGCGCCGTTACCAGAATCCGCGCAACCACCTGGGGGAGCCGAGCCCCGGCAAGTTCCGCATCACCGGGACCTAAATCAACAAGGAAACAAGCCATTCTGGCCACAAGGGAGAAATTCACATGCCGTCCGCATTTAAAAAAGCTCTCAAATCCGGCAGATTTGTCGTTACCTGCGAAGTCGCACCCGGAAAAGGAACCAACCTGGAGAAAGTCCGGCATCATATCGAGCTGCTCAAGGACAAGGTGGATGCCATGAATGTCACGGATCACCAGAGTTCCGTGATGCGTTTCCCTTCCCTCGGCGGCGCCCTGCTGGTCAGGGAAATGGGGGGCGAACCCATTCTCCAGATGACCTGCCGGGACCGCAACCGGCTGGCCCTTCAGGCGGATCTCCTGTTTGCCGCCAGCCGGGGCATCCACAATGTGCTTTGCCTGACCGGCGATTCGGTCATGCTGGGCGACCACAAGGAGGCCAAGGCCGTCTTTGATCTGGATTCCTGTCAACTCGTCGCAGCGATCCGCAAGCTCGAGTCCGGCAAAGATATGGCCGGCAATGAGCTCGACGGGGGGGCGGCCTTCTGCGCCGGGGCCATCGTCACCCCGGAGGCCAGTCCGATTGAACCGCAGCTCATTAAATTTGAAAAAAAAATCGACGCGGGCGCGGAATTCATCCAGACCCAGGCCGTCTATGACATGGACAATTTCAAGCGATTCATGGATTACGCCCGGCAGTTCCCGGTCAAAATCCTGGCCGGGATCATCCTTTTAACCTCCGCGCCCATGGCGCGGTTTATGAACAAGAACGTGGCGGGCGTCACGGTTCCGCAGAACCTGATCGACGAGATGGCCGCTGCCCCCAAAGGCGGCGCCCTTGGAAAAGGCATCGAAATTGCCGGCCGCATGATCCGGCAGATAAGGGATGAGAATATCTGTGACGGGGTTCACATCATGGCCATCGGAAAAGAAGACCGGGTGCCGGAAATCATGGAAGCCGCCGGCCTGAGCGGATAAACCGGTCCGATCCGACATCGCCGGAGAGCCGCCTGCCCCTGCCTGAACGCCCGCGGCCCGCATATCATTGAGATGCGCATATCCGCTGGATTTGATGCGTAAAATCAAATTCGGGGTCTTTCTCAGAGGTGTGACATTTTATGCACGTAGCCTCGGTCACTGCCGGCATCTTCGTGTCTGTCGGATTCTTGACATGATCAGCGGCGGGACCGTGACAGGCCTCACACTGAACGCCTTCCATCCATTCATCCCCGGGTGCGGGCGGCCGGCTGTCGCCATGGATACTATGACTGCCGGTTGAATGGCAGGCCAGGCAGTCCGGGTCCGCCCCCCTTTCACGCCTGGAGAGGGTTTCATGCGCCTTGGCATGTTTGCCGGCCGACCATGACCGGCTGGCTTCATGGTGGCATTCCTGACAGGTCGCGCTGCCGGCAAACCGGGATTCTCCGCTGGAAGCCAGCAAAGCCGACCGCCCCTTTTTCTCCTTTTTTTCCTCAAACCCCGCCTGTTTCTGCCTGAGCCACTGTTGAAAAAGATTTTTCACTTCCGGGTCCTCGGCCACCCTTCCGACCGTCGCCCGCTTGTAGCCGGACGATAAAAAACGCCGGCCGTCCACCGCATAATCCAGATGGGCGACAAACATGCCCTCATGATTGTTGGCCACAACCGGCGGTTTTGCCCGCATGTCGGCAATGGGATGCCCCTCGGCCGTTAGACCGTCAACGACCAGATCAAGCCCCGGGCAATTATCGATGATCGTTTGCCGAAACTCCGGATCCCCATGGAGAATCGCAACCAGCAGGTCATCACCCGCCCGGCGGCTGACCGCCTCAAGGGCCGCCACGGGATCCGCCGGCCGCGGAACCTGCCCGGTGGCGCTCGGGACCAGCTCCGGATCCACCACCGAGGTAACCGTTACCGAGGGCCCGCCGTCTGCTGCCGGAAAACGAACAAAGGGGCGAAAACCTTCCATGTTGGCGGACACCACCGGCACTTCCCGAAACTCCTGAAGAACTGCCGCGCTGCTCTTTATATCGCCGGGGCCCACCCCGATGACATCCACGCCGCTTGCCGCCAGGGCGGATAGAATGAACCGGCTCCTGGCCGATGTGGCGCCCGATTCCGGCCCGAAATTCTCCCCTGCATTAATCACGAGGGTTCGCGCCACCCCCGCCTGGTTTTTCAACTGGTCCATCAGGGTTTTCCGGCGGGAAAGCCCCCCCGCCTGGTTGCCCTGTCACCCGCAGGGCTCGACTTCGCCATTCAACCCCCCGCTGTAAATAATGCGCAGAACGTCCCCGGATCCATCAGATTCCCCTTTTTCCCCGCCGGCCAGGGCAAACACGGCTGTCAAAAAAACCGCTGTCAAAATAAACCCAAGGCGAAACACCGAACGATATGCTGTCAAAAATCCATCTCCTTATATCTTTTTGGCGTAGCCGGGGCTGACCGGCCATTTTTGTATAGCGGCAGCGAGCACTGCCATGCTCAGATATTCAATTTCTGTACCAAGCTGAGGGCTTCCAGAAAATTATTAATATTTACATCATTCCATAGCCCTATTTTCAACCTCCCTTGCGAACTGAGCGCACGGGCCCCGCAGGGCTCTCGTAGGGCGGACCAAGCGCAGCGTGTCCGCCTAAAAAAGAAGCGAAGCCCCGCTTTGCCTTTAATAAAAGGCGGACACGCTGCGCTTGGTCCGCCCTACGTGGCTGGAACATTGTGCCATGACTGGGGTTCTCGGAAAAGTTAACCTTCAAAGCCCGCGGGGTTGTGTTCATGGGGCCTGAAACCGCAGCCTGGAATGATTTTCAAAACCAGGAGGGCATAGAGAAGCCCGGAAGCGTTAAGTCGCGTTAACAACCTGTTAAGGTTTGTTAAAAGCTTAACAAAAAAAAGGGCAAAAAAACATTGACTTTTCAGGCGAGGAGTATATCTTTTAATTAAGACAAGTAATTGATAATATTAATTATTTATTACAAATTAGAAAAATTTTCAGTAACACTTAAAACAAGAGGAGGGGGTGGCCATGAATCGGATCAAAATGTCCTTTATCGACACGGATTATGCCCTTCGGGCAAGCGCGGACGTGGAAACGGAGGCTTCCGGGGAAGGATTCTCGGATTTTATCGAACAAATCAGGGAAGAGATGGCAACCGGCGGCAGCGCCTACCTGGAAATAGAAGGCGCCAACGGGCAATCCATGACCCTGAGCATCGCGGGCGCGCTATAAGCTAGCTGAGCTTGAGCCAGAGCAGTTTGGCCGCTGTCGCGCCCGGATTTTCCCACTGTGACGGCATCCCGGCAGTAAGGCGGATCACGTCTCCTGCGTGCATGCTTGAGGCGGCACTGTCGAACTTTAACTGAAGCCGGCCGCTCAACAGGTAGCCAAACTCTTCGCCCTTGTGAACAAAAAAATGCGAGGGCAGCGATTTGCCGGGCAGAATTTCGATGAGATAGGCCTCGGTCCGGGCCGCCTGGTCCATCGGGGTGAGCTGCCGGACGACAACGCTGTCTCTGGGCATATCCGGCAAATGCACCGGTTTTGCCTCATCTGCCTGAAAAATACACTGCCGCCGGTCTTCTGCCGGATCCTGAAAAAAGAAGCTGACCTCAACCGAGAGGATCTCCGCCATCCGCATCAGGGCGGTCAGCGACGGATAGATCTGGTTGCTCTCAATCTGCGAGATATTGCTGGGAGTGACACCCACCAGACGGGCCAGCTCCGTTTGGGACAACCCCCTTTTTCCCCGCAGACTGCGAATCCGGCCGCCGATATCCACCTGGCTGGCCGCGCGCTGCTTCTCCGGGCTGAATGTCACATCCAGGCCCTTGCTCCAGTAATTATACGGCGTGTGAAGGGCATCCACCTCCCGGTTTTCGGCCTTTAACACGGAAAGCGTGGTTTTTCCACGCTTCAATGTCAATTCTACAGCCACCTGGGCGATCTGGTTGATCGAGGCCTTAAGCCGCTGGGAATGGGCCTTTCGCTCAACAATCCAGTACCCGATGGTATTTAATTCATACAAACGCGGACAGGTGTGGGAATAAAAACGGCTGATCTGCTCCTCGCCGGACCACAGCTCCTGCATTCCGGTCAGACTTTCAAACACGAAGCGGACATCACCGGCGGCATCCGATCGGATGTGATGGAACCGCTCCATCACCGCCTCCGGGTCATGGGGCGCCTCCACCGGCACCAGCCGGCACCCAGGGGCGCCATCATGGTCCTCATAGAATTTTTGAAAAATATCCGCCCCCTTGCCCTTGCCATGAGTAAAACAGTCCAGGATGCTCAGGAGGGGATTCTCGGCCAGGGGCCCCAGTTTTTCAATCAGATTTCGCGGGGACCGATCAAAGCTGACATAAATAAAGGGCTTTTGCTGGGCCTGGGCGGCCCGGATGAAGTTCAGACTGAAAACGGCCGCCAGGCTGCCCGCATCATCGTACCAGACCACGTTATCCCCGATTAAAAGGCCCCCGAGCAGGGGATCCAGCTCACTGACCCCGGTGGATATGCGCATGCGATGAACATTCATTGATGATCCTTTGCAACCGTTGGATTCAGACTGGATTCCTCTTTGCTTCAGCTTGATAAAACCCGCCTGATGATGCTATGGTTGAAGTGCTTGGTTCCATATTCAGGCTCCATATTCATAAGATACTACCGGCACAACCGAAACCCGTCAAATTAAAACAGCATCCACCGATGACGCTATCGCCGCCCGAGCTTTTACACACAGACCCCGGATCGACCTGTCCGCCTGCCTGCCCCGGCTGCGCCCACAGGGGCTTGAGTGCGGTGCAGAGCCTTGAGAAAAAACAGCAGTGGCTCCAAAGAAGCCTCTCCGGCTGGCGGCGGGAGCTTGTGCCCATCGAAGCACCCGCCCCGGGCGAGCGCATGGGATACCGGGACGCGGTCTGCCTGTCCGTCCGCCCGGAGGACGGCGCCAGGGCTGTCGGGCTGTTGACCCGAATCCATGCCGACGGGGCCTGGAAAGAAACTGTTGTCGCCATTCCGGCCTGCCCGGTGCACAGCCCCCGCGTAAACGCCGCCCTGGCCTGCCTGACCCGGGCTCTCCCGCCGCCGCCGGACTTTCCGATGAGCCACTACGTCCAGTCCGGGGCCCAGGTCAGCCTCGTGGTTAAAACCAGTGAAATGCCGGCCATGTCCTGGCTGACCCCGGAACGGATCGAAAAACTGGAAAATTGCGGCATTGAAGGGCTCTGGCTGCATCGCCACCCATGCGCCGGAAAAAAGGTTTTTGCCAAAAATCAATGGGACCTTGTCTGGGGAAAAGCCCGCTCCGTGGATCACCGCCTGATGAGGCCGCAGGGGCTGGTATATGGGCCGACCAGCTTCCAGCAGCTTATCCCCGCCCTTTATGCCAGGGCCCTGGATGCGGCCGAAGCCTTTCTCGAACCCGGACCCGGGGATCTGTTTTTTGACCTTTACTGCGGCACGGGCGCGGGGCTGGCCCGCTGGAGCCGGTCATCACGGCAGGTGATCGGGGTGGAGGCAAGCGGGGAGAGCATCGAATGCGCAAGGATCAATGCACCACACGCCAACCTCTACCGGGGCGCCTGCCGGCACCGCCTGCCGCAATTATCTGACGCCTTTGCCCGGCCGCACGGGAAGCGACTGGTATTTGCCAACCCGCCCCGCACCGGCCTTGAGCCTGAGCTGCGCCAATGGGTGACAGAGGCCTGCCAACCGGCTCAGATGGCCTATCTCTCATGCAGCGCCGGCACCTTGAAACGCGATCTTCTGGAACTGGAAACAAAGGGCTATCAGGTGGAATCCCTCATCCCTTATGATTTTTTCCCGCAAACCCACCACGTGGAGACCCTTGCCCTGCTCCGGCGGACCCGGACGAACAGGCCCTAAACGAGGCCGCCGGTTGCGGCGAAACGCTCCAGAACCAGCCAGGTCTTGACATCCATCGCGTGATCCGGATTCCGGCACAGGCGCCCGGCCTCTTCCGGCGTGACCAGAAAGGGGCGGATGTCTTCAGAGGCCGCGTTGCCGGCCCTGGACAACTCGCCGGTGCATTCGGCATAGACCATGACAACCGATTCATCGGTCATGCCCGAGGAGGAGTAAATGGGCGGGCTGGTTTTGACCAACCGGGCCGCCGAAAGTCCGGTTTCCTCCCAAAGCTCCCGGGTGCAGGCCTGCTCGATGGTTTCGCCCGCATCCACCAGCCCGGCCGGAAAGCCGTACTGGTAGCCGCCCAGGGGCACCCGGAACTCCTTTATCACCACGAGGCCCCCTTGCTGCCGGTGCTGCGCCACGATCACCACGGCATCCGGGAGATCAAAGGAACTGGAAACGCATCTCGGGGGATCCTTTCGCGAGGCGATATTCCAGGTGCGCTCATTGCCCAGCCGATCCCGGTAGTTGATCGCATAGAGGTTCAAATGGCGGCAGTCGGTTTTTTTTTCTACAGACCCGATTTTTATCATGGCATCCCGCTTTTCAACTGGCCGCTTAGAAGGTCGACTTGTCCCACCCGAACATCTTGGGATCAATATCGCCAAACTCAATATAGATCCGCTGCGGCGCAATGCCCAGGGCGGATTCCAAATGCTCGCAGATGGCCCGGGCATAGTCGGGGCACTGGTCCCGGGAAAGGCCGATGCTTTTGAACTCCACATACGCACAATTGTTGTCATTGGCCTGAAAGCGCATGGAACATGCCGGCAGGAGCGAGACCATCACGCTTTCCTCGGGCTTTCCCAAAAGCTTGCTGACAAACCTGCTCGCGCCGCTCAAAAAGGTCTCCCGGGCCACGCTGTCGACTTCCCGGTTGGTTTCGATCTTAAAATATGGCATGGTTCGCCTCCTTTAATTGAAGCATCATTGAATTGAAACCCCATTCCTTATTGTTTTCGGTTGCCCCATATCCGTTTACTATAATGCCCATACCGCGGGATTGACAAGTCCAATTAGTGCCTGAACGAAAACCGTCTTTTTCGCCAATATCTGTGTCAGGCTTAAATTTTAATCCTCAGAATACTTCGGGTATGCCTGCGGTTAAAATTTTCGCCTTCCTTGATCTTGACAAAAAATCCTGGTTTCGTTCGGGCACTAATTACGAATATGGGCAGTATTAATGGCTGCCTCACTCTATAGACATATTTCCAATCTCCATGGTGGAGCAAGCCCGGGGCGCTCTCCTCTCTCTGGCAGGGCGGACCAAGCACAGCGTGTCCGCCTTTTTTCAAAGCGAAGCGGATTTTCGCTTTCTTGTGGCGGACACAGAAAGGCAAACCCTGAACCAACGCATTGGCTTTGACAAAAAAAATGGGGGGCTTATGCTATAGGTATTTTCATCAGCTGCGCCCGGCGCATGGCTCGCTGTTTTCAGCGGGCTGATGAAACAGCAAAAGACTGCAAGCAAACCAAAAACATAAAAAGCGGCTGCCATGATCTTGAAAAAAAATACTCAGACCGCCTCCCTGCCCTCCCGTCTGGACTGGTGGCGGCGACTGGGCCTTTGGCTGGTGGGGGCCACCATGGTCTATAATGTCCTGGAAGGGGGCATTGCCGTGTGGGCCGGGCTGCAGGCCGGCAGCATCGCCCTGCTCGGCTTCGGGATGGACAGCTATATTGAATGCGCGGCTGCCGGGGCACTTTTCTGGAGGCTTTCGGTGGAGGCCAGGGGCGCGCATCCGGAAGCCATTGAGCGGAGCGAACGGCTGGTTCACCGTTTTGTGGGCCTTACCTTTATCCTGCTTGCCGCTTACGTGCTCCTGCAGGCGGGATGGATGCTCTGGCGGCAGGAGCCTGCCGAAGAAAGCCTGGTCGGACTCATCCTCGCCCTGGCGTCCCTGCTTATCATGCCCCTGGTTGCCTGGGGAAAACTCAAAGCCGCTCAGAAAATCGGAAGCGCCGCGCTACGGGCTGAAGCGAAAGAGACGCTGGCCTGTGCCTACCTGTCCTTTACACTCCTTCTGGGCCTTGCCGCCAATGCCGTTGCCGGCTGGTGGTGGGCCGACCCGGTGGCCGCGCTGCTTATGACACCATGGCTTGTCAGGGAAGGAATCGAAGGGTTAAGCGGCGGGGAATGCGCCGGGGAATGCGGCGACTGAGCCAGGCGAGGCGATTGCCCGAACATGTGGCCCGGATCGTAGGGCGGACCAAGCGCAGCGTGTCCGCCACAAGAAAGCAGCGTGTCCGTCACAAGAAAAAACCAGGCCCCACTTCACCCTGAAGAAAAGGCGGACACGCTGCGATTGGTCCGCCCTACGGTAACTGCGCGATTAGCCCGCCATATAAGCTTGAAAATATCTCTTCTGGATCAGGCAAGGATTCGTAACAACAAAAAAAAGGGCCACAGCAAACCGCCTGACCCCTTGATTATGTTGGCACGCCCGGCAGGATTCGAACCTGCGACCTACGGATTCG
>CAZNSO010000059.1:0-14468 GCA_964575805.1 uncultured Desulfobacteraceae bacterium
AGCATCAGGAGGTCGCCACTGACCGGATTATCCGCCGATGCGTGGAGAGCACCAAGGATATTGTCCTGCCGCTTTTTGACAGCCGCAACGGCGGCGCCAAACTTTTCAAAATACAGGATATGGCTTCGGATTTGCGCAAAGGCAGCGGCAACCTTCTGGAGCCGGACCCCAGGCGCTGCAAGCAGGTCCAGATGGAGCATATCGATATTGCGATTATCCCCGGCCTTGCCTTTGATGAAAAAGGCGGACGCCTGGGAATCGGAAACGGACGCTATGACCGGATGATCCCGAAGCTTCCGGGAACGGCCCGAAAGGTGGCTTTTGCCTTCGAGGACCAGATTACCCCGCTGGTTCCCATGGAACCCCACGACAAGTACGTGGACATCATTATTACCGAAGAGCGCATCATTTACAAAATATAGACAGCCGCCGACGGGGCCTGGCTTCACCATTGCGGGCCGATTTCAAGCCGGGACGGCGGCGGGTTTTGCTTAGCGTGCGCCGATCCCCTGTTCCAAAGCTTTTTTTCCGAAGCCATCCACCTGTTCATTCCAACTGGACATTAATAAAGAATATGAAACCTGTTGTTGCCATAATCGGTCGTCCGAATGCCGGGAAATCGACCCTGTTCAACCGCATCACCAAAACCACGGACGCGCTGGTTGACGATTTTCCGGGAGTTACCCGGGATCGCCACTACGGAGCCGCCGAATGGAATCATATCGGCTTCACCCTTATTGATACGGGCGGTTTCGCGGGGGCTGAAGACGAATTCACGCAATTGAGCCGTCAGCAGGTCGGACAGGCCGTCAAAGATGCGGATGCCGTAATTCTGCTGCTGGATGGCAAAACCGGCCCTTCCCCTCACGACCGCGAACTCGTGGAGCTTGTCCAATCCGCCGACCTGCCGGTCCTCCATACGGTGAACAAGGTCGACGCCGAGAGCCAGGAGGATCGCTGCTACCCCTTTTATGAACTGGGAGTGGAGCACCTGCTGCCCCTTTCCGCTGAACACGGCTACGGGCTGCACGATCTGCTCGACCGGCTCACGGAGGTGCTGCCGGCATCAGGCCCCGAGCCGGCGACAGAATCCGTCAAAATTTCTGTCATCGGACGGCCAAACGTTGGTAAAAGCTCGCTCGTCAACCGGATCCTGGGGGAAAACCGCGTACTGGTGAGCAGCCGGCCCGGAACGACCCGCGATGCCATTGACACGGAATTTGCGATAAACGACAAACACTACACTTTTATCGACACCGCCGGCATCCGGCGAAAAAGCCGGGTATCGGAGAAGATCGAAAAATACTCCATTATCAAGGCGCTCAAGAGCATCGAGCGCAGTGACGTGGTGCTCATTCTGCTCGACGGCCACGAAGGTGTCACCGAGCAGGACATCAAAGTCGCCGGCTATGCCTTTGAAAGGGGCCGTGCCTGCATTTTCGTTTTAAACAAATGGGACCTGGTGGAAAAGGACAGCCGGACCATGCAGCGGATGCTGGACTGGCTCAGAAGCGAAGCCAAATATTTGAGCTTTGCCCCGGTGATTACCGTCTCCGCCCTCACCGGCAAACGGGTGCACAAGATTTTCGAAACCGTGGACACGGTCTATGAACAGTACACGCGCCGGATTTCCACCGGCCCCCTGAACAAGATCATTGAAAGGGCCACCGAACGAACCGAGCCTTCCCTGCACCGGGGAAAACGCCTCCGGTTTTACTACACCACCCAGATCACGACACGACCGCCGAGCTTTGTCAGCTTTGTCAACTTCCCCGAAGCCGTGCATTTTTCCTACAAACGCTATCTCATCAACCAGATCCGGGCTGAGACCGGCCTGGACCAGGTGCCCCTGCGGCTGTTTTTCCGAAAGCGGGGAGAATCCGAACCCCGGCAGAAGAAAAAACGGAGTTCCCCCAAAAACCGTAAAGCCCGGAAACGGGCCTGATCGAACTGTTTTTATGGCACCGACTGAAAAACCCGATGAAACCCCCGATCTTTTTGCCCATCAATCGCAGAAAACCGCCAACGCCTCCCGTCCATTGGCCGACCGGATGCGCCCGAAAGCCCTGGATGAAGTCATCGGTCAGCAGCATGCCGTGGGCGAAGGCACCCTGATCCGAAACGCCCTGGCCGGCGACCGGCTTTTTTCCATGATCCTGTGGGGGCCGCCGGGTTCCGGAAAAACAACCATTGCCCGGATCATTGCCCGGCAGAGCCGCTGCTATTTTGCCCACTTTTCCGCCGTGCTCTCCGGTGTCCGGGATATCCGCAACGTTATTGACACCGCCAAGGAGCAGCAGAAGCTGTACCAGAAACGCACCCTCCTGTTTGTTGATGAAATTCACCGCTTCAACAAATCCCAGCAGGACGCCTTTCTCCATCACGTGGAAAGCGGGCTGATCACCCTTGTCGGGGCCACCACGGAAAACCCGTCCTTTGAGGTCATTGGCGCCCTTTTGTCGCGCTGCCAGGTCATTGCCCTTTACCCCCTGCCTGACCAGGATATGGAAAAGCTGCTTTCCCGGGCGCTCACCGATCCGGAGAACGGACTGGGCCAAACGGGACTGGCATTATCGCGCCGTGCCCTCGCCCATATCATTTCGATTTCGGACGGCGACGGCCGCGCGGCTTTGAATGCACTTGAAATTGCCGCCTTTACGACAAAATCCGCAGGCCGGGAGGAGATCAGCCGGGAAGACGTGGAAAGAGCGCTTCAGCGCAAAGCCCTTGCCCACGACAAAGCCGGGGAAGCGCACTACAACCTGATTTCGGCATTTCACAAGAGCCTGCGCGGCAGTGACCCGGACGCGGCCCTTTACTGGCTGGCCCGCATGATGGCCGCCGGCGAGGACCCCTTCTATATTGCCCGCCGGATGGTGCGCTTTGCCTCCGAGGATGTGGGCAATGCCGATCCCCGCGCCTTGAGCCTTGCCATGGACGCCATGGAAGCTTATCGTTTCCTGGGCTCCCCCGAGGGCGACCTGAGCCTTGCCCAGGCGGCCGCCTACCTCGCCTGTGCCCCCAAAAGCAACCGGATTTACACGGCCTATGGCCGGATCATGGAAACCATCAAAAAAACCGGCGCCCTTCCCGTTCCCTACGCCATCCGCAATGCCCCCACCCGCCTCATGAAAGATGAGGGCTACGGCGAAGGCTACAAATATCCCCACGACTATTGCGAGGCGGTTGTGGAGCAGGACTACCTGCCGGACAAACTCAAGGGAAGCAGTTTTTACCAACCCACGGACCGGGGGTATGAGAAAACCATCGGCCAGCGGTTGGCATACTGGCGGGAAATAATGGCGCAACAAAAAAACAAGCGTTAGCCATCCCCATCTGAATACTTGGCATCCAGCTCGTTTAACGTTTCAATGTAAGCATCCTGGTACAACAGCGTATTCTGGTGGCTTACATCATCTCGTGCCAGCCGGATATGAGGACGGATGTCGATGCCAAACCGGTTCAGCCCCGCCTTGTTGGCCTGGTCCAGGAGCCGGACGCTGTAATACCGCGTGAGGCAGCGAACAGGGGAGTTGCGGCGCATCAAATAACTCTTGCCGGAAAGCGTATTTAAAAAAAAGCCGGCATATTCGTAAAGGGTTTCAAGAGAAACCGCCGCCTCTTCAGAATCGCCGCAGCCGCCCTGGTTCACATAATATTCATAGAAATTGACCATGGCGTGCTCAAGTATCTCCGCATCTGCGTTGAGAATGTACTTGGCCAGCGCGATGCGTTTTTTATCCAGGGTGCGGAAAAAATGCGCCTGGTTATGCATCAGGCTAACGATGTCCTGGGTTTCACCAACAATCAAGGGGGGATTTTCGGCAATATCGGCCAGCATCTGCTCAAACACCTCCCGGGTGCCTTCGGCTTCCACAGATGCGGCGTCCGGGTATCCCTGCTGGTCAAGATAATTGAAAAATGATGAGATTTGCTTCTCCAGGCGAAAACAGTCGGGCGCTTCTATCGCTTTTCGAGATTCCATGATATCAGCGCCGATATTTTCCCCGGCCTCTCCGAAAACCTTGCGGATCCTTTCCTCAGGAGTGTCGGTGGCGGCTTCCCGGGCCGGGGGCGTTGCCTCCCTCTCCTGCTGCAGCCGGCTGAGCTCATTTTCCAGCTGCCCGACAGTCTCTGCCAACTGCGCCTCCTTCTGCGCCACATTCCTGCGGACGGCTTTTTCGTGCCATTGCATGACCATGACATACCCGAAATAGGCGGCGCCGGCGCAAACAATGACGGCTACCAGCACGGCAATGAGTTTTCCGCTTCCGGAATTCGAGAATTGATGCTCCCGCATAATAAACCGCTCCTATATAAAATACAAAATTTGAGATCCGGGTTGACGCTATCACGTGCGTCCTTCGTGCAAAAGCCGCAATTGCCGGGCGCGGCCTTCAAGAGGGGGCTCCCGCATCCTGCTGCCGGATCTTTTCCTGTGCCTGTGCCTGGGCCTGGGCAACGGTAATGGCCGCCACATTGACCACGTTTTCCATGTCCGTACCCCGCTGCAGCACGTTGAAGGGCTTGCTGATCCCCATCAAAAGCGGACCGACAGCCTTGGCCCCGCCCAGCCTGTCCAGCAGTTTATAAGCCACATTGCCGGCTGCCAGGTCCGGGAAAACCAGCACATTGGCCGCCGCGCCGCCAAGGCGGTTGAAGGGATAGTCCCGGTTCAGGATCTCCGCGACAACCGCCGTATCCGCCTGCATTTCCCCGTCAATGACAAGCGAGGGGTCTTTTTGCCGGGCCAGGTGCACCGCCTGCTCAACCCGCCTGGCATCCGGGTGCCGGGTGTCGCCGAAATTGGAAAAAGACAGCATGGCAACGCGGGGTTCAATATCGAAAAAACGCGCGTTTTCGGATGCCAACAGCGCGATTTCCGCCAGATCCGATGCATCCGGATGAATATTGACCGTGGCGTCGGCAAAAAACAAAATCCGGTCCCGAAAAATCATCAGGTAAACCCCCGAGACCTTGTTGACCCCGGCCCGCCGGGAAATTACCTGAAGCACGGGGCGGATGGCGTCCGGATAGGATCGGCTGATGCCGTGGACCTGGCCGTCAACCACGCCTTCATGGACCATCATGGCGCCGAAAACAAAGCGGTTTTCCAGCTGATAGCGCGTTTCGGCCGGCCCCCAGCCCTTGCGGGCCCGCATTTTGTGCAGTTTCCGGGCATACTCGTCAAACAGCTCGCTATGCCGGTGATCCAGGATTTCAATGCCGTCCAGCGACACCTGAAGCTCACCGGCCAGGGTTTCTATTGCCTGGGTGTTGCCAAGCAGCGTGGGGCGGGCGATGCCTTCCTGCACGATATGGCTTGCGGCCCGCAGGATAACCGGGTGGTCCCCCTCAGGCAGGACAATTCGCCTGGGGCTCTGTTGGGCGCGAATAATTATTTTCCGCATGATTTCCCGTTCCGGGCCCAGGCGGGCTTCCAGAGACTGAATATAGGCCGTGGGGCTGTCCAGCCGGGTCCGTGCCACGCCGGTGCGGACTGCCGCCTGCGCCACGGCAGGCGTGACCTTTAAAAGCACCCGCGAATCCAGTGGCTTGGGGATGATGTAGTCAGGGCCGAATTTCAGGGCTGCCCCGCCGTAAGCGCGGATCACTGAATCCGGTACATCCTCGCGCGGCAGTTCCGCCAGCGCATAAACCGCCGCCAGCTTCATTTCCTCATTGATGGCCGAGGCCCTGACATCGAGCGCTCCCCGGAAAATATACGGGAACCCAAGAACATTGTTGACCTGGTTGGGATAGTCCGAGCGGCCGGTGGCGACGATGGCATCCGGCCGGGCGGCCCTGGCTTCGTCATAGCCGATCTCCGGCTCCGGGTTGGCCAGGGCGAAGATAATGGGGCGTTTGCCTAAAAGCTTGAGCAATTCCGGGGTAAAAGCGCCCTTGATGGACAGGCCCACCAGGGCGTCGGCTCCCCGGACGGCATCGGCCAGGCTCCGCTTGTCCGTATCCTGGGCAAAACCGGCCTTGTATGCGTTCATGCCCCGGGTTCGGCCGCTGAAGATCACCCCCCTGGAATCGACAAAGGTGATATTGGTTTTTTCCACGCCCAGCTGGATGTACATGTTCGCCGTGGCAATGGCCGCCGCCCCGGCCCCGTTGAATACGACCCGCAGCTCCCCGGGGTCCCTGCCGGTGAGCCGGCAGGCATTAATAAGAGCGGCGCCGGAAATGATGGCGGTGCCGTGCTGGTCGTCATGAAAAACGGGAATGCCCATTTCCCGGCGGAGCCGCTCTTCAATAAAGAAGCAATCCGGGGCCTTGATGTCCTCCAGGTTAATGCCGCCGAAAGTGGGCTCCATCGACTTTACGATGCGGATAAATTCCTCGGGATCTTCGGTGTCGAGCTCGATATCGAACACATCGAGATCGGCAAAGCGTTTGAACAGAACCCCTTTACCTTCCATGACCGGCTTTCCGGCAAGCGCCCCGATGTTGCCGAGGCCCAGAACAGCCGTCCCGTTGGATATCACGCCGACCAGGTTGCTCTTGGCCGTGTAATCATAAGAGAGATCGGGCTGCTCCTGAATTTTCAGGCAGGGAACGCCAACGCCCGGCGTGTAGGCAAGACCCAGGTCGGATTGGGAGATGCAGGGTTTGGTGGGCACCACCTCGATTTTGCCAGGGCGCGGTTCCCGGTGATAGCGCAAAACTTCTTCGTCACTGGCCATATTCGTTTCCTTCACAGATTTCAGGGAGGGTGGTTGGGACTCTGTCCTGTCGGAGCATTATGCCCGCATTCATATTTGCTTGTCAACCCGCACAAGGACCGCGAAAGCCGCCCGCCGCCCGGCCGGGGGCGGCTTTCGGGCACAAACCGGCAATTCCGGTTGAAAAATATTTTCAGAAGCGTAAAATATACCGAAAAATAGAGTGAGCGTTCGTTTTATTCTTCAAAATTAAAGGTTGATCATTGAGCCAAAAAGTGAATTTAATGAGCGCTTACACATCGCCCGTACCGTATACGCAATACGCAAAAAAACAAAAAAGGAAGCCGTCCATGCCCGAGCAACTCTATCCGAACCTGTACCGGCTAAAAATCCCGCTGCCGAAAAGCCCCTTGAAATACTTGAATTCATACATCATAAAAGGAAAACAGCGCAGCCTGGTGATTGATACCGGGCTCAACCACGAAGCCTGCAAGGAAGCCATGATGAAGGGACTGGCAGAGCTGGGGATCGAACCGGGGTCGATTGATCTTTTCATAACGCACCTGCACGCCGACCACTTCGGACTGGTCAGCGCCATGGCAGACGCCAACACCCGTATCTACTTCAACCGCCCGGACAGCGAAATCATCGAAAACTGGCAGGGCTTCGACCCCATCACCGCTTATGGCGGGAAAAGCGGTTTTCCGAAACCGGACCTGGAAAAAGCCCTGCACCAGCACCCGGGCTTCAAGTTCGGCACGGGATGGAAATTCGGTTTAAGCCTTATCAATGACGGCGATCCCATTGCAGCAGGGGATTACGCATTCAGCTGCATCCAGACCCCGGGGCACACCCAGGGGCACACCTGTCTTTATGAGCCCCGCCACGGTTTTCTGATCTCCGGCGACCACGTGCTCTATGACATCACCCCCAACATCCAGTGCTGGTCCGACGATGCCGATCCGCTTAAAAATTACCTCCAGAGCCTGGATAAAATCCATGACCTGCCGGTGGACCGGGTGCTGCCCGGGCATCGCAATCTGTTCGAAAATTTGGGAGGCCGCATCGATGAATTGAAAACCCATCACATGGAGCGGCTCGAAGAGATAATGGGAATTCTTGGCAGATCGGCGCCCCAACACGCTTATGACGTGGCCTCGCAAATGAGCTGGGACATTGAAGCTAAAAACTGGACGGCGTTTCCCCTGGCGCAGAAATGGTTCGCCACGGGCGAGGCCATCGCCCATCTGCGCTACCTGGAAAGGGAAAACCGGATCCGGCGGACGCAGGAGGATCCGGTCATCCTCTATGCCCCGGCATAAACAATCCCCTTTAAAACATGGAAAGGACGATCGCTCAATGGACCTTATCAAACAAGCACTGGCCTGCAACCGCCGTGCCCTCAACGAGCATGAGGGCAAAAAGCTCCTGGCCGCATACGGCATCCCCGTTACCCGGGAGGTTCTGGCAAGGGAGCGGGCCGCGGCCGCAGCGGCTGCCGGGGAAATCGGCTACCCGGTTGCACTCAAGGGCTCGGGGGCGGAGCTGATGCACAAGAGTGAGTCCGGCGTTGTTTTTGTCAACCTGGACAATGAAGCCGCCGTGCTGGCTGCATTTGACCGCATCGCCGAACTTCTGGGCAACGCCTTCGAGGGGGTGCTGGTCCAGGAAATGGTTACCGGAAAACGCGAACTGGTGCTGGGGCTTCACCGGGAGCCCCAATTCGGGCCCTGCGTGATGCTGGGCCTGGGCGGGGTGCTTACCGAAATCATCAATGACACGGCCTTTCGCATCGCTCCCTTTGATGAAACAGAGGCCATGGACATGACCACCCAACTCCGGGCCGAAAACATATTTGCGGCATTTCGGGGCGAAGCCCCGGCTGACAGGGAGGCGCTTTGCCGCTGTCTTACCGCGGTTGGCCGCATCGGGCTGGAACAGGCCGCTGTTTCCGAAATTGACATCAATCCCGTGATCATCAAGCCAGACGGCGGCATCATGGCCGTCGATGCCCTGGTGGTGTTAAAGGAGCCCGCTGATGATACAAACAATTGAAGATTCCCCTTTATACCAGATCGCCAACCCCAAAAGCATTGCCGTTTTCGGGGCATCCAACAAATTCCCGTCCATGGGCGCCGGCATCCTTGCCTCCATCCGGCAGATGGGCTATAAAGGCCGCATTTTTCCGGTACACCCCAAAGATACAAGTATTATGGGGCACCCCGCCTACCCCTCCGCGCTGGATCTCCCGGAAGTTCCGGACCTGGCCTTTATCGTTTTACCCGCCCGCCTGGTTCCCGATGTTTTTGAAGCCTGCGGCCAAAAAGGGATTCGCCATGCGGTCGTGGTCTCCGGGGGATTCAAGGAAGTGGGGGAGGACGGTGAGGCGCTGGAGCAAAAGCTCAAAGCCGCCGCCGCCAGACACGGCATCCGGTTTCTCGGGCCCAACTGCATCGGCGTGGTCAACACGCATTTAAAATTCAATGCCACCTTCCTTCCCTGTGAGCATCCGCCCGGCTTTATCGGCATGGCCTCCCAGAGCGGGAGTTTTATCACCCAGATGTTTGATTACCTGGGCCGCCACGGCCTTGGCTTTTCCACCGGTTTCAGCGTGGGCAACGAGGCCAGCATCGACCTCGTGGACTGTATGCAATACCTTGCGGCCTGCCCGAATACCAAGGTCATCGGGCTTTACGTCGAAACCATCCGACGAGGCAAAGCCTTTATTGAAGCAGCGCGCCGGATTGCGCTCGAAAAGCCGATTGTTGCCTATTACGCCGGCGGCACTGAAGCGGGGCGCCGGGCAGGGCTTTCCCATACCGGGGCCCTTGCGGGGGCGGACCGGGTTTATGACGGTGTTTTCCGGCAAAGCGGCGTCCTGCGGGCCCGCTCCATCGAAGAACTCTTTGATTTCTGCTGGTGCCTGGGAACCTGCCCCCTGCCGAAAGGCCGGCGGGTGATTATCCAGACCCATTCCGGCGGACCGGGCGCTGTCGCCGCGGATGCCTGCGCCCGTACGGGGCTTGAGCTGCCTGCGATCTCGCCGGAAACCAGGCGGCAACTGGCCGATTACGTGCCGGACACCGGCAGCATGAACAACCCCGTGGATCTGACCTTCACCAAGAAAAACATGGACTATTTCGTCGAAATACCCGATATTCTTAAAGCAGACGGCAACACCGACGCATTTTTGATGTATTTGATGATGCCCGACCGCAACGTCAGGCTGGCCTTGCAGCATATGGGGGTTGCAGAAGAAGACCTGCAGACGGAAACCGATAAATTCATCGATGCGCAAAGCAGCCAACTGGCTGAAGCAATGCGGCAGTCGAAAAAACCCTGGCTTGCATTTTCCTACTTCAGCCGGGAAAGCCGGTTCATCCGGCGGCTCTATGAGGCCGGGGCGCCGGTGCTGCCCGGCCCGAACCGCACGGCCGCGGCACTGGGCGCACTTTGCCGCTACGCGGAACTGAAAAAAAAATTAGCCGGGCGTCCTGCAGGCTAAAAGGGAATTGACCCGCGGGCGCCTTTTCTATTAATTTGGTGTGGAACGTTTCAAATTGGTACGAATCTTTCAGTTACCAGGTTATTCTAAGAGAGGCGGGCCGTGAAAACGAATTTATCCGCGGTCAAAACCATCGGCTCCGGCCTGGCCCGGCCCGAAGGGGTCATGGCCCTGGACGACGGCACCCTTCCCTGTTCTTCTATAGCGCAGCCCGGGATGGCGCTTGTCCACAACAGGCAGCCTTCATAGGGCCTCCCGGCTTTTCAAGGCGGCAAGGGGGGCCCTTTATTCAAAACCATTGGCAACCCGAACACGGAGACAGCGAGTAACCCATGCACACAGAAGAAGAAATCAGTGAGGTCCGGCCGGCGCACCGCTTTGACACAAACGCCCTGGCCGGCTACCTGCGGCAGACGCTCGGGGATTTTCCCGGGGATTTTCAAGTGGGCCAGTTCGGCTACGGTCAATCCAACCCCACCTTCATTATCACGACAAAAGAAAAAGACTACGTGCTGCGCAAAAAGCCGCCCGGAAAGCTGCTTCCCTCCGCCCATGCCGTGGAGCGGGAATACCGGCTCCTCAAAGCGCTGAGCCGCAGCGATGTCCCCGTCCCGGAAACCTACCTGCTCTGCGAGGACGACTCGGTCATCGGCACCCCCTTTTACCTGATGGAAAAACTGGAGGGGCGTGTTTTCCGCGACGGCACCGCCTCCACCCTGAGCGATCCCGCGCAGCGCCCGGCCCTTTTCGATTCCATGAACGAGACCCTGGCCCGGATCCACAACGTTGACTACGAGGCTCTCGGCCTCGGCGACTTCGGTAAACCCGGCAACTACATGGCCCGGCAGGTCAACCGGTGGACCAAGCAGTACCGCGCCTCCCAGACCGAGGAAATTGAAAGCATGGAAGTCCTGATCGACTGGCTGCCCCGCAACATTCCGGAAGACGAGAGCACCGCTATCGTACACGGGGACTACCGCATTGAAAACCTCATGTTTCACCCCACGGAACCCCGCGTCATAGCCGTGCTTGACTGGGAACTGGCGACACTTGGCCACCCCCTGGCAGACCTGGCCTACAACTGCATGAACTATTACCTCCCGACTGTCGAGGAAAGGCTTTCCGGCTTCCGCGGACTCGACCTGAAGCAGGTGGGGATTCCTTCAGAATCCGAATACGTGGACGCCTATTGCCGCCGCACCGGCCGCAAAGAAATCAGGGACTGGGAGTTTTTCCTGGCCTTCAGCATGTTCCGCCTGGCCGCTATTGCCCAGGGGGTTTACAAACGCGGCGTTGACGGCAATGCCAGCTCCGCCGTGGCCACCACTTACAAGGACCGGGTCCGGTTCCTGGCGGATCCGGCCCGGGAGATCATCGCCAATCTCCAATAGTACGAATTTTTGGATATCATATGGGCATCACCGGTCATTGCTCCAGACTTGCGCACACCCATCGGCCCGGCCCGGATTTGAACCCGGCCTGCTGTCACATGAATCGATAAAAACAGGAGAGGTTAGCATGGATCACTACAAGCTCTTTATTGGCGGTGAATTCGTAGATGCAGCAAGCGGAGACACCTTCGAATCCCTCGATCCCGGAACCGGCATGCCCGTTGCCACGGTGGCCAAGGCCGCTGCAACAGATGCTGAAGCGGCGATCGCCGCAGCCCGAAAAGCATTCGACAGCGGCGTCTGGAGTGATCTCAGCCCGGCCGGCCGCATGGAGAAGCTCAATGCCTTTGCCGACCAGGTCACCCAGCAGACCCTGCGGATGGCGATTACCGAGTCCATGGATTCCGGCCAGATTATCGGACTGTCCAAATATTGGGGGATGCTGGGCTCCCAGCTGATCCGCAACTACGCCCATTATGCCGCCTACCATTTTCCCTGGGAAGAGGAAATCCCTTATGCCGGAAACGTTTTCGCCCCCGGCCGGGATTTCATCCGCCGCGAACCCATCGGCGTGTGCGTGGGCATCGTGCCATGGAACTTCCCGCTTAGCATGGCCTTCTGGAAAATCGGCCAGGCCATTGCCATGGGAAACACCATTGTCCTAAAACCGGCCACTTCAACACCCCTGGGGGCCCTCATCCTTGCCGAGGCGGCAAAAGCCGCGGGTATTCCGGACGGGGTGATCAATATCATCGCAGGCCCGGGCGGGGAACTGGGCACCACCCTTTGCACCCACCCGTCGGTGGACAAGATCGCCTTTACCGGAAGCACCGAGGTGGGCCGCCAGATCATGAAGATGGGTGCGGACACGGTCAAGAAAGTCACCCTGGAGCTGGGGGGCAAATCCGCCAATATCGTTTTGGATGATGCCGACATCGACCTGGCTGTTGAAGGCGCGCTGTTCGGCACTTTTTTCCATCAGGGCCAGGTCTGCGAGTCCGGAACCCGGGTGCTGGTCGCCGCCTCCCTCTATGACGAATTTCTGGAAAAACTGAAAAACCGGGCAGAGGCGCTGCGGGTGGGCTATCAACTCGATCCGGCCTCGCAGCAGGGGCCGCTGGTCAATGCCGAGCAGCTGGCCACGGTGGAGCGCTATGTTCAGATAGGCAAAGAAGAAGGCGCAGAGCTTGTCACCGGCGGCGAACGCGCGGAAGTTGCGGGTCTTGAGGGAGGCTTCTATTACAAGCCCACCATTTTCGCTGAGGTCAAAAACAGCATGCGCCTCGCCCAGGAGGAAATTTTCGGGCCGGTGGTCAGCATCATCAAATACAGCAGCGACGAGGATGCGGTGGCCATTGCCAACGACTCCATTTACGGGCTGGCCGGCGGGGTCTTCTCGAGAAACCACGGCCGGGCCGAACGCATAGCCCGGAAAATCAAAACCGGCACCATGTGGATCAACGACTACCATGCCTTCGGCGATTTCTGCCCGTTCGGCGGTTACAAGCAGTCCGGAATCGGCCGGGAACTCGGCCATGCGGGGCTTTCCGAATACACGGAGATCAAGCGGGTGCACGTGGCCGCCATTGCCGACCACAACAGCAATTTCACCATGAAACTATTCTCTGACGACCCCCGCATGCCGGCTGTCCAGTATATCACCCCCACCCTGGTGCTGGCCGGTCACGGGACCCTCGCTTCCATCTACCGCGAGGTGGTCCGGCTGGGCGGCAGACGGGCCCTGGTGTTAACCGACAAAGGCGTTCGCGACGCGGGACTGCTAAAGCTTGTGGAAGACGCCCTGGGAGATTTCTGCGCCGGGGTCTTTGACGCGATCGCCCAGGACACGGATCTCACCACCGTGGATCAGGCCACGGAGCTGGCCCGTGAGAAAGGGGCGGACATCATCGTGAGTGTGGGCGGGGGCAGCGTCATCGACACCGCCAAGGCAGTCTGCGTGACCCTTAAAAACGGGGGCAAGGCCGACGATCACGTGGCGATCATGCGGCTGACCGAGCCCCAGACACCGCATATCGCGATTCCCACCACCTCGGGCACCGGCAGCGAAGTGACCAATGTTTCGGTAATCAAAAGCGGCACCGCGGGCCGGAAAGTCTACATCATTGACCCCTATATCACCCCCAATACGGCCATTCTCGACCCCTGCTTCACCCTGACACTGCCGCCGGGCCTGACCACCACCACCGCCATGGATGCCATGACCCACGCCGTGGAGGCGCTGACCAGCATCATGTCCAACCCCATCTGCGACGGCCACGCCTTGCAGGCCATCCGCCTGATCCGGGAGAATCTGCCAAAAGTCATTGCTGATCCCAGGGATGAAAAAGCCCGCAACAACATGCAGATGGCAGCGACAACGGCCGGATGGGCCTTTGGCAACGCCCAGGTGGGACTTGCCCACTCCATGGCGCATACCGTGGGCATGCTGAGCAACGTGCCCCATGGCGCCGCCTGCGGCATCGTGCTGCCGGCGGTGATGCGATACAATATCGATTATGCCACTGAAAAAATGGCCCTGGCCGCACAGGCACTGGGCGTGAGCATCGGCGGCATGGACAGGCGGGAAGCCGCCCTGGCCGCTCCCGATGCCGTGGAGAAGCTGATGCAGGAAACCGGGCACCCGATGAAACTCTCCGAAGTCGGCGTCACGGAGGAAACCCTGGCCATGGCCCCCTTCCACGCCATTGCCGACTCCGCCACCCTCTTCAACCCCCGGCCGGTGACCGACCCCAACGATATCGCGGAGCTTTACAAACAGGTTTATTAATCAATCCAGGCCCATCTGCCGGATCCACCCGCTCAAGGCGCCCCTTCACCCGGGGCGCCTTTTTTTATCTCATCCGTTTTTTTTATCGCATCCGGTTTTATTGTCGCATCCGG
>CAZNSO010000059.1:14568-19421 GCA_964575805.1 uncultured Desulfobacteraceae bacterium
TCGCATCCGGGCGGCTTTCCAACCTGCCGCGGACAGCCGGTTTAAAATGAAAACAGGTTTAAAATAGTCTTGACATATCTGCCACATCGAATATCATTCTAAAAATGAAACCTATTCTAATTTTATGAGGTGGCCATGTACACGGATTTGTCCGGAAAAACCGCAATTATCACGGGAGCCGGGAAAAAAACCGGCATCGGCTTTGCCATTGCCAAAAGGCTGGCTGCCTGCGGCACCCACATTGTCATCGCCGATCTCGGGGTTTCACAAGCCGTGGCCCGGGATGCCGCCGGCCAGGTAAGCACCGCCACCTCCTCGGAAATGCAGGCCCTCGAATCGCAGATCCAGGCAGACTTCGGGGTCCGCTGCCAATCCGTGCCCCTTGATGTCTCGGACCCGCAATCGGTGGCCCGGATGGTGGAGACGGTCGGCAGCCGCTTTGAAACCATCGACATTCTCTGCAACAATGCCGGTGCCTCCTTCGGGGTGCCCAGCGATGTGGCAAACTACGATGAAGCGGCCTGGCTGAAAACCATTGACATCAACCTCAACGGGGTTTTCCGGGTATCCAAGGCCCTCATTCCGCTTCTGAAAGCGGGCGGCGGCGGCGTGATCATCAACACCGCCTCCCGGGCCGGAAAAGTCCCGCCGCTTTTCAATTCCGCCTATGCGGCGGCAAAGGCCGGGGTGATCATGTTGACCAAAGTCATGGCCAGGGAACTGGCCGGGGCAAATATCCGCGTCAATGCCCTCTGCCCGGGCCAGATCATGACAGACATTGAAAAATGGCGATTTGAACTCGAGGCCCGTTTTTTTGACAGCACCGCCCAAGAGCGGGAGGCGGAAATGTGCAAAACCATTCCCCTGGCACGAATCGGGCAGCCGGCGGAAGTCGCTGAGCTGGCTGTTTTCCTGGCCTCGGCAGCCTCATCCTATATCACCGGGCAGGCGATCAATATCACGGGCGGCCAGTTGATGGAACTCTGAATCGCCGGGAACCGGCGGTTATCAAACGATGAAAGGCCAGTGAAATTCCCATGGGACAAAAAGAGAGGCGGGAGCGGGAGAAAATGCATCGGCGCGAGCAGATCCTGAACGCCGCGCGGGCGCTCCTGTTCCAGGAGGGCTTCCACAAAACATCGGTCAATAAAATTTCCAAAAAAGCCGAACTTTCCATCGGATCCATCTATTTCTATTTCAAGAACAAGGAGGAGATATTTGCCGCCCTGGAACATGAGGGCTTAGACATCATGCACGCCGGTATCCTTTCGGAAACCGAAAATGCTACGGGCTGTGAGCACAAACTGAAAAAAGGCGCCCTGGCATACTACCGGTTCAGCCAAAAACACCGGGATTATTTCGATGTCATCAATTACTTCCTCTCCTCCCCCCAAATTTTTTTCTCAGAGGACCTGAATCGCACCATCGATTCCAAAGGCGCCGCCATTCTCCGCTACATCGCCGATATCGTCGAGGAGGGCGTCGACAAAGGCATTTTTGAGGAATCCGCTCCCGGCAACTTCGCCGTTTTCTTCTGGGCCTCGCTCCACGGGCTGATTCAAATCCAAAAACTGCGGGGAACCATAATTGAGAGCGACGATTTTGAAAAGTTTTTTGAATACAGCGTGGACAGGCTAATCGACAGCATAAGGAGGTCGCCATGACAACTTTTAAAATGACGCCGAGCGAGGCCCTGGTGGAAACCCTCGTGGCGGAAGGCGTTGAAACGGTTTTCGGAATCGTGGGCTCCGCCTACATGGATGCGCTGGACCTGTTTCCGGCCGCCGGCATCCGATTTGTATCCGTGGCCCATGAGCAGGCCGCGGCCCATGCGGCAGACGGCCTGGCCCGCGTAACCGGGCGACCCCAGGCATGCATCGCCCAAAACGGCCCCGGCGCCGCCAACTTCGTGTCCGCCATTACAGCCGCCTACTGGGCCCATTCCCCGGTAGTCGCCATCACCCCGGAAACCGGCTCCATGGGCATCGGCACCGGCGGTTTCCAGGAACTCGACCAGATGGCCTGGTTCCGGGAGCAGACTGTCTACCAGGTCCGGGTCAACCGGCCGGAGCGCATGGCGGAGCTGGCCAGGCGCGCCTTTTACATGGCGAAGCTGGAAAACGGGCCGGCCCAGCTCAACATTCCCAGGGATTATTTTTACGGGGAATTAGAGGATGAAATCTACCCCTCCCTGGATATCCAAACAGGCCCCGGCTCCCGCCGGGCCATCTCGGATGCGGCCCGGCTGCTGGCAGAGGCCAAATTTCCGGTGATCATTGCCGGCGGCGGGGTCAGCCAGGGCGACGCCCTGTCGGAAACCCGGGCCCTTGCCGAGCACCTTCAGGCGCCGGTGGTCAACAGCTATCTGCACAACGACACGTTCCCGGCCGCCCATTACCTGGCTGCCGGGCCCATCGGCTACTGCGGCTCCAAGGCGGCCATGCGGCTGCTCTCCCGGGCGGATGTCGTTCTCGCCCTGGGCTGCCGGCTGGGGCCGTTCGGCACCCTCCCCCAGTATGATATGGATTACTTTCCCGATCAGGCCAAAATCATCCAGGTGGATGCCAACCCCCGTGTCCTGGGCCTGGGCCGAAAAGTCGATGTGGCCAGTGCCGCGGATGCAAAGGAATATGCCACAGCCCTTTTGGATGCCTTGCATTCCATGACCGGCGGCCCGGCGACAGCAACCGAGCGATTGGACGCCATTGCGCGCGAAAAAGCGCAATGGGCGGCGGAGCTCGACAGCTGGTCGGCATCAGCGCAGCACCCCATGCACCCGAGGGCCTTTTTAAAAGCCCTTGCCGGCGCCATGCCGCAAGGCGCCATTGTGACGACAGATATCGGCAACAACGCCTCCATGTCAAACGCCTATTTGACATTTACGGACATCCGCCAGCACCTTGCCGCCCTCAGCTGGGGCAACTGCGGCTTTGCCTACGGGGCGGCCATGGGGGCCAAAATCGGCCGGCCGGACAAACCCGTATTCGCCTTCCAGGGCGACGGCGCCTGGGGCATCAGCGGCCTGGCCGAGGTGATGACCGCGGTGCGGGAGGACATCCCCGTGATTGCCGTGGTGGCCAACAACTATGAATGGGGTGCGGAGAAAAAGAACCAGATCGACTATTACGACAACCGGTTTGTGGGAAGCAACCTGCGGCAGAATCCGGATTTCGCACAAATCGCCCGGGATATGGGGGCCAAAGGATTCACGGTGGACACCCCCGAAGCGGTGGCCGAAGCGGTGGCCGAGGCTGCGGCCTCCGGGGCGCCCTGTGTCATTGACGCGCGCATCCAGGGCGGCGAAGAAGTCCTTGCCGAACCCTTTCGAAGGGACGCCTTGAAGCCGCCGGTCCGGTATTTATCCAAATACCGGCACCTGAACGCCAAATAGCGCCCCCAATAGTTTAAAGGAGGCATTATGCAGCTGCCAGCATCCGGGATAAACAGCGAGACGCTCCTTGAGAAACTCAAGGATTATAAACAGGCGGACGTGGACTGGTCCTCCGGCCGGGTCTTCGGCTACGTATTCGACCCCGGCGCGGAAATCCTGGAATTCGGCAAGCAGGTCTACAACCGGTTTTTGACTGAAAACGCGCTGGATTTCACTGTCTACCCCAGTCTTTTGCGGCTGGAGAACGAATTGACGGCCATCATGCGCCGTCACCTGCGGGGCGATGATCAGGTGGTGGGCAATTTCACCAGCGGCGGCACGGAGAGCATTCTGCTGGCGGTAAAAGCGGCGCGGGATTATTACCGCCAGCACCGGCCCGAAATCCGGGAGCCGGAGATGATCCTGCCTTCAACCGCCCATGCCGCATTTCACAAGGCGGCCCACTATTTCGGCATGAGGGCCATGACAGTCTCCGTGGACCCGCAGACCTTCAAAGCCGATGTCGCCAAAACCCGCCAATGCATCACTGACAGCACGATTTTCCTGGCCGGCTCCGCCCCCTCCTACACCCAGGGGGTGATCGACCCGATTGCCGAACTCTCAAGCCTGGCCAGCGAGCATGGCCTTTGGTTTCACACCGATGCCTGCATGGGCGGTTTTCTGCTCCCCTACTGCAAACGACTGGGCCGGCCGGTGCCGGATTTTGACTTTTCCCTCCCCGGCGTCTGCTCGATCTCCGTTGACCTACACAAATACGCCTACACGCCCAAGGGGGCGTCCCTGATTCTGCACCGGAGCCCCGATCTGCGGCGGTTCCAGATGTTTTCCTTTTCGCGCTGGCTGGGCTACACCATGATCAACCCCACGGTTCAGAGCAGCAAAAGCGGCGGCCCCCTTGCCGCGGCCTGGGCGGTTCTCCATTACGTGGGGGATGCGAAATACCTGGAATTTGCCCGTAAAAAACTTGAGGCCACCCGGGAGATCAAGGCCGGCATCGAATCCATCCCCGGGCTTTATCTTCTGGGAACGCCCGAGATGACGCTTCTGTCCTTTACATCCCGGGAGGTCAGCGTCTTCCACATTATCGACGAGATGCACGCGCGCGGCTGGTACATCCAGCCCTCCTTTTCCTTTGACACTGTACCCGCAAACATCCATCTCTCCGTCAACCTTTCCAACGTGGGCAAAACCGCCGCCTTTATTTCCGATTTGAAACAGAGCGTGGAAAAGGCCCGCGGTCTGCCGTCCGGCACGCTTCTTTCAAAAGTCCGGGAGATGATTGCCGAACAGGGCGAGGCGATCCTTGACAATGCCCGGGAACTGATGCGCCTGGCCGGCATGGACAAGGGAAAGCTGCCGGAGCGAACCGCCCCGATTAACGAAGTGCTCGACGCCATGCCCCCGCAGTGGCGGGAAAAGATCCTGCTGGAGGTGACCAACACCTTTTTTCACCCCTAACTTT
>CAZNSO010000060.1:0-18681 GCA_964575805.1 uncultured Desulfobacteraceae bacterium
AAAAAATGGGGATTGAACGCAATCCCCATTAAACGTTTGAATCAACCCTGGTGGCTCTTGAAAAACTGATGGCGCTTGAAAAACTGCTGTATAGCAGCCGCCGGCATTTAAAGGCCACACAAAAACCGGGGTTTTCCTTTTAATCAAGGCAGGCGGAAATTACACCCTGATGCCCCTGCCGCGCCTGAAAAAAAACAGCAGCAGCGGGCCTGACATGGCACCGGCCGCAACCTGGCTCACGCATCAGACCTCCCCCCGCTGTTTTTGCAGACGGGCCATATGTTCTGAAAGCCGCTCTTCTATCATGTCCTTAAGAATTTTTTCAATCCTGTCGGCATAGTGTTTTTCTATGACCCGCTCCAAGGCCGCATCAAGCATATCCGGCGTAATATCCGGCGTAATATCCGGCATATCCGGCTTATTCAGGGACACATTAATCTCGGGCGCAGCCCCGGGTTTCTCCTCCCCGGCGGACTGGAGTTCAAACACTCCGGATTCTTCCTCACCGAAATACTCATCCAGCTCCTGGTCCAGAAAACCTTCCACATCTTTCGTTGAAATACCGCTCAGACTTTCCTTGCCAATTTCAGCAGGCTCCGTCTCAGCGGTCTCCGGCGGCAGCCATTCGTCTTGAGCGGCGGGCGCCTGTTCCGCCTGCTCGCTGCTATCAAAAAAATCGTCCGTTCCGGAAAGGTCAAACGCCTCTTCTCCATCTCCGTCCCACCGGCCATCAGAAGCTGCCTCCACCGCCTCATCGACGACTTCTTCCGTCAATTCAATAATTTCCTCATCTTCCTCTGCGGCACCGATTGCAATATCGGACATCTCAATAAGATCGTCATAATTGCCGGGGTCCGGTTCCGAGGACCCTTCATCAAACCGATCGCCTTGAGGATTTTCTGGATTTTCGATCATATACGCGGCCCCTTCATGATAAAATGATCTGAAATGCTATGCAAATTGTAAATTTTTTCTACCAAAACCGGTTGGTTATGTCAAGAGATTTGAAATTTTTGCCATTGACCTTTTCAGGGAGGCATAATAGTTTTCTGATGTCATTCACGAGGGAACCCGGCGGCAGGCCCAAAACAACTTTGCAGGACCGCGGACATGCGAAGATTCTATATTGACCCCCGGCAGATAAGCGGGGAGACGGTTGAGTTGACAGCAGATGAATCCCGGCACATCCGCACGGTTCTGCGCCTGCGGCCCGGTGATGAGATAGAACTGGTGGACGGCTCGGGCTATGCCTACGCCGCCCGAATCCGGTCAATAAACGACAGCTGCGTAAAAGCGGCGGTGCAGGGCTGTTTTCGCCCTGATACCGAGTCCGCCCTGAAATTAACTGTGGCGGTGGGCTTTTTAAAAGAAAAAAAAATGGACCTGCTGGTGCGCCACCTCACCGAACTTGGCATGACTCGTTTCCAGCCGATGTGGACGGAACGCTCTGTTGCCCGGCCGCCTCAAAAAAAGCTTGACTCCCGAATCGAGCGGTGGCAAAGCATTGCCAGGGAAGCGGTGAAGCAAAGCCGCCGCGCCCTGGCCCCCGAGATTGCAGGGCCCGCACCTTATAATGAAATCCTGGAGGCGCTCCGGCCCTCGCAAACAAAAATTATATTCTGGGAAAATGCGCGGCAACCTCTGAGCGGGGCCTTTGATCCGAAACAAGGCAGGCGGGATGTTTCCGTGCTGCTCGGGCCGGAAGGAGGCTTCAGTGAAAAAGAAGGCAGGGCGGCCCTTGGCTGCGGGTTTGCCCCCGTTTGGCTGGGCCCGCGCATATTGCGGGCTGAGACTGCAGCGATCACAGCATGCGCCCTGCTCCAGTTCCTGTTTGGCGATATGGACAAAAAAAGCCCTTGACAGTCAAATGGATTTTTCTTTATACACTAACTAAATTTTTCGCCGAGGTAGCTCAGTCGGTAGAGCAGGTGACTGAAAATCCCCGTGTCGGTGGTTCGATTCCGCCCCTCGGCACCAAATCGCAATAAAAAAAGGCGTCGGGCGACGCCTTTTTTTATTGGCTGTTTCTCGTCTTCATTCTCAGGGGGCGGGTCGGGCCCTGCGGCGGGTTGCCCCGAGTACCGTCTGCCCGGCTTCCTTCCTTAATCGCCCCGGTATTTGAATGACAATCGCACAACTGTGCGATACAAGGCCACCTTGTCATTTTCAAGCTTCATGTCCATGTCCTTGATCTCGGCAACCCGCAGGTCCTTCAGGGACTTGGCGGCTGTGTCCACTGCGTTCTTGGCGGCATCCTCCCAGGATGTCGGACTGGTGCCGACCATTTCGATAAACTTGTAAACGCTGTCGCTCATGTTGACCTCCCTTTTTTACAGGTTTGGGATCTCTCCGGGTTTTGGCAGCCCGGACTCACGGTTTTCCCGAATTCCTTCTCCCCCGTTCTTTTATAAGCATAACGGCAAACCCGGTGCATGCAAACAATTCGTCTGAACAGGGGGGCAATAATCGCCATACAGCCGCGGGATGGCCCTTCAGTAAACTGCCTGCGCTTGACACCGCCGACCCTTGGGGCGATCAACCGGAGCCCGAGCAAAAATCACATTTAAGGGGCTTGAATCGGCGGGGGCGGTGATTATATTGATTCCACTATGAAAGAATATAATGAAAAAATACCGAATCCAAACGAAATTGAAAAAGAAATCAGCGAGTTTCTGAATCGTAAATACGGGGACCAGGTTAAGATCGTCTCACCGATCGTCATGCCCCAGCAGGAGCATTCCGGCGATACGGATGACGCTGGAAAGTCCCGTCACCCCATTGATTTTGATCTTAAACCCCAAGAGCTGATTCATTACCTGAATCAATATATCATTCGCCAGGATACGGCCAAGCAAATCCTGGCCACAAAAGTCTGTACCCATTTTAACCGGATCCGTTATCAGCAGAAAGGAGCGTCGAGCGGACGGGAAATTACGGGGGGGATCAAAAACAATGTACTCATGATCGGACCGACCGGCGTCGGCAAAACATACATGATCAAATTGATCGCCAACAAACTGGGGGTGCCCTTTGTAAAAGGCGATGCCACGAAATTCAGTGAAACCGGGTATGTGGGTGGTGACGTGGAAGATCTGGTGCGGGATCTGGTGCGCGAGAGCGACAATGACATTGAGCTGGCTCAGTACGGCATTGTCTACATTGATGAGATTGACAAAATCGCTTCCAGCAAAAACCAGGTTGGTGCGGATGTTTCCCGTACCGGCGTCCAGCGCGCCCTGCTCAAACCCATGGAGGAGACCGAAGTCGAGATGAAGGTGCCCCATGACCCCATCTCCATGATCCAGGAAGTGGAGCAGTTCCGGAAAACCGGTAAGCGCGAAAAAAAATCCGTTAATACCAAAAATATCCTGTTCATCATGAGCGGGGCTTTCGGTGAATTATCGGAAATCATAAAGAATCGAACCACGGATCGGGGCATTGGCTTCGGGGCGAACGTCAATAGCGGAGAGCGGGCGGCCAAACTTCTCAGGCACAGCAAGGCGGAAGATCTGATTGAATACGGATTTGAATCCGAATTTGTCGGTCGGCTGCCGGTTAAAGCGGTTTTCGAAGAGCTCGAATTCCAGGATCTGCTCGATATCCTGAGAAACCCCAACAACCCGGTGATCTTGAACAAGCGCCTGGATTTTGCCACCTACGGAATGGATATCAAATTCTCTGATGAAGCGCTGGCATGCCTGGCCGAGCGGGCTCAGAGCGAAAATACCGGCGCCCGCGGACTTGTCAGTGTTATCGAGCAGGCATTGATTCCGTTTGAAACCCATCTGCCTTCAACCCATATTACGCGTTTTCCGGTCACCCTTGAAGTTATTGAACAGCCGGAAACCGTT
The DNA here is from genome assembly GCA_964575805.1 of uncultured Desulfobacteraceae bacterium. Taxonomy (GTDB): domain Bacteria; phylum Desulfobacterota; class Desulfobacteria; order Desulfobacterales; family Desulfosalsimonadaceae; genus M55B175. The sequence continues at coordinate 3,852 of CAZNSO010000060.1, forward strand.
CTGTCGCAATGGTTAAACGGGGCCGGATATGAAAAGCGGCTGGCTGACTTTGAAGCTGTTACGGAACAGACGCGGGAGCACATCCGGGATTATCTGCGGCACAACCGCCGGAGCCTCACCAGTCAATACGGGTTGCCGCTTTCCGAGTACCGCATAGAGCGTATTACGGATTATTACTGCCAGAATGTCACGGAAATCGGAGAGGCTGTCAATTCAATAAAATCCTATTACGATCGGATAAAAAGAATCGAGATTGAATTTTACAACCGGCATGAAGTCAATATTGTACTTGAGGAGGAAGCGGTTGATTTTATACTGGAAAAGCTGATGGATCGCTCAGAGGGCATTAAAAACGTTGACAGCAAGCTTTCTTCGGATTTTGAATACGGCCTCAAACTGATTCGGGAAAAAACCGGGCGCAACCGTTTTTTCATTTCCCGCTATGCCCTGGAAAACCCCGAGACTTTTCTTAACCAGTTAATAAAAAAGGAATTCAACAAGGTGGATGCAGATTTGTCGCAGGTCAATTTACATCCCGAGGGCAACTCCGGCGAGAAAGGAAGCCTGCCTGATTCATAAAATCATTTACACGGATTTCAATTGATCCTATAAGTTTGGTTGATGTGAACGATTGCGGCGTACCCGGTGTACGCCGCAATTGCTATGGCCAAATACTGAAAAACCAGATAAAAACCAGGACGACAGAAACTCATGATAGGAATTTCCAAACTCTACTGCGGTACGGTGGAGCCTTCCGACGCCCTCCGGTACAATCGCAGCTCCAAAGATATGCCCTCGCACCTGCTTCAATTTTCAATGGATAAAAAGCCGGTGGTCGTATGGAACATCACCCAGCAATGCAATCTAAAATGCGTTCACTGCTATGCCCATGCCAAAGCCGGCCATCAGGACAATGAATTGTCCACCACCGAGGGGAAACGCTTGATCGAGGACCTCTCGGCGATGGGGGCGCCTGTTCTGCTTTTTTCCGGGGGGGAGCCCCTGATGCGCCGGGACCTTGCCGAACTGGCCGCCTATGCCATTGAACGCGGCATGCGCGCGGTTATCTCAACCAACGGGACCCTGATCGATCCGGCCACGGCAAAGTTGTTTAAAGACATCGGCCTCTCGTACGTCGGTATCAGCGTGGATGGCAGCCAGGCGATCAATGACCGGTTCCGTGGCGTGGACGGGGCCTTTGATGCGGCCATGAAGGGGATTGAAAACTGCCAGGCCGAAGGCATCAAGGTGGGGCTTCGCTTTACCATCAACAAGTTCAACGCCGATGAAGTCCCGTTTTTGTTTGATCTGCTGGAGCAGCGCGATATCCCCCGGATTTGTTTTTATCATCTGGTGTATGCGGGCCGCGGTTCCACCCTGGTCAACGACGACCTCTCCCATGAGGAGACCAGAAAAACAGTGGACCTGATTATCGATCGCACCCGGGAACTTCATGAGCGGGGCAAGCCCAAGGAAGTTCTGACCGTGGACAACCATGCTGACGGCCCTTACTTGTACCTGCGCATGCTGCAGGATAACCCGGATCGGGCCAAAGAGGTCCTGGAGCTGCTTAAAATGAATGAAGGCAACAGCTCCGGGCGGGGTATTGGCTGTATCAGCTGGGACGGCGAGGTTCATGCCGATCAATTCTGGCGTCATAAAAGTTTTGGAAACGTCCGGACACGGCCTTTTTCAGAAATCTGGACCGATTTGTCCGACCCTTTAATGAAAAAGCTTAAGAACAAAAAGGATTATGTGAAAGGCCGCTGCGCAAAATGCCGGTGGCTCGATATTTGCGGCGGCAACTTCAGGGTTCGGGCCGAGGCATTGACCGGAGATATCTGGGCACCGGATCCGGCCTGCTATTTGACCGACACAGAAATCGGTATAAGCTAAGCGAATTTCACGCTTGCCTCAGTTACAGGAACAGGAATAAACGAAGGGGACGAACATGCTTTTTCCGGATTATCGTGCGCGGCGAATGCGGCAATCAGCGGCGTTGCGCCGAATGGTGCGTGAGACCACGCTCTCTGTGGACGACCTGATATTTCCGATGTTTGCCATCAGCGGAAAAGATATCAAAAACCCGATTCCTTCCATGCCCGGGCATTTCCAGTTTTCCACAGACAACCTCGTCAGGGAGGCCGAACGGGTCCACGCGCTTGGCATCCCCGCCATCATGCTCTTTGGTATCCCGGATAAAAAGGATCCACTGGCAACGCGGGCCTATGCCAAAGACGGAATTGTTCAAAAAACCGTCAAGCAGCTGAAACAAAAACTTCCCGATCTGCTGGTAATAACCGATGTCTGCCTGTGTCAGTACACAGACCATGGGCATTGCGGGGTGGTGGAAAAGGGAGTGATCGACAATGACGCATCCCTGGATCTTTTGGCCCGAACAGCCATTTCCCATGCGGACGCCGGCGCGGATATGGTGGCGCCTTCGGACATGATGGACGGGCGGGTAACCGCCATCAGAGATGGCCTTGATGAAGAAGGCTTCAGCCAGGTTCCGATCATGTCTTATGCAGCCAAATACTGTTCCGCTTTTTACGGGCCCTTTCGCGCAGCCGCGCATTCCGCGCCCCGCTTCGGGGACCGGCGCACCTACCAGATGGACCCGGCAAATGCGATGGAAGCCATCCGGGAGGTGACCATGGATGTCGAGGAAGGAGCGGATATAATCATGATCAAACCCGCCCTTCCCTATTTGGATATCATATACCGGGTGCGCGAGGAAGTGGATTTGCCCGTGGCAGCCTACAATGTGTCCGGCGAATACGCCATGATCAAGGCCGGCGACCAGATGGGATGGATAGACGGGTCCCAGGTGATGATGGAATCGCTCACCGCTATCAAGCGGGCCGGGGCGGACATGATCCTGACCTATTTTGCAATGGAGGCGGCTGCCGTCTTGACCGCATCCGGATAAACGTTCCAGGGGAACTGCATTGAATTCTGAACAAATGGAAAATACTTCCCATGCCTTCCGGCAAAAACCGGACAATGCCGGGCTTCGTCTGGTGGCATGGGAGATTACCCGAAACTGCAATCTCAACTGTGCGCACTGCCGGGCAGCGGCAACCAACCAGGATTATGCGGGGGAACTGGGAACCCCCGCGGCACTTCAGCTGATAGACCAGATTGCGGAACTCGGCAGCCCTATTGTCATTCTTACCGGCGGGGAGCCGCTCATGCGGCCGGACGTGTTTGAACTCGCCGAATATGGGACGGCCCGCGGCCTGCGAATGGTGATGGCACCGAACGGCACCCTGGTTACGGATACTGTGGCCCAAAAAATGGCTGCATCCGGAATCCAGCGGATCAGCGTGAGCCTGGACGGCGCCACGAAAGAGCGCCATGACGGGTTCCGGGGAGTTGAGGGGGCCTTTGACGGCGCGTTGCGTGGGATCGCCGCAGCCAAGGCCCGTGGCATTGAATTCCAGATCAATACCACCATCAGCAGATTCAATTACGACCAGATTCCGGAAATTCTGAAGCTTGCGGAAAATCTGGGTGCCGTGGCGCTTCATATATTTCTGCTGGTCCCCACCGGCCGCGGCAAATATATACTGGACCAGGCCATTACCGCCGAAGAGTATGAAAGCACCCTGAACTGGTTTTATGATCAGAAGCAAAAAACCCGCCTTCAGCTCAAGGCCACCTGCGCCCCGCATTATTATCGCATTTTAAGACAGCGGGCGCGTCAGGAGGGGCAGAGCGTGACTTTTGAGACCCATGGCCTGGATGCGGTGACCCGCGGATGCCTGGGGGGTACGGCCTTTTGTTTTATCTCCCACACGGGAATTGTGCAACCCTGTGGATTTCTCGATCTCAATTGCGGGGATGTCACACAGACTTCCTTTGTCGATATCTGGAAACACTCGGAAATTTTTAACTCCCTCAGGGATTTTGACAACCTGAAGGGGAAATGCGGGGCATGTGAGTTTAAGCGCGTGTGCGGAGGATGCCGGGCGCGGGCTTATGAGGCCACCGGCGATTACCTGGCGGAAGAGCCGCTTTGCAGCTATCAACCCCGCAGTTATCCGTCAGCGCACAGGCCCTGAACTGAAAACCGGAACCCGGAGGTTGTAGACCGGCTAATGGATGTCAAGCAGATTTACCTGCCCCGAATGGCCAACTTTGCATACCTGGTTGGCGATGAAGCGACCCGGACGGCTGCTGTCATCGACCCGTCCTTTTATCCGGAAAAAATTCTCGCAGAGGCCCAACACGCCGGTTATTCCATAACGCATGTGATCAACACCCACGGGCATACCGATCATATTTCGGGAAATGCCGGCATCATTGAGGCAACAGGGGCGGTGCTGTGTATCCACGAAGCCGAAGCCGAGCAAGTCAGCCGGTTTTTGAGCAAAGCCCTGGCAAGGTTTATGGGCGGCAAGGGGTCGCCCAAAGCCGGATGCCGCCTGAAGGATCAGGATGTTATCACCATTGGCCGAACCGAACTGACGGTCATTCATACACCGGGCCATTCCCCGGGTTCCATCTGCCTGTATGCCCCGGGGCACTTGTTTACCGGAGACACCTTGTTTGTCGGAGCCGTGGGCCGCACGGATCTTCCGGGCGGGTCCGCACAGCAGTTGCTCAGGTCCATTCGGGAAAAGCTGTATACGCTTCCTGGGGAAACCCGCGTTTGGCCGGGCCACGATTACGGCGACAGCGCGGTTTCCTCCATTGATGCGGAAAAAAGAAGCAATCCGTTCACCTGAATTTTGAAAAAGCCTGGGTTTCGTCAGCGTGCGAGACCAGGCCATCGCCTGCAGAGAAACCGGAAACCCCGGGGGTAGCCGTTTGCAAGCAGAAAACCTGACAACCGCCCAGCTTGCCGGGCAGCGCCTGATGGCAGGATTTTCCGGTACTGAACTATCCGCGGATGTAAAATACCTGATTGACACCCTGAAAGTGGGCGGGGTTATTCTTTTTTCCAGAAATATCCAATCCCCGCAGCAGGTGACCCGCTTATGCCGCGCCATCCAGGACTATGCGCAAGCCTGCGGCCAGCCCCCTCTTTTTATTGCTGTTGATCAGGAAGGCGGTGTCGTGGCCCGCCTTAAGGCGCCTTTTACGGAATTCCCTGGAAATCCGGCCATGAGCGGAGAAAACGATGCCGCTCGTTTCGGCGATATTACCGGTCGTGAGCTGGCCGGGACGGGCATTAATATGAACATGGCACCGGTCTTGGATGTGGCGCCGGAAGGCCTTGAAAGTATTATGGCGCAGCGGGTTTTCGGCAACAACCCGGAATATGTGGCGCAAATGGGAAGAACAGTTATCCGCCACCTTCAAAAAAACGGTGTCATGGCAGTAGCCAAACATTTTCCCGGCATTGGCAGAACCACCCTGGACTCTCACCGTGACCTGCCGACACTGGACAGCCCTTTCTCCGAGATTGACGCATGGGACCTGCTTCCCTTTAAAACAGCCATCGCCAATCAAACAGCCGGCATCATGCTGTCGCACATCCGCTATACGGGCATTGATCCGGACTGGCCGGCCAGCCTTTCTTTCGAAACAGCCTTCACCCTCCTGCGCGGCAGGTTGGGATTCAACGGCCTGGTGCTCACGGATGACCTTGACATGGGGGCCATTGCCAAGCATTATGATATAAAAACGGCTGTGCGCCGGGTCCTGCAGGCCAATGTGGACATGGCCTTGATCTGCCACCCCGGTTCGGCCGTGGAAACCGCCTTTGAAGTCATCGCTGAGGCTATGCGGGCCAGGGCATACTTGTATCAACAAGGTGTTTTATCCGTCGGGCGGATCGCGCTATTGAAAAACCATTATATTCACAGGAAATGAGGTGAGCATGAAACGCGAGGAAATGCTTTCCCGGATGCAGGATGCCGATACGCTCTGGGACTTTGCAGTCATCGGCGGCGGCGCCACCGGTCTTGCCACAGCCATTGAAGCGGCCTCCAGGGGGTATCAGACGATCCTTCTGGAGCAGGACGATTTCTCCAAGGGCACCTCCAGCCGCAGTACCAAGCTGATTCATGGAGGGGTCCGCTATCTTCAACAAGGCAATGTCACCCTGGTTTTGGAAGCATTGAAGGAAAGGGGCCTGCTCCGGAAGAATGCACCCCACCTGGTCCACAACCTTCGCTTTGTTGTGCCCAGCTACGATTGGTGGGAAGGCCCTTTTTACGGCATCGGCCTCAAGCTCTATGACATGCTGGCCGGCAAACATGGATTCGGGCATTCCAAATTCCTGTCAAAAGAGAAAACCCTTGCATACTTGCCCACCATCGAGACCAGCAGGCTTCGCGGCGGGGTCATCTATTATGACGGTCAGTTCGACGACGCGCGCCTGGCCGTCAACATGGCGCAGACAGCCGCCGAACAATCCGCCACCGTACTCAACTACATGAAAGTGATCCGCCTGCTTAAAAAAGATGATATTGTTTCGGGCCTTGTCGTCAAAGACATGGAAACCGGGACCCAGTATGAAGTTGCGGCCAGGGGGGTGATCAATGCCACCGGCGTTTTTACCGATGGTATAATAAAAATGGATAACCCGGAGGCCCCCAAAATGATCCTGCCCAGCCAGGGAATCCACCTGGTTCTCGACAAATCCTTTCTGCCGGGCGACAGTGCCATCATGGTGCCGCAAACCGAAGATGGACGGGTGCTTTTTGCCACCCCCTGGCATGGAAAAGTGATTGTCGGCACCACGGATACGGAGGTGCCAAACGTTTCCCTGGAACCGAGGCCCATGGAAGAGGAAATTTCTTTTTTGCTCACCCACGCCGCCCATTACCTGAGCAAGGACCCCGGTCCGGCGGATGTCTTAAGCATGTTCGCAGGTCTTCGGCCCCTTGTCAGTCAGGGAACGGAGGCTAACACCGCCGCTGTCTCCCGGGACCACACCGTTCACATCTCCCGCTCCGGCCTCGTAACCATTGCCGGGGGAAAATGGACCACCTGCCGGAAGATGGCCGAAGACACCATAGACCAGGCGGCAACGGTTGCCCAGTTAAAAGAATCGCCCTCGGTTTCAGCCGATCTGAACATCCACGGTTATCATAAAAACAGTGAAAAATTCGGGCCGCTTTCGATATACGGGGCCGATGCCCGTGGAATTCTTGACCTGATGCGGGAGGAGAGCGAATATCAGCACAAACTCCATGATAATTTTGCCACGGTTGCGGCTGAAGTGATATGGGCGGTCCGCCATGAAATGGCCCGAACAGTCGAGGACTTTCTCTCCCGCCGCACGCGGGCCCTGCTTCTGGATGCCCGGGCAAGCATGGAAATGGCTCCCCGGGTGGCCGAACTCATGGCCCGTGAATTAAAGAAAGACAGGACCTGGGTGGCTGATCAGATTCACCGATACCGGGAACTGGCAAGAACCTACGTCATCCCTGAATAAGGCGAAGCCCTCAGGCACCGGCCTCCGGTTTAAGGCGCCCCACCAGGAAACCGTCTATCATGAGGCTGATAAAATGATGGGCCACGCAAACCAGCAGGGCCAGGCCGTATTCCGGGAACAAGGTCACCTGGAGAATAACCGAGAGCGGCAGGGTTTTCTGGATCCCCATAAATAAAATGCTCTCGCGCCTGCCCCGCGGTATGCGGAAAAAATACAGCGCAGCCCATGCCACAGCCAGCAGGCTCAGGTGAAACCCGGCTGCCGCCAGAACAATAGCGATTAATTCCGGCCCTGATTGCAGCAATACCGGCTTGGATTGAGAGATTCCCATCCATACGATGCAAAGAATCAGCACCTGATTGGCTGTCTGCAGGCGGCGGCCCTGCCTGCTCACCCCCTGTCCCAGCACAGAGCGGCCAAAAAGGCCGATCACAAGGGGCAGCACAACAAAAAGACCGATCTTGGTCATTACCGCCGCCTTGTCAATAATCACGGCCGTAGCGTTTCCCGTCATCTCCAAAAGCAGGGGCAATGAGACCGGAATGGTTGCCACCGCCAGTATATTGGCGATCACGGTGATCACGAGGGCATGCGCCATTGCCCCTCCCGCCGCGGCGGTCATAACCACGCCGCTGCTAAGCGTGGTCGGCATTACCGCAACAAGGAAAAGCCCGATCCGGACCCCCGGGCTCAGGGGCAAGACGCCCAAAAATCCAGCTATAATGGGCGAGACGACAAATATAAGGATAAGGGCAAGCAGGGTGCCCTTGATATTTGTCAATCCCAGCCGTATTTGGGCGGGGTCAAGTATGATCCCGGAGAAGAAAAAAACCAGACAAATCACCACATCCGGCCCGTAATGCTGCTTGGCCCACCTGCCGGCCCCGGCTGTCATATTGGAGAAATCCGCCAGGGTCAGCGCAAAAACCAATGCCAGACCAATCAGAAACCAATACTTTTTAATTAAATTCAAAACACCGCTCCGTATCCACGTCGAGATCCCGGTCGAGAATCCAGGTCGAGAATCCAGGTCGAGTACCGGCTTTATTTTTTTATTGCAGACCCAATTTGAATCGGGTTACAAATACTAAATTTGCATATACCAATTCTTAAAGCGCTAATCCACAAGGAACTGGCCGGCTTCCAAAGTTTTTCGAGCCAAGCTGTCTGTGATTAATAAAACCACAAAAATTTTTTATATGGGAAGCGCTCCGTTCAGGTTTCTGAAACCACGATTCAGGCATCCCCTATGCGCTTAAAACGATTAGACATTTCAGGGTTCAAAACATTTCCGGACAAATCGGCCATCGAATTCCCGCCCGGGATTTCCGCGATCGTCGGTCCGAACGGATGTGGCAAAAGCAACATCTTTGATGCCATCAAATGGGTCATGGGAGAGCAGAGCATCAAACAGTTGCGCGGCAAATCCATGGGGGATGTGATTTTTGCCGGCACGGACAAGCGGGCGCCGGTCAATATGGCCGAGGTCTCCCTGACGCTGACCCGTGACGGGACGGAAAATTCGGACGCCCGCCACCCGTATTCGGAAGTAATGATTACCCGAAGGCTCTACCGTTCCGGGGAAACCGCCTATCTTTTAAACAAGCAGCCCTGCCGCTTAAAAGACATCCACAATATTTTTCTTGGCGCCGGCATGGGTTCGAAATCCTGCGCTATTGTCCAGCAGGGAAATATCGGGGCGATTACCGAGGCGTCAGCCGAGGAGAGAAGAAGTTTTATCGAGGAAGCCGCGGGCGTTATGCGGTATAAAACAAGGAGAAAAGAAGCCCTGGCCAAGGTTGAGACAACCCGCCAGAACCTGGAACGGTTAAACGACATCATCGATGAAGTCCAGCAGCAGCTCAGCGGCCTGTCCCAGCAGGCGGATGCCGCCCGGGAATATAAGCGCCTGCAAAGCCGTTTAAAAGAAATCGAGATCCAGATTGCGGTGTATTATTATACGACCTACGCCCGACAGATTGAAAATGCCGAATCCCGGCTAAAGGCGCTTTCAGAAAAAGACGAGGCGCACACCGAAACCCTGGAGGAGTTAAACACCCGCCGGGAGGAAATGCAGGCCGAGACGGCCAGCCGGGAAGCGGCTGTTTCCGAAAAACGCACACAGATTTCCGAAAAACAGCGCCGGATAGACAAGCTTGAAGCGGATCGCGATTATCGGGAGCAGGAAAAGCAACGGCTAACCGATGAACTCGGTGAGCTGCAGGCTTCGCTACAGAACCTGATTGAGAAAAACGAGAAACTCGAGGCCGAAATCACCGAGGAAGAAGAAAGTGAAGAGCAGCTCACCGCCGCCATTGCCTCGGTTCAATCCGCCCTGGATCAGCAGGCCCAAAAATCCAAAGATATCCGGCAACAGCGGCACAGCTTCCAGGAGACACTGGAAGATCAGCAGAACCGCCTCATGGAACTGTCCGCATACAAGGCCAGGTACCAGAATATCTGCCAAAACGCCCGGGCCAACCAGGAAAATTTGAAAAAGCGGCTCAAGCGGCTGCACACGGACGAAGCCGAATCCCTCGAGGCGGTGGAAGATTTGTCCCGGACCGAATCCGAAGAAAAAGAGCGGCTGGAAGAGCGGGTAAGGCAGCGCGACACGCTCAACGAGCAGGTAACGGAAGCCCGGCGGGTTCTCTCGGCAAAGAATGAATCCCTCGGCAGGCAGGTCAAAACCGTTAACACGCTTTCCAATGAACGCAGCCGGCTCCGGTCCAGGTATTCCGCTCTCAAAAAAATGGAAGACAATTATGAGTGGTACAAAGACGGGGTCAAGTTCATCATGCGGCACCCGGAGAAAATTGCCGCGGCCGAGGAAGGGCGCCATTCGCCCATAAGGGGGATTATAGCGGATTTCGTGACACCTGAGCCCGGCTATGCCCTGGCGCTAGAAGCCTGCCTGGGCGAGGCCCTCCAGTTCATCCTGGTCACGGACACGCAAACCGGAAGGGATTCGATCGACTACCTCCGCGAAAAAGAAGCCGGTCGTTGCGGTTTCCTGCCTTTGCAGCCGAACCGTGCCGAAAATGAATCGCCGGGCGACGGTGAACCGCAAGCGGATTACCTGGTCAAACATCTCTCTGTTCGCGCCGGATTCGAAGCCAGCATCCACAACCTGCTGGGCCGGGCCCTGGTCGCCGGGGATTTTGAGGCGGCCCTGAAGCTGCGAGAGATTCACCCCCGGGCCACCGTTGTCACCTCCCAGGGCGATTTGATTACATCCAGCGGGGCAATGGTTGGCGGCAGCGCCAACAAGCTGACCGGGATTTACGAAAAAAAACAAGAGATCCGGGATCTTGACCGGAAAATTGCAGATTTGACCGAAACCATTACAAAAGAGGAGGCGCTTCAAGCCGGGCTGGAAAAGGAGATCCGCGAAATCGAAACCCGCCTGCATGAAATGGGTTCGCGCAAGACGGAGGCGGAAAAGGCGGTCGTTCAACTTGAAAAGGATCTCTACAAAACGGCTGAACGCTTAAAGCACGCCCGGCGGCAGCATGAGATCGTCTGTCTTGAGAAAGAACGCCTGGAAGGTGAAAAAGAAGATATTGAATCCGAGATTCAAGCCCACGACACCGCCCTTGAAGAGATCAAACAAGACATTGCCGCAGCGGATGCAGCGGTCAACGAAACCCGGGAAAAGATTGATGAATTATCTGAACAAATCAAATCCTTTGACCAGCAGGAGGTTGATCTTAAACTAGACAAAACCAGGATCCAGGCAGAGCTTGACAGTGCCCGGACAACGCTTGCACGGCTTCGCCAATTCAGTGACGACAGCGCCGCGCAAATTGAATCGGCCCGCGCTGAGATCGAGGTGAAAACTGAAAAACAAAACACTGCAGCTGAAACGATCGACTCCCTGAGTGCAGCGATAGCAGAGGCGCAGTCCGAACTGGACTCCCTGAACGATGCGCTCAAATCCGAGGAAAAATTTTTTCACTCTCTTGTCCGGGAATTAAAAGCCACGGACAGTACCATAAGCAAGACCAGGCAGCATCTTAGCCGGGCCCAGGAAGAACGCCACCAGATTGAGCTTGACCTCTCCCGTTACCGGGTCAACCAGGAAAATGTGGTGAACCGGTTTCTGGAGCGGTATGCAGACTCATTTGTGGGCCATGTCTCGAAATATCAGGATACCGTGAGTTCCCCCGATTTCTCCATTGACCGCCTGGAAGCGGACCGGACGGAATGCAAGGCGGCCATGGAGGCACTGGGCGATGTCAACCTGGGGGCCATCGAGGCCTATGATAAACAGAAAGCACGCTATGATTTTTTCGTCAAGCATCGCGATGATCTCGAAAATGCTTTAAATGATCTGCAAAATCTGATTCAGCGGATCAACCGGATCACGCAAAAACTCTTCACTGAAACCTTTTCGGCAGTCAACGAAAAATTCCGGGAACTTTTCCCCCGGTTGTTTGAAGGCGGCGAAGCCTGGCTGGAACTGACCCAGCCCAACAATGCCCTGGAGACCGGCGTGGAACTGCTGATTCATCCGCCCGGCAAAAAAGTAAGCCGTTTGAGCCTGCTGTCCGGGGGAGAAAAGGCCTTGTCTGCCATCGCCTTTATTTTCGCCATCTTTCTTATTAATCCGGCATCTTACTGCCTGCTCGACGAGATCGATGCCCCCCTGGATGAGGTGAATATCCACCGCTTCAATGAATTGTTGCAAATAATCGGTGAGAAGTCTCAAATCATTATGGTCACGCACAATAAAAAAAGCATGGAATTTGCCGAGATGCTATATGGTGTCACCATGGGCGAAAACGGCGTTTCCCGGATTGTATCGGTGGATGTTGACAAAATTTTAGCCGATAATTCGGAAGTTTCCGGTTCATCACAAGATTTTATGGAGCTGCAATGATAAATTCCTTCATTGAAATGACTGTGGCCCTGTTCGAATGGACAATTGCGCATGGATCGGCGTTTTTGCCTGAAATCCTGGGCGTCATTGCGATTCTCTGCCTGGTGCGCATCTGGCGGCGGGTTCGCCTCAAACGGCGCCTAAAGAAAGTTCGCAAGGATATAGCGGACTCGGCTTCTTCAAAACCGAGCCATGCAGGCGGGCATGCGAAACCCATGGATTCTCAGGAGGCGTCGGCTGCAGCAAAACCTCCGGCCCCGGCTCAAGAGGAGCCGGGAGCCGGCCCCGGCGGATTTTTCAAACGCCTGCAAAACGGATTGGCCAAGACCCGGCAATCTTTTGGACGTCAAATTGAATCCATTTTATCTGAAGCTCAAGGTCTGGATGATGAAGCAATAGAGCAGATCGAGGAGGCGCTGATCACTGCGGACGTTGGCGTGGACACGACCCGGGAGTTGATTGAGCGGATCTCTGGCGCCTCTTCCCAAATCCGCGACGCGGATTCGTTTAAAGCGCTTTTGAAATCGGAAATGCGTGATTTGCTCGCCATTGACGCCTCCATCGGCCAAACAGACACCAAGCCCCATGTTATAATGGTTGTGGGGGTCAATGGGGTGGGAAAAACCACGAGTATCGGCAAACTGGCATTCAAGTACCGGTCCGAGGGTAAAAAAGTGATCCTTGGAGCGGCGGACACCTTTCGGGCCGCTGCGGTGGAGCAGCTTGAAATCTGGGCGCAACGCGCTGAGGCAGAAATCGTCAAGCACCGTGACAAGGCCGATCCCGCGGCCGTCGCCTATGACGCGGTGCAAGCCGCCTTGGCAAGAAAAGCGGATGTCGTCATTATCGATACTGCCGGCCGTCTGCACACAAAAGTCAATCTCATGGAGCAGTTGAAGAAAATCAAGCGCACCATAGCCCGGCAAATCCCGGATGCGCCTCATGAAATCTTGCTGGTTGTGGATGCCACCACAGGACAGAACGCCATTTCACAGGCCCAGCTCTTTCACAGGGACATGGGGGTCAGCGGCATTGTGCTCAGCAAGCTGGATGGAACGGCAAAAGGCGGCATCGTCCTGAGCATCAGCCACGGGCTGAACATACCCATCCGTTATATCGGGGTTGGCGAGCAGATCTCGGATCTCCAGGTTTTTGACCCGCAGCTTTTCGTGGATGCGTTACTATAATTGCGGAGCCTATTTTTAACCACCATGTAAAGCTTTAGCCAAGACACAGGGGGTTAACCACCATGCCTGGATGGATGCCATGATAATGGGGTTTTCAGCTCATACAAATACAGCATCTTGATTCCCCCTTGATTCAAAACGCAACGGGCAAGGGGATTAAGAGGTTTAAAATTTAAAAAAAATCGGAAAAATCGCATTTTATGTATTGACATGGGGTTATACCTCCTATAAGCTTCCAAATAATCAGGGCTTTTTTAACCTTTAACATGAAAAAGGGAGGGAAGTATGACAAAAGCAGAGATCGTCGAAAAGATGGCCAAAGATGCCGGTATCTCAAAGGTTGCGGCCAGCGCCGCGCTGAATTCCTTTATGGACGGGGTAACCAAGGCACTCAAGAAAAAAGACGGTAAAGTGACGCTGGTTGGTTTCGGCACATTTGCCAAGGTCCGCCGCAAAGCAAGGACCGGCCGCAACCCGCAAACCGGGGAACCCATCAAGATCAAAGCCCGCAACGTTGTCAAGTTCAAACCCGGAAAAATGTTACGGGACTCGATTTAGGCAGAGACTCTCTCCATTTCTTCAAGGCGGCGGTTCCTGAAGGGGACGGCCGCCTTTTTTTTAGAGAAGCGGCAGAGGCGTTGAAACGTTTCAACTCGTGTAGCGAATACTGAAATCTTTGAATTCGCCGGTATACGTTTCCTCCGCCACATCAACATGGGTCACCTGGGCCACTCGCGGCCCTTTCCGGCACCATTCCAGCATTTTATCAACATCAGGGGCATCTCCTTCAATAACCGCCTCTACAGTGCCGTCGCTTTTGTTGCGAACCCAGCCGACCACACCGATCTTTTCCGCAGCGCGCATGGTCTCCATCCGGAAATTCACCCCCTGCACAAGTCCTTCGATAACCACACGGATTCTTTTTTTGTCTGCCATAATCCGATCCCCCCGTTCTTTTTTTTACTAGCCGCAGTGATGATAAAGCCATAATGCGGTGGTGGGCACTCTCAAAACGCTTCCTTGATATAATATTTAAACAGCAAGAAGAGGCAACGCAAGGAAGCGTTTATGATGCATCCGCGAGCATGTCCTGCAATTCGGCCTCGGTAATAACCGTCACACCCAGTTGCCGGGCTTTCTCCAGTTTGGAGCCGGGAGATTGACCGGCCACAACATAATCGGTTTTGCTGCTGACCGAGCCGCTTACCCTGCCCCCTGCCTCTTGAAGCCGCTGCCTGGCCTGATCCCGGGTCATGGTTTCGAGGCTCCCGGTTAAAACAAAAGTGCGGCCGGCCAATGGTGTCCTTTCGGTTTTCGCTGTACCAGTTTGAACAACCACCCCGGCTTGCAGCAAGGCTTCGATCGTCT
>CAZNSO010000061.1:0-6712 GCA_964575805.1 uncultured Desulfobacteraceae bacterium
GTTCCCTTAATTAACGGACTGTTCTACATACTATAATTTTTCAGGCAAGTAAAATCCTTTTCCGAGGGATTCCAAAAGTGGCAGCGCCGCATCCTTCGCGGTAATTGCACCCCTTTGCCGCCTACGGCAGGGGCGCCCGGCTTCATCCATCAAGTCCCGGCAAAGGCCTGTTCCAGGTCCCCGACAATGTCATTGATATTTTCAATGCCAATGGAGAGCCGGATCATATCCGGGGACAGCCCGCCGGCCCGCTGCTGATCTTCGGTAAGCTGGGAATGGGTGGTGCTTGCCGGGTGCAGGGCCAGGCTCTTGGCGTCGCCCACATTGGCCAGGTGGGAAAAAAGCCGAAGGCTGTCGATAAAGCGTTTGCCGGCCTCTCGGCCGCCGCGGATTCCGAAGACCACCATCGCGCCAAACCCCCCGGTCAAATAGCGGCGCGCCACTTCATGGGAGGAGTCCGCCGGCAGACCCGGATATCGCACCCAGGCAACACCCGGGTGGGAATCCAGGAATTCAGCTGTTTTCATGGCATTTTCACAATGCCGCTCCATCCGCAGGGGCAGTGTTTCCAGCCCCTGCAGAAACAACCAGGCGTTGTCCGGCGAGATGCAGGCCCCGAGGTTTCGAAGCGGCACCAGCCGCATCCGGGTAATAAAGCCGGGGGGATTGTCCGCCCCCGCATCGTGGCCGAAGCGCAGATTAAAATTGCTGGGGTCCGGCCTGTTGAACAGCTCAAATTTCGGGTCCGTCCAGTCAAACCGGCCGCCGTCAATTACGATGCCGCCAATGCCCGTGCCATGCCCCCCAATCCATTTGGTAAGTGAATGCACCACGATATCCGCCCCAAAATCCAGGGGCCGCAGCAGGCAAGGAGTGGTAAAGGTGCTGTCCACGACAAGCGGCAAATGATGTTTTCGCCCGATTTCCGCCACTGCGCTGATATCGGAAACTTCAAGGGCCGGGTTGCCAATGGTTTCCATGAAAAGCACCCGCGTTTTTTCTGTAATGGCCGCCTCAAAATTTTTCGGATCATGGGGATCGACAAACCGGACGGTGATGCCGAACTGGGGAAGAATATTGTTGAACATGGTGATGGTGCCGCCGTAGAGATTGTTGGCGGCCACCACTTCATCGCCTGCCGAGCAGATATTGATAATGGAATAATAAATGGCAGCGGTGCCGGAGGCCAGGGCCAACGCCCCGGCGCCCCCCTCAAGCGCCGTCATGCGTTTCTCCAGGGCCTCCTGGGTGGGATTCATGATCCGGGTATAGATATTGCCCGGCTGTTTCAGGGAGAACAGATCCGCCGCATGATCCGAATTGTCAAACGCATAGGAGGTGGTCCGGTAAACCGGCACGGCCCGGGAACGCGTCTCGGCATCCGGCGTGTGGCCGGCGTGCAGGCAAAGGGTTTCAAATCGGTATGGCGCTGTCATGGCTGTTTTCCTCATTACAAAAAAAGTTCCGTGCTGATATAGCGTTCGCCGGTGCTTGGCAAAACGGTGACGATGGTTTTTCCGCGGGCTTCCTCCCGGGCGGCGATGCGCATGGCGGCGGCCACCGCCGAACCGGAGGATATCCCGCACAAAAGGCCCTCCTCTTTTGCCAGCCGGCGGGCGGTTTCAAAGGAGGCGGCCGCATCCACCGCAACAACCTCATCGATCACGGAAAGATCCAGAACCTGCGGGACAAAGCCAGCCCCGAGCCCCTGCAGCTTATGGGGGCCCGGCTCACCGCCGGAGAGCACGGGGGAATCCGCCGGCTCCACCGCCACGGCCTTGAAACCGGGTTTGCGCTCCTTTAAAGCCTGGGCGACCCCGGTGATGGTGCCGCCGGTGCCCACGCCGGCCACAAAAATATCCACGCCGCCTTCCGTATCGCTCCAGATCTCCTCGGCCGTGGTCTCCCGGTGAATTCTCGGATTTGCCGGATTGGCGAACTGATCCGGCATGAATGCGTTTTTATTTGCCTCCAGAATCTCGTTGGCGGTCTGCACCGCCCCCTTGATGCCATATTGGCCTTCCGTAAGCACCAGTTCCGCCCCCAGATGACTCAGCAGCTTCCTTCGTTCGGTGCTCATGGTCTCGGGCATGGTAAGGCAGAGGCGGTAACCCTTGGCCGCACAGATAAAAGCCAGGGCAATGCCGGTATTGCCGCTTGTCGGCTCCACTATCAATGTATCCGGGCCGATTCTGCCTTCTTTTTCAGCCGCTTCGATCATGGAAGCGGCAATGCGGTCCTTGACGCTGCCAAGCGGGTTAAAAAACTCGAGCTTGACGAGAATCTCCGCTGCCAGCTCCGCTGTCATTTTCTTGAGCCGAACCAGGGGGGTGCCGCCGATCGTGTAGCGAACCGTGGAGAACACTTTCATAATAATAGATTCCTTCCTTGCGTTGGCATCCGTTAAGGAATAATGCTATGATAATTGTACCTGTTTTTCAATCAACCATTTTTATGGAGGTATCTACATGAAAGCAAGCCGATTTTTTCTTCTGAATCTGTTGTTTTGCGGATTGTTTATTTTTTCACCGGGTGCGGCTGCCTTGAGCGCCGATTCCCCCGGAGCCATGGAACTTGTCGGGATCCTTACCGACAAGCTTGACGTGACGGAAGATCAGGCTGCCGGAGGTGCCGGTGCCCTTTTCCAAAGCGCCAAAGAAAGCCTTCCGGAGAATGACTATGCCCGGGTATCCTCTGCCATTCCCGGTCTCAGCCGCCTGATCGAGGCAGCTCCCGCGGTTTCAGAGGCCGCAGGCGGGTTCTCCGATAAAATCGGGGGCGGCGGAAAAGGATTGGAAGGCCTGGCCAAAACAGCCCAGAATCTGGACCGGCTGGCAGGGGTGCAGAATCAGTTTTCGCAGCTTGGCCTGGATCCGGGCATGGTGTCCCGATTCATCCCCCTTATTCTCGATTTCGCCAACAGCGCGGGCGGAGAAACGGTGATGAACCTGCTCAAAGGGGTCTGGCAGCAATAGCCGGCGACTCGCCCGGTTTGGGAAAAAGAATTTTTTTCTGCCACTTATTTGAAACTGAAGCCATATGGAAAAGCTGGAACTCACCTTAAAGGCAAGCAATGGCGATGAGCGCCATGAACCTGCACAAGAGCGGGGGGCGCTTCCTGATTATCTCTCCCGCTTCATCGTGGAGAACTCTCACGTGGGATTTCTGGTCATTGATGATGCCTACCGCGCCGTTTACGCCAACGCTGAGCTGGAACGTATCACGGGTTACGCCCTTTCCGAGCTCATTGGCAATGATTTTCGCGGTTTTCTTGCCAAGGACAGCCAGAAGCAGGTGACGGAGCGCTACCGCAGCCGTCAGCAGGGAGCGCACGGAGAAAAAATTCCGGGCACCTACGAGGTGGCCATTCATCGCAAAGACGGCAAGCGCCTCACCGTGGAGATCACCGTGGCCCTGACCCGATCGCCGGAGGGAACCGCGCTCACGGTCGTCCAGGTATTTGATGTTTCCGCCCGCAAACGAATGGCCTCCGAACTGGCGAAAAGCCGGGAGAAATACCAGGATCTTTTCAAAAATGTTTTTGACCTGATCTACCTCCATGACCTGGAGGGTCGCATCTTTGAGACCAACTCCCATTACATCAACCTGATGGGCGGCTCCCGGGACTCCATTATCAACCGCAATATCCGGGAGTTCATACCGCAGCGGTTTCACCCGGCATTTGAGGCCTACCTGGAACGGATTGTCCAAAACGGAATAGATGAAGGCGTGGCGACCATCGAAGTGCCGGGTGCCAAAGAACGGCAGTTGGAATACCGGAATTCCCTGATTATCGAAAACGGGACCCCCGTCGGGGTCCGGGGGTCCGCCAGGGACATTACGGACCGCCGGCAGGCAAAAAAAATTCTGGTGGAGAGCGAACAACACCTCCGTGAAGTAATCGAGGGCTCCCCGATTCCGGTCATGGTCATTAACCGGGACCATATGGTAACCCAGTGGAACGAAGCCTGCGAAAAACTCACCGGCATACGGCGGGAAACGGTCGTGGGCACGGACCGGCAGTGGCAGGGGCTTTATTCCGCAAGATGTCCGCTTCTGTCCGATCTCGTGCTCAACAACGCTTCCAAACAAACCTTCAGACGCCATTACGGCAGGCAATGCAGGCAGTCGCGGACGGTTTCCGGAGCCTGGGAAGCCGAAGGGTTCTTCCCCGATTTAAATGAAAAAGGCCGCTGGCTGTTCTTTACCGCGGCCCCGCTCAGGGATGGCAGGGGCAATATTACCGGGGCCATGGAAACCTGGATCGATATAACGGAAAAAAAACGAGCTGAAAAAAACCTGCTGAAAATGCATGAAGCGCTTGAACAAAAGGTAAAAGAGCGCACCCAGGCCCTTGAGGAAGCCAACGTGGCCCTTCAGGTCTTATTGAAAAAGCGGGAATCGGACCGGATGGATCTTGGCGAACAGATGGTGGTCAACATCCGGGAAATCATCTCCCCTTACATTGAGCGGATGAAACAGACCTCCTCCCCGGAAATGCAGAAAGTCCTGCTGGAAATCATTGAACGCAACCTGGAGGACCTGGCCTCCCCCTTTATCCATGATTTATCCAAAACCCTGCACAAACTGACGCCCTCGGAGATTCAGATCATCAATCTGATCAAGCTCAACAAGACGACCAAGGAAATCGCCGGGTTATTGAACTGTTCCGCCCGGACGGTGGATACGCACCGCAACAATATTCGCAAAAAACTGGGAATCAAGAATCAAAAAATCAATCTCAAATCCTACCTGATTTCCATGGGCACGACAGCCTCGCGCAGCCCGGCGGACAGCACTTGCTAATCGGCGCTATCCGCCCTCCCGGATGACGCCCAGCACCCGGATCTCAAATTCAGGCGTGAGCCGGCTGTCGGTTCTGACAAACACGTAATCCATATACCAGCCGGGTTCCTTCAGGGTATTGTAAATGGTCAACCGATAGCTCATGCCGTCTTCCCCCGGGATTTCGGAAAGGGCATGCCGGATATGGCTGCCTTTTTCCGCATGAACACCGGTTATGGCAAAGGGGTCGTTCGAAGGCGGGGTGATCGTCACGGTCTCTTTTATTTCCCGGCCGGCAGGGCCGGTCAGGCGGGCGGTGGTGGCGGAGATAACCTCCCTCTGCTTCACCAAACCGGACATATGAAGCATAACGGCCGAATGCCGCGGCTCACTTGTCTGCACCGCAACCGATTTTTCAAGATGCGTCCCCCCATAGCCCAGGGTATTTAATTCAATCGTGACGACCTCCTCTCCGCCGGGAGGAATCTGCTTCGGCCAGGAAGCAGCCGTGCACCCTCAATCCGTTTTAACCCCTTTGATGGCTACAGCCGCCTCCCCTTCGTTCCGGAGCACAAATTCGTGCCTCACGACCTGCCCCTCAAAAACCGGCAGAAACTCGAAGCGGGGCTGCCTGGCAGCAAGCCCCGATGCTTCGGAATCCGCTGCCCCCGCCGTACAGGGAAACGCTTGAAGCCAGGGCACGATAAACAGAATCACTGCCAGAATAAGCTTATGCCGAATGTTCAATGCCACCCCCTAGTTGCGTCCATACACACGCTCGCGTTCATAGCGGAAAAAACCGTCTTTCTCTTCCCGTTCAATGGTTTCGGCCTCATGACCGAAATATTCTTCCCTCAGGGCCTCCAGTTTTTCCTCCTGCTGCGGCCCGGGATACTGCTCAACGATGGCCTCGCGCGCCTGCATATATTCCCGCCCGTTCTTCCATCGCCGGTTCCGATGCGCGTCACGGGCCTCCATTTGCTGAATCAGTTCCTCGTTAAACCCCAAATCCCGGCGAATCTGGTTGATCTCCCACTGGCGGTGTTCCGGCGGCATCTGCTCAAGCTCTTTTTGTACGGAATCTATGGAGAAAAAAACCCGGGCCAGCATGCTTTTGTTCTCAAGAATGTAAGCCTCCGGGGAGTCCTCGTAGGCCCGGTGCAGCGTATCTTTGTAAATATCGAGTTTCTCCTCGATGGTCGTGTCATCCGATGCATCCAGCAGGCTTATGGTATCGCGCATCTCCTGTTTTCTTTTTTCATAAGCCAGCACTTCCTCCGACCATATGTCCGGGGCCGCATCGCCAAACAGGGCCTCCCGCTGCTCCCACAAAAAGCCCTGTCTTTCGAGGTCATTCATTTGCCTCAAGCGATGCCGGTTCTCAGCCAGCCAGCGATTGTATGCCGCCATTTTTTCCAGGGCCGCCCGGATTTCATCGGCCTGCTCCGGGAAGGCCCGCTCAAGAATCCGGTAAAACCGCTGGCGGCCGTCCTGCGGATAGAGATCCATCAAAAATTGTTTGACTTTCTGGAACACTTCCAGGGTACTTTTCCGGAAAACCGCGCCGCCATATAATTGCTTTAATTCCTTGACCAGCTGGTCCTCCAGGGACAATGGGGGCTCTTTGCCTTCCTTTCCCCCCGCCTCCTTCATCGAGGCCGGGGACCCCGGCGCCTGCTGCAGCGGTGAACGGCCTGAACCAGAAACCTCTCCCTGCGGCACCCGGACGCCGTCCAGGGGGTTTTTCGGGCTTGAGGGCAACATCCACGAAAAACCGAAAAAAGCCAGGGCGAAGAGAAGTACCACGCAGCCCGAAAGAATGCCGGCTGTTTTCAATTTTCCTTTAAGCGCCATGTTTGTCGTCCCCCTGCACGCATTTGGCAAATATCGGCATGACGCATCCTTGTCATTTTTGGGTCATTTTTGG
>CAZNSO010000061.1:6812-17758 GCA_964575805.1 uncultured Desulfobacteraceae bacterium
CGCATTTGGCAAATATCGGCATGACGCATCCTTGTCATTTTTGGGTCATTTTTGGGTCATTTTTGGGTCATTTTTGGAATGCATCACCGCCATGGCTCCCGTGGATTGCCGGTGATCGCCATACCATCATGCAAATAATGTGCTCCTGAAGCAGCCCCTGCTCCACAAGGCAAACAGGCACGGAAGGCGGCATCCCCCCCCCGTGCCTGTTTCCGCTGTCGAAGCTGAATTTCCTGCCAGGCACCCGGATTAACAGATACCTGTTTCCCCTTCGGCCATCAATTACAGCCTGGGGGCAAGCACCGGCCAGACCAGATCCGCAATTTTTTTCGACCCCGACCTTTTCGGATGAATGGCGTCCACCTTGATATCCCCGTCATTAATCACCGGCCGCGGATCAATGAAGGTACAATCCACTGCCGAGTAGGCGCATGCCTGGGCAAGTTTGGCATCCCCGTAATCAATGGCCTCTTCCAGGGAATCCAGCTGCATCAGCCAGGTGTCTTTCGTATAGTAATACCCCTGGAAAATAACCTTGTCAACGCCGTCTCCGGCCATTTCATTCAGCAGGTTGACGGTGTCCACATAAATATCATCAATAAAATCCTTGCAGCTATTGGACAGCCGGCCCCATTCATACCACTGCGTTTTGCAGTCATGCGGGTCAAAAGCGATGGCTGGCAGCAGAATATCATTGCCTCCGCCGTCCATGAGAATCGTGTCAATATTCGGGTTATCGTTTTTGGCCGTACCGTATTGGCTGGCAATCGACGGCGCCAGGGCGCCCCCGGTTATCTCGGCACCCGAGACGGCATAACGGCGGAAGGTCTTGCCGGAGTAGGAATGCAAAAATTCCTGGATTTCCCCGGACAGGGCAAAAATGGAATCACCGATGTTGACCACCTGGTTGTTGTCGGCATTCCGGATCCAGGGCACACTGGCGACAAACCCGCATCCGATCAGCATAAAAGCCAAAACCACCGGGACAACCACCCGAACAAAAGGTCTTGAACGCAATTTAAAAGTTTTCATCTGACAACCCCTCCCTGTTTTTAAACCGTGTGTTTTTAAACCGTGTATAGAAATTAAAACCTTGTTTCATTTTCTAACATGATCGAAAAACCGTCAGAACACAACACTTAAACTTTACATAAAAAATACGTATAAAATATACGCATAAAGGAACGGAAGCAGGGAGGGACGCTTATCCACGGGGTAAAAAGAATTGGCGCGGCGAGGAACCAATCGGCCGCTATCGGTAAATCAGCCGGGGGGATTCCAGAAGAACCGTGGTATCGGGCGGCACGGATTCGGTAATCCAGACATTGCCGCCAATGACCGAGCGTGCCCCGACCACGGTATCCCCGCCAAGGAGAGTGGCGCCGGAATAAATAACGACATCTTCGCCAATGGTGGGATGCCGCTTTTTATTGCGCATCTCATCACTCCTGTCCTTGGGGACAGACAAGGCGCCGATGGTGACGCCCTGGTAGATGCGGACATTATCCCCTATTTCCGCGGTTTCGCCGATAACCACGCCCGTGCCGTGATCAATGACAAAGCGCTCGCCGATATCCGCTCCCGGGTGGATATCAATGCCGGTCTCGCCGTGTACGTATTCCGTCATCATCCGGGGCAGCAGGGGGATCTTCATGCGATGGAGGCGATGGGCGATTCGATGTACAGTAATGGCCAGCATCCCCGGGTAACTGAAAATGATTTCCTCATAGCTTTTTGCCGCCGGGTCCCCCTCGTAAGCAGCGACAATATCGCCTGACAGGGTATCCTGAAGCTGCGGCACCGCTTCAATCAGTTCCAGCCCATGCCGGTAGCCGCGCTCGGTGCAATCGGAACAGTCGAGCGCATTTTTGAAACACTCGTGCCGAATGCTCCGGGTAATCTGCTCGGCGAGCATATCAAACAGTTCAGCCACTGTCTGGCCGATATGGTACGGCAGATTCACCGGGTCCAGCCGGGCCTGGCTGAAGTAGCCGGGAAACAGGACCTCGCGGAACCGGTCAATGATGCCGATAACCGCCATCCGGGAAGGCAGCTGCTCATAATCAATGTGGGAATAGCAGCGGGTGTCGTCGCAGCCCTGGACAATGCGCTCCACAATGTCGTTTAACCGGACCCGGTAGCTGGAATACTGCTCCGAGGCCTCCCGGCAGGATGTCCCGCCGGGCTTGTCATTCGAGGTTTTCATGTCCGCCTTTCCTATAGTTTGCCATCACGCTGCGTGTTTTCTTTTAAAATAGCATATCTTCAGGCTTTGTCAAAAAAGCGCAAAAAGAAGGGCAAGCAGCGGGAAAAAGCCCGAGAAAGTGCGCATTTTCGTGCTATAACCGGCCCGAGGCTTTGATCATCAGATACTGGTTAACCAGGGTGGGGGCCAGGTGTTCCGCCAGGATGTTGAGTGTCAGAACACCCTGATGGTGCAGGGCCTTGTGCTGTTTTTGTCGTTTTTCAAGGTAGGCGTAAACGGTATGGAACAACACGGCGGAATCCAGGCCGGCGATGGGTTGTTTCAGGCTCAGGTCCAGCACTTTCTCCCTCAGGTCGGCAAGAACAACGAGGTGCCGCTTGCGAAGAATGGTCATGGCGGCGAGAAGCTCATCCTGATCCTCATCCCGGGTGTTGGTTAAAAGGATGACCAGCGAGCGCCGCTTTTGAAGCGCGGCAAGGGTCCGGGCAGCCCAGAGATAATCCGCCGCCTCTGTGGTGGGCTCCATGGTATAGACCCGGCCCAGCATGTGATGGATCGTCCGGGCGGTTTTCTGCGGGGGGAACCAGTCGTTGATGCCGCCAAAGGCCAAAAACCCCACGGCATCCTGTTGCCTGTGCGCCACATGGGAGAGCAGCAGCATGGCGTTCAAGACCTGATCAAAGTGCGTTTGATTTGCGTCCGCATGCCGCATACGCCGCCCGCAATCCAGGAGAAACACCACCTGCTGGTCGCGTTCATCCTGGTATACCTTGCTAATGGGTTTCAGGTACCGTGCGGTTTTATTCCAGTCAATTTGCCTGAAACTGTCGCCCGGCCGGTAATCCCTCAAACTTTCAAAATCGCTGCCTTCACCCCGTTTCTGCCGTTTTTTGATACCGATGGCGCTTAAGCGATTGTCAGTGGCAAGAAGCGTGAACTTCTTGATTTCCCGAAAATTGGGAAACACCCGGACGGCTTCGCCCTCTGCGGCCGCCGCTTTTTTCCACCAAAGGCCCAGGGGGGAGAGCAGCAGCAGATCGATGTCCCCGAAAAGCATGTCCCCCTTCTGCCGGGGCCGCAGAAGGTAGTGGGTGAGGAGGCGGTTTCCGGGCGGCAGGGCAAGGCGGATGGGAAGGGCGCTCGTTTCGCAATGATCCGGGTGATGGTCGTAAACCCGAATGTTCAGGAGATGGGCGTCCAGGTTTTTGAACTCCAGGTGCACCCTGGACCACAGCCCGACGGGCAGAGTATGGTCGACCTTTCTTTTAAGCTCCGGACGCGCCATTTTGCTTCCCCGGTACCCGTCCAGCAGAAAAATGCCTGCTGCAAGGACCGCCGCGATTTTCCATGCCGTCAGCAGGCCCGGGGCCAGGGCGGCAACACCCGCAAGCATTGTCAGGCCGAATAAAAGCGCGACCATGCGGCCGGAGGGTCTCATCATCCTCATAGCCGGGGCGCTTCCACGGTTTCCAGTATATCGCTTAACACATCATCCGGCACATAGCCTTCGATTTCAAGATCGGCTGCCAGATTGATCCGGTGGCGCAGCGCGGCCGGCGCGATCTCCTTGACATCATCCGGGGTGACAAAGTTCCTGCCGTTCAACACCGCATTGCCCCGGGCCGCCCGGAGCAGCGCGATGGACCCGCGCGGACTGGCACCGGTTTCAATGCCGTTCCATTCCCGGGTGGCCCGGGCAATGCGAACCGCATAGGAGACCACCGCCGGATCCGTCTCAAGGGAAGCCGCCAGTTTCTGGAGATTAAAAATATCTTCCTTTTCAAGCAGCTGTTCCACCCCGGCCACATCTATCTTTTCCCCCACCGCATTTCGGGTCACGCTGCGGACGATTTCCGCCTCGGGCCCGGCATCCGGATAAGTCATGAAAATCTTTAACAGAAAGCGGTCCAGCTGCGCCTGGGGAAGCACATAGGTGCCTTCCTGCTCAATGGGGTTTTGGGTGGCCAGCACCAGAAAGGGCCCGGGAAGCTTGTAGGACTTTCCCTCAATGGTCACCTGCTGCTCCTGCATCACCTCCAGTAAGGCCGACTGGGTTTTGGCCGGGGCCCGGTTAATCTCATCGGCCAGAAGAAAGTTCGTAAAAACAGGGCCTTTTCTCACCTTGAAGGTGTTTGTTCGCAGCTCGAAAAGTTCATGACCGCTGATGTCCGAGGGCATCAGGTCCGGGGTGAATTGAATCCGCCGGAAAACCGCATTGACAGAGGCGGCGAGGCTTCTGACAAGCAGGGTTTTGCCGAGTCCGGGAACCCCCTCGACAAGGGCATGGCCCCCGGCCAGCATGGTGATCAGCACTTCGCGTATCACGCGCTCCTGGCCGATCACCACCTTTTGAACGTTCCTTTCCAGGCGGTCGACAATCTCTTTTAAATCGGATTCGGATTTCAAGGGGAACCTCTTTTTTGGGTATTAATGGCGCTGTTGATTTTCTGCAAAATGGCCGTTGCCCGGATCAATGCGGCCGGCCTGTCAATGTCTGCGGTGAATGCAAAAACGACGTCCGCTTGCGGAACCTGGGCCCATGCGGCGATCAGCGCATAGCGCCGCTCTTTGGTCTGCTGCTTCCAGGAGCGATACCTGCCTGCCATTTTTGCCTCTATGGCCAAGCGGGTTCCATTGATGAGGGTTTTGCCCTGATCCCGGCGCCGTAAAAAATGGCCGGCGTAAAGCAGGTGCTCGGCGATATTCCGGCTGGCATTGTCGCGCACTTGATATCGGGGACCGATGCGCAGCGTCATCCAGAATATAAAGGCAAGGGTTAAAAAAAACAGGGAGAGAAAAAAAAGGGGGGCCTGACGCAAAAGAATGGAGAGAAACGGGGGCATGGCGCTGTTGTGGAGAATCCAGACCCTGTCCCGGCCTTCGGACAAGGCGGCCAGGTAGAAGGCATGATCCCTGGCGCCGATATGGGCATTTCTTAAAAACCCGTTGTCGCTCAAAACAATCAACCGCCCCCGGCCCATCCGCCGGGACAGGATATGCGGGCCGGTTTTCCCGCCGTGGCCCTGCCAGGAAACCTCACCCGCATCTTCCAAAATATAGCGCGCCATGAAACGGATTTCCGCAACAGTGCCATCATCCATGGAAACCCGGACCATTTCTTTTTTATTCCCAAGGCCCGGCCCGGGTCCTTCGTCCTCGTCCGGGGCCCCGTTTTCCGCCTCGCAGGCATCGAATTTGCGAACCCCCAGGCGATCCAGCAAGGTGTTGCCGCTTTTATCGTATTTTTCCCGCCACAGCTTATCGTGGGTGATGACCAGGGCTCCGCCCTTTTCAACCCATTGAAGCAGCCGGTCTTCCCTTTCACGGGGCAGATTGCCGCCCAGGCGGCTGATAAAAATCAACTCATCGCCCGGCGGCAGATTCACCAGGAGGCTTCTTTGATCAACCGTCTCCGTTGATATGCCGGAAGCCTTGAGAAACCTTTCCGCTGCGAGAAACGGATTCTTCCGGGCCTCCGGCGACCCGGGCGTGCTGACTGTTTTCTCGGCCTTCTCAAACAAAACAAAAAACCCGGCCAGCAGGGCACCCAGTACAACCGCAAGTATCGCGGCACGCTTCAATGTGTTTGGATTGATCTTCATGCGAAGTAATCGCTCCAGTTGCGGCACAAGGCGGCCACCCGCCCGGTGTCGGGCCGAATGTGGCCATAGGCCATTTCAAGCCACACCTGCGTCAATTCCCGGAAAAAGAAAAACTCTTCCCCGGGCCGGTTTTTCCGGACAAGCGCCATGCATTCGCCTTCTGTGGCACTTGCCGGTATTTCCAGAAACGATTGATAAATCAAGTGGGACAGCGCCCCCCGGTACAAAAGGCTCAAGGCGGCCCTTGCCTCCCCCGCGGCCAGGTGGCGCTTTGCGGCCCCGGCAACATCATCGGGCAGGGAATCCGGCGCCAGGGGCAAACCAAACAGCTCTGCCGCCGGGTTCAGCCGGGCGTTTCGGGCCTGCGGACGGGAAAAACCGAGATATTTTAAAGCCGCATATAAAAAAAGCACAAAAAGGGTGCCGCCGGCGATCCACAGCATCGGTTTAACCACAAACGCAACCAATCGGATCAGCCAGGTAAAAAAATCTTCCCAAAAACTACTGCCGGACGCCTCTTCCTGTTTAAAGGATCTCAGCCGCCAGACGGTCACTGTTTTTTCCCCGCCAAAATCCTCGCTTTTCAAAATCTTTTCGATGCGCTGTTTGGCTGCTGCCCGCTCCGGTTCGGCTGCGGGGGCCGAAGCCCGGGCTGCTTGCCCGGGCGCCGCATTGAAGGCAAACAGGCAGAAAATCAAAAAGAGAATCGATAAACCCTTGGCGGAGGCTTTCTTCCGGCTCATCAGGCGTTTGAAGCGCAGTTCGATATCCCAGGCTTCCAGTTCGGTTCGCCGGGTCAGGTAGAGCAGAAAGCCGGCTGAAACGTAGAATGGCGCGATAAGCGACATGGCAAGAACCGCCATTGTATTGGAGACCAGCGCAGCGGCGCCCTGGGCGCTGAATAACAGCTCATGGCCCGCCACCGGCCGGATCGCCTCCGGGATCAGGATATGGATCAGAAACAGCAGGGACACATACACCAGCAGTTCAAACAAAAGGCAGATAACGCTCAGGGCGTATCCCGCACTCTGGTTGGCGCCGAGAACGGCCGCCCGTTGGGCAAAATCCCGCCCCCGCATGCCTTCCAGAAAAATCACCGGCATGAAAAAGGAACGGGCCGGGCTGAACCGCCGCCACGTGAGGCGGGCAAGCAGCCAGGGGCGGACCAGGGTATGGATGGATTTTAAAATGGTTTTGACATCCGGCGCCTCCCTGAAAATTCTTCTGCTCAACCAGTAAAGCAGCGGCGTTTCAAACAGGGGCTTGGCCCACCAGCATAACAGCAGGGCGAGCAGGGGATGGAAAAAACACAGGCAATGGATCAGCAGGACAAGGGGCAGCGCCGTGCCGACCCAAAGCAGCCAGAGGGTTATAAACCATCGGGACGCAAGGGCGAAGCCCAGGTCAAGGCCTTCAAACGCTGAGCGCGGTCGGATAACAATGTCGAGTTTATCCGGATGCACGGCCGTGCTCCCCTGTGGTTCTGGCCAGCGCGACAATGTCCGGCCCCGGACTTTTCTCCCCCCCTGCCCTTCCGGAAAATGCCAGGTAAATGATGACCATAGCCCACAAGAGGCCGGCAGCGAGGTATTTGACGGCAGGGGCAGCCCCTGAGGGAGACCAGAACGCCTCGATAAATGCGGCGAGCACCAGCATGAGCGCAGCCCCCAGTATGAGATGAAGGGCCGTTTGTGCGGCGCGTTTCAAGGCGTCGACCCGCCGGTGATTGCCGGGCGCGATCACCGCTCTTCCTATAATCAGGCCGGCCGCGCCGCTGATGACGATGGCAGTGAGCTCAAACGCTCCGTGCCCGCTGACAAAGGGCCAGAAGGTGCCGGTAAACCCCAGTCGGGTGACATGGCCGGCAACAGCGCCCAAAAAGACGCCGTTGAATATCAGGAAAAAAACGGTGCCCGTCCCGGCAAGGATGCCGCCCGCAAAGGTTCGGAACCCGATGGATATATTGTTTTTGATGTAGAAGCCCAACATGGCGATGCGCGTCTCCATCTGTCTGTCCGCGGGCCTTCCGTAGTTTTCGTTGGCCGGGTCATACAGGAACTCAAATTGAGCGACAGAGGATTCATCCATGATGCTGTAGATCAGGTCATGCTGGAAGAAGCAGGACACCCCGATACCGACAAACGGGACAAGAAACAGCAGAAGCGCCACACAGAAATAACCGATGGTGTCTCTGAAGGTGCGGGGAAATGTTTGGCTGAAAAAATCGACAACCCCGGAAGCCCGGAACGGGTTCTGCCGGTAAAGGATCTGATGGCCCTGCAGCACCCGGCCGTGGAGGCGGCTGACAAGGCCGGGGCTGTATTGCCGGGTCAATGCCAGGGCATAATGATGGCAGATTTTCCGGTAAAGGGCGGGGAAACGGGCGGCATTTTCCGGGGGGTGCTTTGATGCCTTGGTTTTTAATTCGCCGGCGATGGCATCATAGTGCTCCCACATCGGTTGGTTCGCGGCTTCAAAGTGCTCCTGGCGCATGTTCATTTCCCTTTGTAAAGCCAGCTCGCATACCCGTGCAATTCCTCGAGTGCGGCCTCCCCGGTTTTGCCTGTGAGCCCTGACAGGATGTCGGCGAGTTCGATCCGCCGCTGCCGGGAAAGCGACGGGCTGCGCTCCGAAAAATCCAGAAGGGTGCGCTGTTCATTGACCCGCAGGTCAGCGGGCGGGCGTTTGGGAGCTGCATTGAAAAGCGGGCGGGCAAGCGCCTTTTTTTCTTCATGGATAACGAGGGTGCCTGCGGCAAGATCGCCGAGTCTTTTGAAATCCTTGTTGATCAGGGTCGAGAGCAAGCCGAACCCATAAAAAAAAGGGAAAAAATCAGCCGCCCGAATCAGGTTTCGCAAGGCGGCGGAGGCAAAGGTCGGGGGTGTCCCGTTATCATTTATCACCCGCAGCGCCATGGTTTTTTTCCCGGGGGTGGCCCCTGTCCGCAATTCAAAGACCACGTGATAAAACCACTCCAGGAGAAAAAGCAGCATCAGATAGAGGCCGGTGCCGATGGTTTCCAGGGGGGAGAGCAGAATGAGCAGAATAAAACAAAGGCCGCCCTTGATAAACAGGTCAATCAGCCAGGCGCAGGCCCTGGGCACCGGGCCTGCGACCGTGAGACCGAGGACGACCCCCTCGGGAGTTTCATGATATTTTACCGTATCCAGGCTGCCTTGCATTAAAAAACCGGGAGATGTTAGTGCGCGTAAAACACATCCTTATACGATGTGTAAGTGGATGCGACATAAATCGGCATGAGGACTATCATTAAGGTGACAAATACAATCGGGACAAGGGCGAGCAAGATACCCGGTCCGCCGGTGCCTGCCGCGACCAGCCCGACAACCAGGCCCAAGGCCGTCATCACTCCGATCATGATTCCCAGGGCAATCAGGGAATAAACCAGAAACGGCAGAATATTTTTCAGGCAGCCCCTGAAGCTGAGGGCAATGGCTTCAAAGACGGGCTTTTTATTGATTGCGATGAGCGCGGGGGCAAACCAGTAGCCCATCATCACGGGAACAAAAACTGCGAGCATCAACAGGGGCATCAGGAAAAATGCCGTCACAGGCGCCCCGGCCGGGATCATCTGGCCCTGCGGGTTGACCGGATTAAACCCCATGGTCACAAAAATGACACCCATCGACAGGACAGCACCGATAACCATCGCGACCAGAAAAAGCAGGCCCAGGAGAACCAACTGCCCGAAGCCATGCCTGAAGCCCTGAAAAAGATAGCCCACCTTCAGAACACCGGTTTCATCAAGCTCCTTTGCCCCCAGAATGAGGCCCGCAAAAAACACCGGTCCCAGCAGGCTCATGGCAATGGCGCCTAAAATGGGAATAAATTGCACCAGTCCCAGCAGAAGAAAACAGATCATGGTCAATATCCAGACAAAGGGACTTTTCAGGAACAGTGAAACTGCCTGGAAAAACCAGGAAGCCCCGCGGGAGGCCGGCCGCCTTCGGGGATCGATAAAATTCCCGCTCTCCCGGGCGGAAGCCGCCTGCAGCTGTGCCCGGGGTGCGGCATAAGGATTGCCGGCCGGCTCTTCCCGGCCGGGGGATGCGGCGGCCTTTTCAGCGGGATCTTCTTTCAGGCCGGCACGTTCCGCCGCGTCGGGCTCAATCTCGCAGACGGCACCGGCATCCAGGAGCCGCTTCTGCATCTTCAGGCAGGTCTGCCTGTCGGCATCTCTTTTTAAGACCACGCGGCCTTTTTCGGAAAACATCCTTTTAATTTTTTCAATATCAGCCCTATAAAGTGCCGCAAGGTTTTGCTGCACGTGCTCGAGGGTCATGCCATCAACGATCTCACCGGTAAATATCAGACGACAGTTTTCCTGGTTCATTTCGCATCTCCCTGAATAGCCTGGTAAATTCTAAGGACATAGCCAAAATTTCACAGGAAGTCAAACCGCAAGAGGGGGAAAGCGCAGAAAAGCCGGCCATGGCAGCCGCTAAAAAGCTCCGGCCCGTCCGGCCCCTTCCGGGAACCGTACGGGCCGTCTGGATGCTGGCCGGCTTAAATTAAATAATACCGAAACCGCGGGATCCCTAATATTTAAAACAGATATGCATCAAACCAAGGTGTACACGCCATTTTGAAGGCGGACACGCTTCGCTTGGTCCGCCCTACGAGAGCTTGACCGGCCTTGCCCATGGGGCCGCTTGCCCCATTTGCAGATGGGTTTTCTAATCTTTGCAAAAACAGGTATGCACCCGGCTAAGGTCTACACGCAATCTTGTTGGCGGACACGCTTCGCTTGGTCCGCCCTGCGAAGGATTTGCGGGAGCACGGTGAGCTTGGTCGAGCATGGAGATTAAAAATATGTCTGCAGAATGATGCAACCATAAAATAACGCCGTTTTTCAAAGCCACGCTTATATGGGCGGAGCTATGGTCACCAGGACCCGCATGTCGGTGGCCGCCTCGATGCCGTGGGGTTCGGCGATGTCCGAGACCAGCACATCACCGGTTTCAGCCGGCAGTTCCGCACCGTCTTTTCCCAGGAATTTCCCCTTCCCTTCTAAAACGGCAAGGGTCAACTGGCCCTCGATGTCATGGGAGTGCACCGGCAATTGCTGGCCGGCCTTGAAATTAAAGTTGATCACCTTGAAATACGGCGAGTCGTGG
>CAZNSO010000062.1:0-2998 GCA_964575805.1 uncultured Desulfobacteraceae bacterium
GACCGGCTCCGAACCTCCTGCATGGTGGTATCCGTAAAGCCTTTTTCATTGAATACCTCCAAAGCAGCCCGGATGATCTCCAGTTTGCGTTTCGGCGTCGTCTTGTCCGGTTTTTTTTTACCTGTCATGTACCCTCACTTATATTTTTTAGATTAATAATCTAAATTATTAATCTAGTCAAGGAATAAATTTTTTAACGCATCCCCATGAAAAATTTTGTAAAGTCCGTCGACACTCATAGAGTGCAAAGACTTTGTCTCTGCGTCTGAAGAAAGAAGTAGTTGTCTCTTTTTTTGAGCGATGAGAAGCCTGCGGGAACGGGGGATGGTTTTGCCAAGGTTGCGGTGCGGCGCACCAAAGTCCAGCAAACAAGAAATTGCTCCGCCCCGGCAGGCCGCGACTGCACCGACGGGTAACGGGATAAGCCATTCTCGCAGCCTTGGCCTGCCTCCGTTGCGCCCGGGAAGGAGGCCTGAAAAGGACAGAAGGATTGAAAAAGAATAATCACTTATAACGTATTAATACAAACGGAAAAATCAGGACTTTTGGTTTAGAAAGGGGAACGTAAAATTGTCCCTATATACAGAGGATGCTTGGTTGTAGAGTGGCGGCGGCATCAATTTCTGATCAACGTCGGTCTACATTGCGGCAAGGTGAATTATCTGCGTGCTGGTATGGACGCACTACGGCTATCAAGCTTCAGTTATGCGTGTACTCACGCCCCTGCAGACTTTCAAGCACAATGCGAAAATTTTCAATTACAGGAAAAGCACCATATCTTGGGGTTGGCTTTAATATTTATCTCCGCTTTCCCTTGCACCAAAGCCCATCGCTGATGTCCGCCAGGTGGTGGGCAGTGCTGCAGAAAACATTGCATGACACCTTGTCTCCATAATGCTTTCAGAAAAAGCACAATCATTTCTCAGATCCATCCATACATACATCATCTGAAGACTAACTTGCCCTCCGTGGCAGCATCCCCGGCCATCCTATTAAACGGCACTTTGAATCCGCCATAATTCAGGCCCCTCAAATTCGGAATGCGGCCAGGCGGTTGACAAAAACAAAATAAACACATAAATTTCCATTTATTCATAGATGAACACGGCGACCCTGAATCATTGACTTCGCCTGTAATTCGAAACAAAACGCAAAGGGAGAAGACACATGGCGGAAACGGACATGTATGATTTGATCATCGTCGGCGGCGGGCCCGCAGGTTTAAGCGCAGGGGTATATGCAATGCGGGCCGCCCTGAAAACCGTCCTTCTCGAGCAGGGAGTGCCGGGCGGACAGGTGGCTGTTACGGAGCAGGTTGATAATTATCCCGGTTTCATCGAGATCGGCGGTTTCGAGCTCTGTCAGAAATTCCTGGAACATGCCAAATGGTATGGAATCGAAATCCGGGAAAAGCAGGCTGTGGCAGTCGAACCCGGAATTGACTGCCATTCGGTTCGTCTGGCTGACGGCACACTTCTGAAAGCTCACGCACTTGTTCTGGCAACCGGCGGCACCTCCCGAAAACTGAACACGCCGGGGGAGGAGGAGAACTTCGGCAAAGGGGTTTCCTATTGCGCCACGTGCGATGGCTTCTTTTTTCGGGATAAGCCGGTGGCGGTGGTGGGCGGCGGGGATACAGCCCTTGAAGACGCCCTCTACCTCTCAAAAATCACCAGCAAGGTCTATATTATTCATCGGCGCGACGCCTTCCGGGGCAGCCGCATTCTTCAAGAGAGGGTTTTCTCCGAGCCCCGGATAGAGGTGGTATTCAATGCTGTGGTCACGGAAATCAAAGCCGGCGAAGACGGTGTGGCGGGTCTTCGGTTAAGAGACACGCAAACCGGGGACGAAAAGGACCTCGAAGTTGAAGGCGTTTTTATTTTCGTAGGGTTTGACCCCAACAATCTGCTGGTCCCCTCTGGAATAAAAATGAACCGAAGCGGCTATGTAATTACGGATGAAAAATGCGAAACCGCCATTCCCGGCATCTTCGCCGCAGGGGATCTGCGGGAAAAATACGCCAATCAGATTGTTCTTGCCGCAGCAGACGGATGCACGGCGGCGCTGGCGGCGGCGCATTATATTGAAACCCGCAAGGCCTGAAAGCCTTGGGTTTTCCGGGTGCGGCTGTTCAAAACGCGAATAACGAGCATGGCAAAGGGTTCAATGAAAGGCAGAAAAAAGGAAAACGGGCTGAGTGCAGATGACCTTCAAACCACGGCCTTTCTTGCCAAAAGCCTGTCTGACGCCAATCGCCTGAAAATCCTGCGGCTGATTGGCGGCGGCAGGAAGTCGGTATCCGCCATCGTCGAAGCGCTTGAGCTTTCTCAACCCTTGGTTTCGCACCATTTGAAGGAGCTGAGGCGCTCTCTTCTGGTCAACGTGCAGCGAGAGGGCCCTTTTGTCTATTACACACTGGCCGACCCAAAAATCCTGGATATTCTGAAAGTCTTAAGCGATATGGCTTCGGATCTTTTATCGGCAAGGGATACTTTTTAATACCTGAGAACGGATGGGTTCCTATGGACAAACTTTTCAAAGCCATCTCCGACATGCCCCCGGAAACAGCCCTGTCGGAGATCACCGAAATTCTGGGGAGACTCCTGGAGGATATTGACAGTGACGCCCGGGAGCGCTTTTTGATGAATCTGATCACAAAGTTCGAGGGAGACAAGGTCTCAAGCATGGTCAATTTGTGACTGGCCGAGTGCATGGGCGAAGGTGTCGACCCAACACAGATGTGCCAGACCCTGGTAAACAAGGTGGCCCAGTCAAAGCAGCTCTCGGCGATCACCGACCCGGATCTGCTTGTGCTTTTTGAGGACTGGCTGGAAGAGCTCGAAAAGGAGGTTCAAATGATTGATAAAGCCGGAAGCCGGATGGATGAGCAGGGGATTTCCGATAAACTCGGCATCTCCCGCATGGGGGCGAGGTTTTTGCTGTCCAAGATGAGCCGGGAGGGAAAAATCAGCAGTTCTTCAGAATAAAGCATTCAAGA
>CAZNSO010000062.1:3098-12220 GCA_964575805.1 uncultured Desulfobacteraceae bacterium
CCAAGATGAGCCGGGAGGGAAAAATCAGCAGTTCTTCAGAATAAAGCATTCAAGAGTTCCACGAACGTGCTTTTCGAAAACGAATGGCTCTCTCTTGAAACAGCTCTGGACAAAGAAAAATTGGCCGAGTTTTTGTCCCAAAGGCTATAATATCGGATCTGACAGGCGCCCTGCAGAGTGCGGCGCCTGTCAAAACAGCATTGAAACTCACCTGCTTCTGACAAACTCTGCCTGGCGCCGCGGAAAAAGGCATGATTGCCAATGACACGAAGTAAATTTCAGGAAATCACGGAAGCCCGAAGGATTCTGGAACTTCCGGAAAAAGCCACCCTGGAAAAGATCAAATCCAACTACCGGCGGCTTTTATCCAAGTGGCATCCGGACAAATGCAGCGAGGATCCGGAAACCTGCCGGAAAATGACGCAGCAAATCATATCCGCATATGAGACCCTCATGGATTACTGCAATCACTATGAGTACTCTTTTTCCGAGGAAACAGTCAAAAGACACCGCTCTCCGGGGCAATGGTGGATGGAAACCTTTGGAAACGATCCCCTGTGGACAAGCGGGGACGATTCGGATTAACCGTAGAGTCCTCAGAACCGGAGTTTTCGGGGTCGTGCAATAAGGAGGATCACAAATGAAGGCTTTGTTTATCATAACAACCGATGATGCGGAAACCGCATTCAATGCCATGCGGCTGGCCAACGTGGGCGTTAAAAAAGGTGATGAAGTCAGCGTTTTCATGCTTGGCAAAGGTGTATTGTTCGAGCAGGCGGGAACCGAAGCGTTCGATGTGATGGGCCAGATCAATCAGTTTGAAGGCGATTTTTATGTTTGAGGCGTCTGCATGAAATCCCACGGTCTGGTGGGATCCGGCACATGCCCGATCGGCTGGATGGATGACTTGTATGAAATTGCCAGGGAGGCTGACAAGGTATTTACTTTTTAAATCGCCTGGTGCTTGTCTTCGCAGCAGCTGCCTCGCCTTTATAAAAAGGCCCTTGGCCGCTTTCTGGTAAGGGCTGATTTTGAGTTCAATATTGCAGCTGATTCCATCACCCCGCCCAGAACTTCAGTTTTTCTCGGACTTCTTTTTTTCTCCTACGTGAATTATGGCCCCTCGTTCGGGGATATTGTCAAAGCGGGCATAAAACCGGGCTTCGTCATGGGCCTTATGCCGGGAGAGCATACGGGGTGTATATTTAACGGATTGCTCGGCTAAAATTTTTCCCTCCAGCCCCCTTATCGAAACATTGATGGTAGGCGCCACACAGCCCGGCAGTTGGGAACGCCGGACTCTGCCGGAAACCACAAGCCCTCCGTCTTTTATACCGCTTCTTACAAAAAAGAGTTTGAGCCCATGGGGGTTCTCAACACGGACAGGGTAATAGTCGCCGTCATTGGCGCCCGCTGCCGGACAAAACAATAATGCGGCAAGCATAAGGCAAGCAAAAGCCACTGCCGATTTCTTCAATCGTGTTTCCATCTTCTCATCCCCAGAAATATTGATACCAGAATTACTTCACTGATTTTGTATCCTTTGCCATAACGATACCGGATTGCCCGGAATTGGCATTGTAATAGGAGACGAACCGATCAATCTCGTCAGCCTGCTGCTGCTTCAGATTCTGTGCCCAGCGAAATCCGATCGGCTGATACCAGAATTCGGCCTGGATGCTGTAGGGTCCACCGCCGGCAGTCACAGGGACCGTATAACGCACGATATCCCGGCCGCCGGTAAAATCCGCATCCGCGTCCGCATTGCCCTTTACGGCGATATCGTTTTGAGCGGTTGATTTATCAAACCCAGTCGGCAGGAGGCGATTGTCCTTGATAAATCGAATGGCTTTTAAAAGCCCGGTCGTTACCTGGTTTTCCGGATCAGCCATGATGGCTTCGTAGATCTGCACCTGCTCTTCTGTCTCAATCCGCTCGTAATGGGGTTCATACCGGGTGCGGTCTGAATCGTTGATATTGCCTTCTATGGATCCGTCGGGATTTAGGGCGCCGGATTCAAAAACCGTCTGTCCGTTTTGGTCTTTCACCGTTAGATATAGCCAGGCCCGGCGGGACGGGTAGGCGGTGGGCAGTTTGTGCCCGGCGAGATTCGCCAGTTCCACCTCGGCTTCCAGGCGATTGCCGGATATTTCGGCACGCGAAATCGTTACCTGGGCAGAATCTTCGGTCAGGTTGCGGCTGGTTTCCTGCGCTGCCTGGGCCAGATCCTGGGGAAGGGCGGTTACCCCCAGTTCAGCCCGATATTGATTGAAAATTTTGGGCATGAAAAAGTTGCCGCCTCTAAACACATGGCGGGAGAACTCCTTCCGCGGCTGGCCGAGAACGGCGGTAATCGCCATCTGTTTTTCCAGTTGGGGCATGTGGCAGGACTGACAGCTTTGGGTTTTGAAGTAGTCGCTATGCTGCCATTCCAGGTAGGGCACCTGTTCCGGCAGGGTGCCGATAACCTCCCCATCCGGTCCGCGTGTATGGGTATACAGGGTGTGACACGATCCGCAAAAGGCGGAATCCTGCACATGCATGCCTTTCCGGGGATTAAACTGTGAAGCGGACTGCATGATCCCGCTTCGCCCGGCATCAACCTCATATGGGCCGAATATCGGCCGCTGTCCCGGCGGTGTCTTTTCATCCACCACAAAACCGGCGGTAAAGCTTTCTTCTGTGCTCAGCTTGTCGGATTGAATCTGGTGGCACATACTGCAGGAGACCCCATCTCCGGCAATTGCCCCGGTCGGGGTGCGGGCCGGAAGAACCGGCAGATTAGCAAATACCCGGCCCTTTTGTCCGCTTGCCTTGGCCTGATACCGGGCCATTGGCATGTGGCAGGCCGAACACTCATCTTCAATCGACTGTTTGGCATTCGGATGGGCCAGGGTCTCCCGTCGCACAGATGCCTGCCAATAGGGGTCCTTGGCGGCATGCGCCATCATGGAAGACTGCCAGTTAAAGCCGATGGAAACATCCTGGCCAGTCTTTGTGACCAGACCGTTGTGGCAGGCCATGCATTTATCCGAAGTGGCAAACAACTGCGGCACGGCTGCGGCGGTATCAGTGGCAGCCGCTTTCCGGGCAGCTGATGCGTTTGACAGCATAAGCAGGCAGGCAATAAGCGCCAGTCCGGCCGCAATGACCTTTTTACCATCCGACGAAAGCGGAACCATCGAACCAATCCCATAGCACATAAAACATATACTCCGTTTCTCGCGTATCTGTATCATTTATCGGAATCCGGGCACCCGCCCCGAGCCGGACATTCTGCCGGGTATTCAGGGTTACCTGAAGCTGTGGCGTCACGTCATAATGGGTCGACCCTTCCGAAACAAGCTCCTTTGATCCCAGTACGCCTATCATCGGTGACCATGCGCGCCCGTATTTTCCAGTAAACACTGAGGTGCCAAAGGTGCCCCGCCAGAAGGCCTCCTCATTGGCCTCGTCATTATCAAAGGGCAGCCCGAACCCGCCCTGCAGGTGAAAAAAGCAGTCTGCGGGCAGAATCTGGCCATAGGCGACATAGGGTTCGAAAATGGTGGTTCCGGCCCCAAAGCCCTGTTCCTCCTCGCCGGTGGGCAGAAAAACTTCCGCTCCCCCTGAAACGATGGCCCCCGTGTCAAGGCTGGCATAGAGCACCCGCTTTGCGGCAATGCCGATATCGCCGACACTGGACTGCCATTCGGTGTCCCCGATTTCATCTGTTGTGCGGTGCTCGGCCCACTCCAGGGGGAGAATCAGCTCGATTTGATTTCTCGGGCCGATGCGCTGCTCATAGATAATTTCGCTTGCATACCTGTTTAATCCGTCGGTGTTGATCGTGTTGGAGATAACCAGTTCATCTTCGGGAAAGGCCTTAGTGGTGACCAGCGGCCGGGGCAG
Source organism: uncultured Desulfobacteraceae bacterium (assembly GCA_964575805.1). Classification (GTDB taxonomy): domain Bacteria; phylum Desulfobacterota; class Desulfobacteria; order Desulfobacterales; family Desulfosalsimonadaceae; genus M55B175. The sequence goes on from CAZNSO010000062.1 coordinate 6,990, forward strand.
GTTCAGCTCGCCGCGGGGCCAATTTTTGTCGTCACAGAACGTGCGGATATGATCGAGGATCTTCTTGACCTGCGCCTCGGTCAGGGCATCCTCGAAGGCGGGCATTAACTCAGAGAATGCCCGGGCCGGACCGCCCTGCATGGCGACAATGATCCAATCCCCGTCCGCTTCCCTGGGGGCAAATTGGCAATCCGTAAAATCCGGCGGCGGCACCTCGAAACCCAACTGGCTTTGGGGCGCGCCTGTTCCGTCACCGCCATGGCAGGCCGCGCAGGCTCTTTGGTAGAGTTGTTTGCCGGACAAGCCGGGCTCTATGATCTGATTGTTACCCCAGGCACCGGAAAAAAAGAATAACAGCACGAAGGCGAAAACCCATAAGACACATAAACCCTTGGAATAACTGATGCGCATCGGGATGGAACCTTTTTGGATTCAGTTTTGTCAGAAAGTTGTGTTTTTTGGCTATAATTAAAATTTTAACTGCAATACTCGGGGTGTCAAAAAATTCTTTATCACTGTGATGCCTTGGTGGCCTAAAACTTTGCCATAACCCGGAAATTTTAACCGGAAATATTAACCGGAAATCTCAGGGCGTGCTGAATAAAAACAATTCATTGATTTTAAACAATTAGTATATTATAAAAACTAATCATGACAGCCTGTTCAACACTACCCTGATGCCCGGGAAAAAACGAAGAAATTATCGACACCCTGCATGAACCGCTGGTGGGAGAGAGAGGAGCTTGATCGCCAACTGCGTTCGGTCCAAAAAGAAAACTCCGATCTCCATCTGCAGCTCGATGCATTGATGGAGGGGTCCAGGCATGTTTTAAAATACGAGGGGTTCTCCGGCACCGCCCGCTCGCTTTTCAATCTGTGCAAAAAGCAGGTCGGCGCTATCTGCCTGCGGAGCTGAAGCGGAAGGGATCTGTTGAGAACCTGGACGCCGAGTTTGTAACGAAAGACGGCCAGACCAGAAACGGCCTGATGTCTGCCCGGTCCTTAAAGATTAACAATGGAAAGTTCTTATAATGCCCCCTGATACCCGGGAATTCATATATTGCCTCGACCCAAATGATACCATTACCCATGTAAATTCCGACTGGATCGAATTTGCAAGGGAAAACGCCCAAGGTTTTGTACCGGGCCGGGTGATCGGGCAGTCACTATGGAATTTCATAACCAGTTCCAAAGTGAAGCACCTGTATTCAATCATTTTTGAGAAAGCCCGGCAGGGACTGCTCATCCAGGGGCTGCCCTATCGCTGTGATGCCCCGGACCGCAGAAGATTTTTGGAAATGGATCTGTCGCCTGCCGACGATACGATTATCCAGATCAAAAGCAGGATTGTGAGGGAAGAGTTAAGGGAGTATGTTTCCCTGCTAAGTGATTTCAGGGACATGTCCGGTGAATTCCTCACTATTTGCAGTTTTTGCAAAAAAATCCGAGTGGCTGGCGGACGCTGGGAAGAAATTGAAGAGGCGATAAAGCTCCTGGGACTTGCCGAAGCCTGGCCGCTTCCACAATTATCACACGGTGTCTGTGAAAAATGTTTCGATGAGTGGAGCAGTTGCAACTAAACGCGGTGGCTTGCGCAAAGGGCCCGGCATGCCGGTTGAACGTTGTTTCATCGGCAATGGCGGCACCAATGAACCCAAAGCAACAAACTGTTGCGAAAAGCACCATTAACGTCAAACCCATTCCCTGCATCCCGGACCGCCTTTCCTTGCTTCGTGTGCTGCTCCAATTTCTCGCCGGGGGGGTTTCCGGTCCACTGGTTATGAGTCCCTGGAACTTCAGTATCATCCTTGGGGCAGCATCACGAATCCGGCTATGGCCTGAAACCAGTGCGGGGCCGGGGACATGATGGCCGTGAAATTCGCGAATCCGCTCCAGGGCGTCAATTCACGACAATTGTCCGCCGGCATGATCCATTCACCAGCAAACTCCCGATTCCTCGCTATTACCAGCAGGCATTGCCGGGTTGTTATCCATAGCATGGCATCTATACCGCCTCTACCCTGCACGGGACAAACCGGTGCAGGGGCGTCCCGAGAGGGTCCCGGTGGGTGTTTTTGGTAAGATAATTCACATTGATCCCGTAGACCTCGCCGGCATAATTCAGGCCGAAACCATGGGGGATCAGAACCATCCCCTCCCGGACCCGGCCCGTCACTTCCGCCTCTCCCGTGGCGCTGCCGGCCTCGGTGCTCACCCGCACCCGCCGGCCGTCGGAAATATCCAGGCGCCTGGCGTCCGCCGGGTTGACGGCCACGGTGCAAGCCCGCTTCCCGCGGTTCCATTCGGGGTTTCGCATGAGGGTGTTGGCATTTCTGCGGAAATGCCGCCCGGCATTCAGGACCATTGGAAAATCCGCAGGCATCCGGAGGGATTCGGACTCCTTCGCCGGAGTCAATTCCAGGAGGCTTTCTTCCAGCTCGGGGATAAACAGCTCGATTTTTCCGGACGGCGTTTTGATGGCCTCCATGGGGTTGTTCACGTCTGCCTTGCCGACCCAGAGGCCCTCGGGCCGGTCCAGCAGCGCCTGGAAAATCCGGTCCCCCTGGTCGATTCCGGGATCGAAGCCCGCGCGGGCGGCATTTTTGCGAAACGATTTCGGGGCGGTCATAAGAAGCCCCCACAACGCGGCTTTTGCGGCGCTGTCCCACGTTTGCCCGAGCGTCCGGGCCAGCACAAAGGGCATCCGGGACATGGCCTCAGGAACAGCCCCGGCATATTCCATAAGCTTTGCCCCGAAATCCAAACGGTCTCCTCCGGCCGCCCCGATCAGCTCATCCGGGATTTCCGGCACGAGCCCCATCGCATCCGCGATCCGGGCAAGAATCTGGGATGCCTCCAGACACTTTGCCGGGGGATCGACCACGGGCCGCCGCAACTGCAGAAAGACTTCCGGGTAGGTTGCCGGGAAGAAGGTTGCGTCCCATGACTCGTAGAAAGTCCGGCACGGCAGCACGTAATGGGCCAGGCGCGCGGTTTCGCTCATGACGATATCGTTCACCACCAGCAGGTCGAGCGCGGCAAAGGCATTTTCGTAGGCCCCGGTGTCCGGATAGGCGCGAAGCGGGTTGCAGGCGCTGACAATCACGGCACGCAGCCGGTCCGGATGGCCGCTCATGATCTCCTCTGGCATCACGGCGGGCGGGAAAGATCCCGCTGCCGCAGGCGGCATGTTCGTGGCAACGGTTCGCCAGGTTTTCTCGTTGCGCTCATCCGCGTGAAACCCCATGGGCATGACCATGCCGGGAATGACGTTTCCGCCGCGAACGCCGTAAATGCCGCAGACGGCGCCGAGAATGCCCAGCAGGTAGGAATTCAGGGTGCTGTTGCGCCCCATGTAGATGCCCAGATCCGGGTGCAGCGACCAGCGCCGGGTGGTCATGAGCCGGCAGAGTTCCCGGATCGATTCGCCATCGACCTGGCAGACGCCAAGGGCCCCTTCCACGTTGAAGGCCGTAAACCAGGGCCGGATCCGCTCCCAGCCTTCCGCGTGCGCTTCCAGATAGTCCCGGTTCTCCCACCCCTCCCCGAGGATGAGCGCAATCATGGCTTTTACCAGGAGCGCATCGGTTCCGGGACGGGGCGCGATGTGGATATTGGCGACAGCCGCGGTTTCGCTCTTCCTGGGATCCACGATGACCAGCAGCCGGTCCGGGTCTTCGGCGATTTCTTTCAATACAACAGGCGCCCGGGGCATCTGGTGGCTTTCCATGCCGTTCCACCCCCACCCCACCAGCATGTCCGAGTGGTGTTCATCCGGGATGGTGATATTGTACTGCCGCCCCATCATGCGGCCGTACACCCACCAGGAGCCGCTGAATTCCTGCCCGGCGGATGAATAATAGTACCGGGAGCCCAGGGCGCGCAGCAGCCCGAGCCCGAATCCCGCCTCCATGTGTCCGCCCTGGGAGGATCCGCCCATGTAGGCAAGACAGCGCGGCCCATGCCGATCCAGAATGGATTGAAGCTTTTCCGCGATCTCGCCTGTCGCCTGCTCCCAGGATATCGGTTCGAAGCGGTCACCGACCCGCCTGAGGGGATGGGTCAGCCGGTCGGCCGGGTACTGGTGGTAGGCCACATTGAGCCCCTTGCGGCAGGCGTACCCCTTGCTGCGGGGGTTGGTTTTATCGGGTTTCGCCCTCACCATGCGACCGTCTTCCACCAGAATTTCCAGTCCGCAGTTCTGGGCGCACAGGACACATCCGCTTTGATGCCACTGTCCCATCTTTCACCTCCCGGGTGTTGTTCGTCATTGCATAAGGCCGGTGCGGGGTGCACCGCCTTGATATTTTTTTCCGAATCGAACTTCTTTGATCTTATTCCTTGGCGAAGAAAAAAAAAAGAGTCTATTTTGACTTTAAACATGCCAAAAAAGACTTTCAGGCGGTGCATGGAAGGATGCTCCAGTGCCCCCCATCACCCTGCCGGCTTATCCCGGATGCGATCCCCCCGGAATTATCGGCACCCTGTCCGCCCTGTCAATCACAAACAAAAGGCATGGGCACCTGTACGAATCCGCAATTAATGACACTGCGCTGTTCGACTGGGACATCGTATCCACGCATTCTTCGCCCCATAATTCCGGGGGCCATTTTGTGGCGGATCTCCAGTCCACTCGGTCAATACCTGAGGATGCATCATGAGACGCATGATCCGGCCGGCAAATTCCTTATTGGGGCCACTATTGGGTGGATAAGGCAAAAGGCCTTTTGCGGGGTCGGCTTTTTGACAAATCACCCATCGATCTTTTTTATAACAACCTATCAGGAATCATTACCTGGGCGTTACAGATCAGGAAAAAAGCAAGGATTCATTGATTCAGGAGAGAATTTTTTAAAGTCTCGGTTTCTGCCGAGGGACTGGAATTTATGTTTTTAGCCAAAATTATTGTGCACCGGTGGCAAGCTTTCCATGCCCCGGATTTGTCCTCGAGACTTTGCCTGCTGCAGATCATGAGCCCCAGGTAAAAGAGCTCCACCAGATCATCTGTTTTCAAGGCCCTTTCATAAAGGGCGGCCGCCTTTTCATATACTTTTCTGCGCTGCCAGTAATCCCCAACTGTTCAACCGCCCGGCCAAAATGGTGGTGAAGGTGTTGGCGCAGGAAAATGGCCATATCCTCATGGGATGAAAAAAGGGGCCCTTGTACAGGTCAAGGGCTTTTTGGAGCCCCCTTTCTTTCCCTTTGACAGAGAAAAAAAATTTTTTATGTTT
>CAZNSO010000062.1:12320-17483 GCA_964575805.1 uncultured Desulfobacteraceae bacterium
CTTTTTGGAGCCCCCTTTCTTTCCCTTTGACAGAGAAAAAAAATTTTTTATGTTTTTAATATCATGAAGGAGAAAAACCTTCATTTATTTAAATAGTTAAAGGCAAAAGAGACAGGGCTCGGCTCTGTCCGTCAGGCAAAGGGAAACCTGGCGCAGTGGAGATAACGGCAAGAAAGGAGGCGATGAAAATGCGCACGGCCATTCCGATTATCACGGTGATGAGCCTGCTTCTTTTTGCGGGCATGGCCATCGGCGGGCAGGTTCAGCTTCTCGACCATGATGTGCAAAAGATCCAGGCAAAGGAAGACGCTGGAGTTTACAGTTGGGAAGCTGAAATCAACAACGAGAGAATGGCACCTGTCAAAGCCGAAATCAAACTAGCCTTTGTTGACCCAAACGGCGAAGTGATGGCTACCGTCCAGGAACCGATTACGCTGACGCCGGAGACAAAGCAGGCTTATACCGGAAAAACAACAGTGAATGTCGACAATGCCAATATTGAAACAACGAAAGCGGAACTCGAAACCCATTACCTTCTTGGCAAATAACTGCCGGAGGGGCAGCATGAACAGGTAAAAAAACGCAGGAATGGGGGCAAAAGCGCCATGCTGGCCCCCAGCTTTTCAAAAAAAGAGGGGCGCCTTTATGCCGCGGCGCCTCCCTGCAGTTTTTACATTTTTGATGCTGCCCAAAAAACCCTGCCAATGCCCAGACAAACCGATTCGCCGACAGCGGCAGCGGTATTGCCGCCAGCCGTGAAGGGCCGGCCCGTTGCGTGCCGGCTATTCTATCCTGACCTGTCCGCTTTACATCCCAAATTCTGCACGCTCGATCAACTCTGCCTGCATCTCGCGGTTGAGGGTGACGAAGTAGGCGTTGTAGCCGGAGATGCGGACCAGGAGGTTGCGGTAATTTTCAGGGTTGGCCATGGCATCTTTCAGTACGTCTGCGGTGACCACGTTGAACTGCATCTGCATGCCGCCGAGGTCGAAGTAGGTCTTCACGTAGGAGAACATGGTGTCCACCGTCTTCTGCCGGCTGTCGGCGGCAGAGGGGGCCAGTTTGACATTAAAGGCGATGTTGTTGTCCATGTTCTCCGGGGACAGACATGCCACGTCCCGTATGTTGTCAAGAAAATTTCTGGATGCCGTGGGATGGGGGGTAAGCCCCGGCGTGAAGGCCTTGCCTGCCGGCCTGCCCGAGGGGAGGGCCCCGGAGAGGCTGCCGTAGGCCACGTGCTGCGACATGGACCAGAAGCCACAGGTGTAGGGGCCGCCCCGGTAATTGCGCTTCCCGGCATACATTCGGTGCAGTTCGGCTGCCACGCGGTTAGCCATGGACAGGGCCTCCCTGCTGCCGGAGCCGAAGCGGGGCACCTTGCTCTGGATAAGCGCCAGCAGCTTCGGCGCATCACTGAAGCCGGTGTCCAGGGCTTCCTTCAAGCGGGTGAAGGACACTTCTTCCCTGTCGTATACCAGTGTCTTGATGGCCATGAGGGAGTCAGTGACGTCGGCCAGGCCGATGTTTGATGTGCCGGAACTGTTATGGGTTGCCCCGCCGGAGGTCACATCAAGGGCTTTCTCTATGCTTCCGTGCATGAGGGCGGACAGCAGCGGTGTGGGGCGCATGCGGGCATGGGCTTCGGCCAGCATGTTGTTCAGCTCCACCGCACTGTCTACCAGATACTGCTGTTGTGACCGCCAGGCGTTGAAAAATTCTTCGAAGTCGGCGAAATCACCGTTTTCGATACTGCCGGTCTGCGGAGCACCTTCCTGGTGGACGTGTGGGTGCATGCCGTTGTTCATGGCCATCTCCATGGCGGCCACCATATTCATCAGTATGGAACCCGTGTGGCCCATGTGCTTGCCGCAGAGGGTGGGTTCAACGCAGCCGGTGGCGCCCCAGTCGCGGATGTCCTCCCGGCAGTAGCCGTGGGGGGAGAGGGCCTGCATTACCGCCAGGTCGTTGTGCATGGAAGGCGTAGCAGCGGTGATGAGGTTTACCTCGCAGAGCCGCTTGAGATAGGTTTCACTGTTTCTCTCCGGGTGAAAGCGGGCGTTCACGTTGGGGTCCCGAATGGAAAGCATCTCGGTCACCTTAAGGAAGATGTAGGTCATGTCGTTCACCCCGTCCTCGCCCTCGGGGGTGACACCCCCCAGGGTGATGGCCTGGTCGGATGAACTGCCGCCGAAGAGGTAGTTGCCCAGGTCCGGCACCAGGGGCAGGTGGTCGGTGCCCCGCATGAAAAAGCAGCCGACAAGCTCGATGGCGTGGCGTGTATACGCCTCTCGCGCCTCGGGAGTTGCGCACGCTTCCATGCCCGAGTCAAAGTAGGGCTGCAGATAATGATCCAGCCGTCCCAATGAAAGCCCGGTGTTGGTGTTCTCCATGTGCATGGCAACCCAGGTGATCCATATGCTGTTTACCGCCTCGTCAAGGGTGCGGGCGGGATGCGCCGGGACACGGGCACAGGAACGGGCCAGGGCTTCAAGCTCACGTGCGCGCTTCCCGTCCTGCTCTGACGCCGCAAGGCGCTCGGCCTCGGCGGCGAGATGGCGGGCATATACCGCCAGGCCTTCCAGGGTGATCTTCATGGCCTCGAGGCTGTCCTTCTGCTCATCTGACAGGGCGCCCTTTTGGAGCCGGTGGTTGATGTCTCCAATGATGCCGGTGGTCCCTTTTTCAAGAATTGTCGGGAAATCGGGGATGGTGTGGGATATTCCCACCGACTTCCAGACGAAGTAGGCCACCCACCGCTCCTCCAGGCGCTGGGAGAGGGGGTAGGCGTATTTTTGGCGCACCCACTCCCTGAAGTTGCGGTTAAGCCAGAAGGGAAGTATGTGATGATGCAGTTCCTGTATGTCATCTGCGGATACATGGTAAGGATTTAAAATGCGGTGGTCCACCGAGTTGAGCTCTCCCCATATCATGGTGCCCTGAGCATCGGGGTAGATGATCACGCCGCAGGTCGCGCTCGCGGTGGTGGTGCCCGCCACCAGGTCATCCCGGCGTATGAGGGGTTTCTTATGCTCCATGAGGTGCCTGAAGGCATGCGCCTGGCGGAGTTCCGGGTTCCAGGGGGTGCCGTCGGGTTTTTCCTCGAAGCCGTGCTCCCGGTACCACCGGGTGAGCAGGCGGGGCCGCTCGATGCATACCTGGGGCTTCACGGTAAAATGTATGTCCAGAAACTTTTTCAGGCGGGGGAAATCCTCCAGGGTGTACCGGGACAGGTAGGGATCCTCCAGGTGGCGGACATTCCTGTCTTTCTCCGGCGCCTGCAGGCGTATCTTCTTTCGGGCTTCAAGCTCACGGGCGAGTTCGGGGTTGTGCTGGTCATATGTTTTCTTTCGCTCTTTCACCTCCTCCCCGTGACGTTTTTCAAGCATGCGCCGGTGCTTTTTGCCAAGCAGAAGTGAAATGTAGAAATTGAAAAGCTGCAGGGCGGCCAGGTTGCCGTCAAGCACCATGCGGTTGTGCAGTATCATGGTGAGCATCTCGTTGGGGGTGATGCGCAGCATCCGGCCAAGGGCGTCATCATCGGCAAAGCGCAGTCTCACGTCTACTGCTTCAGGAATTTGGCGGCTGACCGTGACCCTGCCGTTATGGAAACGGATGGCATGTGAGACAGTGCCGGTTTCGGTTTGTATGCCCACCGAAAAGTTTATCCAGCCATCGCCATCCTTCATGTACGCTTTCAGGCGGGATCGTTTATTGAAGTTCAAAGCCATCAGTTTCAGCAGGAAACCGGCAAGGATGTTCATGGGCAATAGTTTCACGGTGCCTCCCGCAGGAATGTCATGTGCGTGGTGAAAAAGATGTTTTCGCGAAGCAAGGGGTCATGAAGAAAAAGCTAGGCAAGCCGCGCAACAAGCCCCTCCAGCATGGCACGGATGCTCTTTTCATAGCTCGCGTCAACCTCCTGGTACACCCGGCTGTTATACAGGGTGATCACGCCGTGCAGGGTGCACCAGGACTCCAGCATGAGCTGGTAGGGGTCCGCCTCCATGGCCGCACGCCCACCCTGTTCCCGCAGCTCTTCAATCACTTCCACCGTGAGATGGGCCACCTGCATGGCGGTTTCCTTTTCGATAGCTGCTTCTTTTTCGAGCTCGGTGCCCCGGTAATCGGCATATTTGGGCGTGGGCCGGTTGAACATGATGTCATAGTAATCGGGGTACCGGGTGCCGAAGGAGAAATACGCCCGCACGAAGCCCCCTATGACGCCGCGGGGCTCCGTTTCCTTTTCACGGACCCCCTTGAATTCCTCAAAGAGCATCTGGAAGCCCCGTGTCTGCAGCTCGAGGTAGAGCTCGTCTTTCCGGGAAAAGTAGTTGTAAATATTGGCGGCGGTCATGCCAAGCTTCTTTCCCAGCTTTCGCATGCTGAGGTTTTCGAAGCCCTCGTGGGTCATGATGTCAAGGGCCCCTTCGAGTATGCGGTCACGAACGGCATACACCTGGTCGGATGTCCGGCTTGCTTTTGGCATGGATTCCCTTTTAAAAACCTTTTTAATCGGAATTTTATTAACACCGTTAATTTAACGGCGTTAATAAAATTTTACAAGGATTTTTTGCCGGATCGGCAAAGCCGCCCTTGACCGGAGAGACCGGCGCGGCTTATCCTGGGTCATTCTCCCTGGTGCCGGGTTATTATTGTTTTTTGGAATAGCCTGCATTCCGGGTTTAATCTGATTACGCCCTGTTTTTGCCGATATTCATAAGGCGGCCATGAAGGGGCAGCCCCCTCGGCTTGCCCCTCCCGCAGCCAGGAGAGAAGGAGACAACCATATGGCGGAAGACCTGAAAGGCTTCGGCCCCTGATTCAAAGGATTGCCTCATGCAGCTGATTGCCGACAATCTCCACATCATCCGGCCCGACATCCAAACCGCGGTGGATGAAAAAAATCCCGGCCCGGTCCGCGAGATGGTCAAACAATGCATGGCTGCCGGTGCGGATGGCATGGACATCAACTCCGGCCCCTTGCGCCGCGATCCGGAAGGCGCCATGACCTTTCTCGTTGAAACCGTGAAGCAGGAGACCCAAGGGCCCCTCCTGCTCGATACCACCAACCCGAAAGCCATCCGCGCCGGTCTCAAGGCCGCCGGAGGCCGGGCCATTATCAACGGGATCTCGCCCGAGCCGGCCAAACTGGAACATATTCTG
>CAZNSO010000063.1:0-17410 GCA_964575805.1 uncultured Desulfobacteraceae bacterium
TCTTACTCTTAATCCAGAACGGTTTGATTTCCTTAACCTAAAACCTAATACATCAAACCTAATCCCTGAAGCTCCTTGGAAGGGGCCTGAACTTTTTACGAGACCATCAAGTCTGACAGGATAAATTCAGGCGGATTTAACCACCAAAACCGATGTGTTGTCAAGGGAACGGATCAGTTTCACACTGATATCGCCCAGCACAAACTCCTCTGACTTGGACATCTGCTTGCGGCCGATGATCACCATGTCGAAACGGCCCTTGTTGAAAAAATCAATAATCCCCTCCGTCACCGAGGGGTAGGGTTCGGTCACCAGGCTTATCCCGATGTTATCCCAGCTCAGGCCCTTTTCCGCTATCAAACGCTTTCCGGCGTTTTCCAATAATTCCCGGAAGCGCTCCGGCTGCTCTTCCATGAATTTTTTCCCCATCAGTTCCTCGCCCGATGTGGGTTTGCGAAACACATGCAAAAATGTAACATGCACGACAGAGGGGTCAACAGGGCAGTGGTTCACGATGAAATCAAGCACCCCCCTGGAACTCACCGAATCATTTAAGGGAACGAGTATGGATGTGTGCAAGGCTGCTATCCCTCCTTGTCTAAACTGGAAACCGCCTGGTGCAGGTCCTCCAGAAGCTCGCCGGTGTTCTCGTAAAAAACCTCGGACTTTCTTGAAAAATGCAGCAGAATATTGTTCAAGGCATCCGGAATGTAAGGAAAAACCTTTTTCAAATTCATTAACCGGGATTTGTCCAGAATCGAGAAGTCCCCGATATCGACCCGATCGATCAGGTCCCCGTATTTGCGGCCGCCGGCGGCTATCATGTGGAGTTCATGAAACCCCATCCCCACGGCATAAAGCAAAATGTTGCCCATGCCGCACAAATCCAGGCTGAAAGGGTTCTCCGGGGCATTGTAATCATAGTCAAAATCGATCCAGACATAATTGTCGGTGCCCGCCTCCACGATCAGGTGATCATTGCGGATGTCGCCGTGCCGGTATCCCAGGGCATGGAGGTTTTCAATGGCCTCAAAGGCCCGGGTGAGCTTTTTTAAAGTCCCCGGCAGGCGCTCATAAAAATACGTTTCATGCGCCATGTACAGCCCGTTGAGGCGGGAAAAAAAATTCGGGCCCCGAACGATTTCCAGAATGCGTATGTTATTTCCCTTTTCATCCTTGAAAGACTCTCCATTCATGAAAAAGGGGTTGTGCTTCATCTGTTCCAGAACCGCCCCTTCCTTGTCCGGGTCCCGGAAACACCGGATGGAAACACCGCCGAAAGTGGTATGAAAAGTCTCGAAAAAAGCCAGCTTGATGATTTTTCGCTCGCCGGTGGCCACATCGACGGCCCGCTTGACCCAGAACTTGGGGTCTTCCATGCCGAAGCGCTGCTCCTTTTCATGGCCGGTGATCCGGTAGACCCTGCCCCCCACGCTCAGCTCGGAGCCGCAGTCCAGGGCGAAAAAATCCGTGGTGTCGGTGATCGGCCCCCGGCTCATTCCCGCCTAAGCCCTCAGCATGCGGGGAGGGAGGTTATCCATGGCCATTTTGATCTGCTCAAGAAAGTTTTTCAGGCCATTGTTCTGGATCACCACGCCCAGCTGATTGCCCAGCACGCAAAGGGAGTCCAGGTCCTCGTCATTTATCTCCATCTGCTCGCTGTGATACATCCGGATCACGCCGATGGGCGTATGGCGATATTTGATGGGAATGGCCAGAAGCGAGGCCAGCCCTTCCTTTTTGGCGGCCTCCGGGTACTGGATGCGCTCATCCGACTGCAGGTCCCGCACCACCTCCACCTGCCCCGAGTCCAGCGAGCAGTACCTGGAATCCACGAAAACCGGTCCCTTGTTGAGATACTCTTCGCTTATCCCGCAGGAGCTGACCCGGAAAAGCTGACCTTCGGTTTCATCGAGGATCATGATGCTGGCCCCTTTGATCTCAAATGTCCGGCACACCCCTTCAACCAGGTGCCTGACCAGCAGGTTGAAATCCTCATAAGTGGCGATCGCGTTGCTGATGGCTTTAAACTGCCTGAGATAGAATTTTCTCTTAGCCTGTCCGCTCATGCTTGCCTCCCTGTTTCTTAAGCGCCGGCGCTGCGGGTTCCGGCCGCTCAATCCGCCACGGGCCCCTCAAGGTCTTTTTCTCCATGGACTTTTGAAGCAGTTTCAGAAATTTCGCCCGGCTGATTTCCCTTGCCCCCATCCACAACAGGTGTGAGGTGGTCAACTGGCAGTCCACCATATCAAAATGGCGCTCCTGCAAAAACCGGCACAAAGTGATCAGCGCCACTTTGGAAGCGTCGCTGGCCCGGGAAAACATGGATTCCCCGAAGAAGCTGCCGCCCAGGGAAATCCCGTACAAACCGCCAACCAGCACCCCGTTCTGCCAGGTTTCCACGGAGTGGGCATACCCGGCTTCAAACAGACGCCGATAAGCCCGGATCATGGCGTCCGTAATCCAGGTGCCCTCCCCGGACTTCACCCGGAGGCCGGCGCACAGCCGGATAACCCGGTCAAAGGCGGTATCGGCGCTCACATGGAACACGCCCTGGCGCATTTTACGCTTCAGCCGCTTGCTGACATAAACCTCTGAGGGATAAAGAACCAGGCGGGGATCCGGAGACCACCAGAGGATGGGGTCATTATCGGAGAACCAGGGGAAAATCCCCATTCGATAGGCCAGCAGCAGCCGCTCGGTGCTCAAATCCCCCCCCACCGCCAGCAGACCTTCCGGGCCGGCAAAATGGGGGGGCGGAAATGACACCTTACCTGACAGGCGAAAAATCGGCATAATCTATGAATAGGTAAACATCAGCCGGTCGTCTTTTACCTTGACATAGACGTGCCCGCCTTTGCTCAGCTTGCCGAAAAGGATCTGGTCGGTCAGCACATCCTTGATCTCTTTCTGCATGACCCGGTCCAGCGGCCGGGCGCCAAAGTGGGGATCATAACCCTTTTTGGCCAGCCAGCGCCGGGCGGGGTCCGAAAGCCGGAGGGTGACCTTTTTGGCCTGGAGCTGCGGCTGCATTTCTTCGACAAACTTGTCCACCACCCGGATCATGATGTCCAGATCCAGCGCGTTGAAGGTAATGATATCATCCAGGCGGTTTCTGAATTCCGGGCTGAAAAACTGTTCAATGGCGCGTTTGCCCTTGCTCGCCGGATCGGTCCGGGCATCGGAGCCGAAACCGATGGACGTGGAAACCATTTCGCGAGCCCCGGCATTTGAGGTCATAATCACAATCACGTTCCGGAAATCCGCGGTTTTGCCGTTGTTGTCCGTCAACGCGGCATGATCCATGACCTGCAGCAGGATATTGTACATATCCATGTGCGCCTTCTCGATTTCATCCAGCAGCAGGACGCTGTGGGGATTTTTGCGAATCTGGTCGGTGAGCAGGCCGCCCTGGTCAAAGCCGATATAGCCCGGCGGAGCCCCGATGAGCCGCGCAACGGCATGCTTTTCCATGTATTCGCTCATATCAAAGCGCATGAAATGAATGCCCATCTGATAGGAAATCTGGCGCGCCACCTCTGTTTTTCCCACCCCGGTGGGGCCGGTAAAAAGAAAGGACCCGATGGGCCGCTCCGGTGCGGCCAGGCCGGCACGGGAGCGCTTGATGGCGGTGACCAGGGATTGGATCGCCGCATCCTGGCCGAATATCTTGCCCTTCAGCCGCTCGCCCAAATGCTCCAGGCTGGTCCGGTCCGAGGAACTCACGCTTTCGGTGGGTATCCGGGCCATCTTGGAGACCACCTTTTCCACATCAGAGGGCTGCACCCGCTTGCGCCGGGACCCGCCGGTCAGGCGCAGCAGAACGCCGGCCTCGTCAATGACGTCAATGGCCTTGTCCGGCAGAAAGCGCTCGTTGATATACTTGGCGGACAATTCGGCCGCCGATTTCAGGGCTTTTTCCGTATATTCGATTTCATGGTGATCCTCGTAATAAGACTTGAGCCCTTTTAAAATCTTAAACGAGTCCGCTGTTGAGGGCTCGGCAATTTCAATCTTCTCAAACCGGCGGGAAAATGCCCGGTCCTTTTCAAAGAAGTTTTTGAACTCCTCATACGTGGTGGAGCCGATACAGCGCAGTTCCCCGGTGACAAGCGAGGGCTTGAGGATGTTGGAGGCATCCATGGAACCGCTGCTGGTGGCGCCTGCGCCCACAATGGTGTGAATCTCGTCGATAAACAGGATGGCGTTGCTTTTCTTCTGCAGCGAGGCGATAACCGATTTCAGGCGCTGCTCGAAATCCCCGCGGTACTTGGTGCCGGCAAGCAATGCCCCCAGGTCCAGCGAATAAATCCGGGCGTCGCTTAAAATGTCCGGTATATCCCCGCTGGCAATGCGCTGGGCCAGCCCTTCGGCCATGGCCGTTTTTCCCACGCCGGGGTCGCCCACGAACACCGGGTTGTTTTTCCTCCGCCGGCAGAGTACCTGGATGATCCGGTCCATCTCGACCTCCCGGCCGATCAGGGGGTCCAGCCGGCCCCTGATGGCACGGTCCACCAGGTCGGTGGTAAACATCTCAAGCGGATCGGTTTTCTTCTTGCTCTTTTTCTCGGTGACCACGCCGCCATTGGGTTCTTCCTTGAAAGGTTCGCCCTGGTTGTCATGCGAGATCACGTTCAACACGTCCAGGCGGGTGATCCCTTCAGCAGCCATGAAATAGGCTGCGTGGGAATTTTTTTCTTCCAGCATGGACGCGAGGATGTCGCCGATATACACCGAATCCTTTTCGGCGGAACGGGCATGGTTGACCGCCCGCTGAATCACGCGCTGGAAACGCATGGTCTGCTGGAGCACGTACTCCTGGTCCGGGGGGACTTCCTCCATTTTTTCACTGAAAAACCGCTCCAGTTCATTCTGGATGTTTTCCACGCTGCCCCCGCAGGTTTCTATAATTTCAATGCCCCCACTGTCATGGACAATGGCATAGAGGATATGCTCGACACAAACATACTCGTGCCGCCTCTTGCGGGCTTCCTTGACTGCATAACTCAATATTGCGCTAAGACCTTTGCTGATCATTTCGGCTACACCTTCTCCATCGTGCTTTTCAGCGGAAACCCGCGCTCCCTGGCCAGCTCGTGAACCATGGCCACTTTGGTTTCCGCCACTTCGTATGTATAAACGCCGCAGACCCCTTTACCATTTCGATGGACATTGAGCATGATACGGGTGGCTTCTTCAATGGACTTCTTGAAAATGTGCATCAGAAGCTCCACAACAAACTCCATCGTGGTATAATCATCGTTGTGAAGGAGCACCCGGTACATGGGCGGCTCCTCGACCTCCTGTTCGGTCTTTGATACAACCTGCTCTTCTGTCTCCGGGCTGTCCCCGTTCATAAATGCCCTCCCGGCGACAAAATATCCTGAATAAAGGGTTCGGGTAAAAAAATAAACATATAAAAACGGTCATCTGTCATCTATACTGTATATATTATAATTCAATCGGTCAGGAATTCAAGACTCTTTAATCTCTCCACCGAACGGGCCCTATTGGCCGCAGCATTTCTTGTATTTTTTCCCGCTGCCGCAGGGGCAGGGGTCGTTTCTGCCGACCTTCTCGCTGCTGCGCTTGACCGGCTGCTTTTTGGTCTGGCTCCCGTCGCCGTGTGAAAGGGTCATCTCCTGCTCATTGGGCCGGGCGATTTCATCCACCCGGCTGGGCTCGCTGATCTGGATGCGATACAGGATCTTGAGCGTTTCCTCCTTGATCCGGGAAATCAGGTCCTGGAACATCTCATAGGCTTCTTTCTTGTACACCATCAGGGGGTTCTGCTGGGCATAGCCGCGAAGCCCGATCCCCTCTTTCAAATGATCCATGGACAGGAGGTGATCCTTCCAGAGGTTGTCCACTGTCTGGAGCATGACGATGCGCTCGATTTCGCGGAAATCCTCCCTGCCGATGGTGTTTTGCTTGTCTTCGTAAAGCTTCAGGGCGGCATCCTGAATCCAGTCGGCGAGCTGTTCCGGCTTCAGGCCTTCCAGGGACTGCTCATCAATATCGAGCCTGAAGTTGAACTGTTCAAATACCGCATCCCGGAGCCCCTTGAGATCCCACTGGAAAACCGGCGTCTTGTCATCCGTATACCGCTCGACAATCTCCTCGGCCTTCTCCCCTATCATTTCCTCGATCACCGGGCGCAGGCTTTCCTTGCCAAGTGCCTGCTGACGGTGCTGATATATCATCTCCCGCTGCTGGTTCATGACATCATCGAATTCCAACAGCTGCTTGCGGATCTCGAAATTGTGTCCTTCCACCTTGTTCTGGGCGTTTTCGATGGCCCTGGAGATCATCTTGTGCTCGATGGGCTCGCCCTCCTCCATGCCAAGGCGGTTCATAAAGCCGGATATCCGCTCGCCCCCGAAAATTCGGAGCAGATCATCCTCAAGGGAGAGGTAAAAGCGCGAAGACCCGGGATCGCCCTGGCGGCCGGACCGGCCCCGCAGCTGATTGTCAATCCGGCGGCTTTCATGGCGTTCGGTGCCCAGGATGTGGAGGCCGCCCAGTTCGGTGACACCCTCGCCCAGGACGATGTCGGTGCCGCGGCCGGCCATGTTGGTGGATATGGTCACCGAATGTTTCTGCCCGGCGTTGGCGATAATCTCGGCCTCCGCCTCGTGGTTCTTGGCATTCAATACATTGTGCGGCACCCCGCGCTTTTTCAGACGCCTGCTCAACTCCTCGGAGACATCGATGGAAACCGTGCCCACCAGAACGGGCTGCCCCCGCCGGTGCAGTTCAACGATTTCATCGAGCACGGCTTCATATTTTTCCCGCTTGGTGCGGTAGATCATGTCCGAATAATCCTCCCGGATCATGGGTTCATTGGTGGGAATGACCACCACATCCAGGTTGTAGATTTTCTTGAACTCAGCGGCCTCGGTGTCGGCCGTTCCGGTCATGCCGCTGAGTTTGTCATACATCCGGAAAAAATTCTGGAACGTAATGGTGGCCAGGGTCTGGTTCTCATTTTCGATCTTCACTTTTTCCTTGGCCTCGAGCGCCTGGTGCAGCCCCTCGCTGAACCGGCGGCCGGGCATGAGCCGGCCGGTAAACTCGTCAACAATGATGACCTCGCCGTCCTTGACGATGTAGTCGACATCGCGCTTGAACAGGGTGTGCGCCTTCAGCGCCTGGTTGACGTGATGGAGCAGATCGATGTTCTTGGAGTCATAGAGGTTGTCAACGTTTAACAGCTGCTCCGCCTTGGCCACCCCATCTTCTGTCAGCACGGCGGATTTGGCTTTTTCATCCACGGTGTAGTCGGTCTCGGCCTCGAGCGAGGGGATGATGCTGTTGACCTGGTAATACAGCTGCGTTGACTTCTCGGCCGGCCCGGATATGATCAGGGGGGTTCGGGCCTCGTCGATTAAAATGCTGTCCACCTCGTCCACGATGGCAAAGTGGAGTTCGCGCTGCACCAGGCTGTCCGCGTCAAATTTCATGTTGTCGCGCAGGTAGTCGAAGCCGAACTCATTGTTGGTGCCGTATATGATGTCGCAGTTATAGGAGGCCTTGCGCTGCTGGTCATCCATCCCGTGAACAATGGCGCCGACGGACAGGCCCAGGAAAGTGTAGATCTGGCCCATCCATTTGGCGTCCCGGTGGGCCAGGTAGTCGTTGACCGTGATGATATGCACGCCTTTGCCGGTAATGGCATTCAAATAGGCAGCCAGGGGGGCAACCAGGGTTTTGCCCTCACCGGTTTTCATTTCCGCGATGGAACCTTCATGCAGCACAATGCCGCCGATCATCTGAACGTCAAAATGCCGCATGCCAAGGGTTCGCCAGCAGCCCTCGCGAACCGTGGCAAAGGCCTCGGGCAAAAGCTCATCCAGGGTTTCACCGGATGCGTAGCGCTCCCGGAACCGCACCGTCTGCTCTGCCAGTTCCGCATCGCTCAAAGCCTGGATGCGCGGCTCCCATTCATTGATTTGATCCACGAGCGGGTAATACCGCCGCAGGATCCGTTCATTTTTACTGCCAAACAGCTTTAACAGAAATTTATTTGCAGCTGCCAGATTCATATGTCTGTTTATCCTCACTTTGCATTGGAACTCGAAAAATACCCCCGGCCCTGGCCATAAGGGGGGTTATAAACCCAGCCGGCGCGCATGGCACGGCTGTCCCGCAAAGGGCGGGGGCCCGGCAGTCTCCGGGCACCATCATTTCGCATAAGATTTTCTCAGCCATTAAAAAAACGGCTTTTTTCGAATCCCCACGCTGACAGGAGATGATGAAAAACCACAGGCAGGCCAAGAGATGATGGACAAGTCCCCTCTTGCGAATTACCATAATATCTTCATAAAAGGGGAAATGTCAAGTAGGGCGCGGTTGAGAACCCGGGAGGCGCAAAAAAACCATGCCGGGAAGGCATGGTTTTTTTGCGGTCAAGCATATTCGGGCTTCCGCTACATCAGCCCCAATTTGAATTTCAAGGAATTCAAGGTGTTGCGCATAAGCATGGTAATGGTCATGGGGCCCACGCCGCCGGGGACCGGCGTGATGGAGCCCGCAATTTCCTTGGCTGCGTCGAAATCCACATCCCCGCGCAGGATGGCCACGGTTTTTCCCGTCTTTTCGCTGACCTTCTCGCCCACCCGGTTGACGCCAACGTCAATAACGCAGGCGCCGGGCTTGATCCACTCGGGCTTGACCAGGCCGGGCACGCCGGCTGCCACGATAAGGATATCCGCCCGTTTGCAGTGGCCTTCCAGGTCCTTGGTGCGGGTGTGCACTATAGTAACCGTTGAATTGGCGCCCTCCCCCTTCTGGACCATCATGTTGGCGATCGGTTTGCCGACAATGTTGGAGCGGCCCACCACGACCACTTCGGCGCCGCTGGTTTCCACGCCGGCGCGAATGATCATCTCCTGGATGCCGGCCGGTGTGCACGGCGGGAACTTGACTTCTGAACCGCCGATCATCAGGCGCCCGACATTGACCGGATGAAAGCCGTCCACGTCCTTGTCCGGATCGATGGCATTCAAAATCTTTTTCTCATCCACATGCTTGGGCAGCGGCAGCTGCACCAGGATGCCGTGGATGCTGTCATCCTTGTTGTACTTGTCAATCAGGGCCAGCAGGTCGGCCTCGGAGATATCTTCCGGCTGGTTGTCCTGGACTTCTTTGAACCCCAGGCGGTCGGCTGTTTTGACCTTCAAGGTCACGTAAGAGACGGATGCCGGGTTCTCGCCCACCAGGATGGTCACCAGGCCGGGCACCTGGCCGTGTTTTTCCTTGATCTCACCGACCTCTTTGCCGACTTCCTCTAAAATCTCCTCCCGGATGTCGGTGCCTTTAATCAGTTTTGCTGTCATTTTCTCTCTCCTTTCAAAAAAATTTAAACTTAAGAACAAAGATCCGATTGCCGGTCTCTCTCAGGCAATAACCGGCAATACCGCAACTACATGAACTGGCGCTCATCGCGCACCCGCCTGCGCGGATCAAAGGTGCCGGGTTCAACGAGCCGGACCGCCACTTCCCATCCCAGGGTCTCGGATATCTCCCTGTGAAGCCGCTCGACAAAGCGCCGCTGCTTTTTCATTTCGTCGAAAAAATTAATATCCGATATTTCCACCATTACCAGCAGCTGGTCCGCATCCGCCTCCCGGCTGATAACCAGCTGAAAGCTGGGCTGGCCGCCGCTGACACGGGCAATGGCCTGGCCCACCTGCTCCGGCGCAATGCTGGTCCCCTTGACCACGATGACCTCGTCGGAGCGTTTAAAAATCCGGGCAATACGGCAATGCGTGCGCCCGCAGGCGCACGGCGAATAATCGAGCCGCGTCAGGTCCCCTGTTCGCAGCCGAATCAGCGGAAAAGCCTCTTTGGCGATGGTTGTCAGCACCAGCTCGCCTTCCTGGCCGGGGGGAAGCGGCTCAAGGGTTTCCGGATCAATGATCTCTGGAATAAAGTGGTCTTCAGCGATATGGAGACCGTTTTTTTCCTGGCACTCCCAGGCCACGCCGGGGCCGAAAATTTCAGTGAGGCCGTAGGTGTCGGTTGCTGTCAGATGCAGCCGCATCTCGAGGTCATCGCGCGCGGACTCGGACCAGGGCTCGGAGCCGAAAATGCCGCGCCTGATGGCCAGGCTGTGGGCATCCACGTTCATCTCCGCCATGGCCCGGCTGAGCGCCAGCGCCACGGTGGGGGTGGAAACCAGGGTGGTTGTTCGAAAATCCCGCATGATCTTGACCTGCTGGTAAAGCCGGCCCGCGGAGATGGGGATCACCGAGGCGCCGATTTTCTCCGCGCCGACCTGGACGCCGAAGGGGCCGGTAATAATCCCGAAGGTAAGGGCGATCTGGACGACATCATCCTTTCCCACCCCGACAGCGGTAAAATTCCGGGCCATGAGCTCGGCCCAGTTGCGGAGATCATTCTCGGTAAACCCGATGACCACCGGATCATCAAAATTGAAGGAAGCGGTATGCAGGCGCACCACCTCGCGCAGCGGCACCGCAAACATATCATAAGGATAATTGCGGCTCAAATCCCGGCGGGTGATAAACGGAAGCTTCCGAATGTCTTCGATGGACTGGAGGTCTTCCGGCATGAAATCGACTTCCCGAAAAATTTTCCGGTAATGCCGGACATTTTTATAGACCCGGTTCAGGGTGGCCTGCAGGTTTTCCAGCTGCACCTGCGCGATCTCCCCCCGGTCCATACATTCCACACGCTCATCCCAGTAGGCCATAGGCTTTATCCAATCAGGGCTTGATACATCGTCGTCGCATCAGTTGTTTTTCCGGATGGCCGGCGCTCGGTTCCGAACCCGCCGCCACCAGGCGTTTATTCCCATATTTCGCGCTGCTCCCTGCCCAAATAGGCCCGCTTGACCTCCTGGTTGGCAAGCAGTTCATCAGCGGCTTCCTCCAGTACGATCCGGCCGGTTTCCATCACATATCCCCGATCGGCAATCCTCAACGCCGCCCGGGCATTCTGCTCGATCAAAAGCACGGTAAGCTTCCGCTCGGCCTGGAGCCGGGCGATCAGCTGAAAGATGTCTTTTACAATCATGGGGGCCAGCCCCATGGACGGCTCATCCAATAGCAGGAGGCGCGGCCTTGCCATCAAGGCCATGGCAATCGCCAGCATCTGCTGCTCACCGCCGGAAAGGGTGCCCGCATATTGACTTTGGCGCTGCTTCAAAATGGGAAACAAGTTGAATATGGCCTCAATATCGGTCTTTAATGCTTTTTTCCCATACAGTTTATATATGAGATGCCCGCCGACTTCAAGGTTCTCATAAACCGACAGGGGCTGAAAAATCTGGCGGCCCTCGGGAACGTGGGCCAGGCCCATTTCCACCATTTTCCCCGGGCCCATTTGCGTGATTTCATGACCGTTGAAATAAATCCGGCCGGAGCGCAGCGGGTGCAGGCCGCTGATGGTCCGCAGGGTGGTGGTCTTGCCCGCTCCGTTGGCACCCAGCATGGAGACGATTTCGCCTTCGTTGACGTGGATGGAAATATTTTTCAAAACACGCACAAGGCCGTAATAGCTGTTAACATTCACCAGGCGAAGCATTTTCAATCCTAAACGGAGCGTTTCAACTGTTATATGTTTTGTTCAAATTTGTGGAACACCCCGACATCACTCCCCGAGGTAAGCCGCGATCACATCCGGGTCTTCCTGCACGGCCTCCGGCGTGCCGTCGCCGATGAGCCTGCCGAAATTAATCACCAGCACCCGGTCGGAGATGTCCATCACCAGCTCCATGTCGTGCTCCACAAGCACCACCGTAATCTGCTGCCGGCGAATTTTTTCGATCAACTCCCCCATGGCGATGGTCTCCCGGCTGTTCAGGCCGGCCGCCGGCTCATCCAGAAGCAGCAGACGCGGTTCCAGGGCAAGCGCCCGGGCGACCTCGAGCATCCGCTGACTTCCCAGGGGAAGGCTGCCGGCCGTGGCCTCCGATTGGGCGGAAAGCCCCACGAATTCAAGCCATTTAACGGCATCCCGCCGGATTCGCTTCTCCTCTGCCCGCAGGCCCGGCGGCAGAAGAGCCGATACCAGCATACCCGTTCGGGAGCGCAAATGGCGGCCAACCATGACATTTTCCAAAACGCTCATCTGGGGGAAAAGCCGCACGTTCTGAAATGTCCGCGCCACTCCGAAGGCGGCGATATCGTGGGGCCGGAGCCGGTTGAGCACCTTTCCGGAGCAGGAGATACGCCCGGCGGTGGGCGGCAGAAAACCGGTGATCATGTTGAAAACAGTTGTCTTGCCGGCGCCGTTGGGCCCGATCACAGAAGTGACGCTGCCTGTTTCAACAGTCACGCTCAAGCTGTCGACAGCCACCACGCCGCCGAAAACCTTGCGGATATTGTCCAGTTCGAGGATGGGTTCAGCCGCCTGCATCTGCATCATATCACCGGTGGATGAAGCGTTTGCCGTAACGCACCGCGCTGCCCAGTCCGTCAAAGACCCCCTCGGGCAGAAACAGCATGATGAACAACAGAATGCCGCCGTACACGAGAATATCGTAGTCGGGTTTGTAGGCGATACCAAGGGCCTCGAGATATCCGGTGGCAAAAGAGAGAAACTCGGGCAGCAATGACAGCAGCACCGCCCCGGTAAAAGCGCCCCAAAGCTTGTGCATGCCGCCGACCGCCACCATGGTCACCAGCAGCACGGAATGCATGACGTCAAAAGGCCCGGGGTCGATATAGTTGACGTAATAGGCATACAGGCTTCCGGAAACCGACGCGTAAACCGCGCTCAACACAAAAACCTGGATCTTGTTAACCGTGATGTTGACACCCAGCGAGGCCGCGGCGTCCTCGCTGCCGTGGAGCGCCCGAAGCCCCCGGCCCATCCTGGAATTGACCAGGTTAAAGGCCATGTAGAGCCCGATCACCACGACCGCCCAGCTGAAATAAAAAAAGCGGACATCCGAGTCCAGGGCGATCCCGAAAACGGAAATCCGGGGGATATTGAGCAGCCCGGAAGGGCCGCCGGTGACCTCCACGGTGGCAACAGCCAGTATGTGGACAATGGAGGCAAACCCCAGGGTGGCCATGGCCAGGTAATGCCCTTTCAGCCGAAGGGTGGGGATGCCGACGGCAGCCGAGACCACGGCAGTAATGGCAGCGCCTGCCAGCATGGCGTTCCAGGGGGACCAGCCCATCTTGACGGTAAAAAGGCCGGCTGCGTAAGCCCCGATGGCGACAAAGGCCCCGTGGCCGATCGATATCTGGCCGGCATAGCCCATCAGCAGGCAGAGCCCGGTGCAGGCCAGGCAGTTAAAGGCCGTAAAAATGAGCACGCCCAGGTAATAATCGTTGGTGATGAACACCGGCAGCAGCGCGATGCACAAAGCCAGCGCCATGAGCCCGGTGATGTCGCGTCCCTGCATATCAGAACTCTTTCAGGCGCATGGCCTCGGAACTGCCGAAAATCCCGCTGGGCCGAATAAAAAGAACGATCAGCAGAATCATCAGCGCCATGGCATCCATGTAGTGCGAAGAAATATAGCCCGCTCCCAAAGCCTCCAAAATCCCCAGTAAAAGGCCGCCCACAACCGCGCCCATGCTGTTTCCGAGCCCTCCCAGCACGGCCACGCCGAAGCCCTTGAGCCCCAGCAGCGCCCCCCGGCCGTAATCCATCTGGATAATCGGGGTGATAATAATGCCGGCAATCGCGCCGATGCCCGCAGACAGGGCAAAGGAGAGCATGACCATCTTCCGGTCGTTGATGCCGGCCAGCCGTGCCGCATCCCGGTTAATGGCGCAGGCCCGGATGCATTTGCCGATCATGGTGTAATTGAAAAACACCACGAGAAAAAGGACCACCAGCAGAAGGATGCCCACCACCCAAAGGGTCTGGGGAAGGATGAAGGCCCCCATGAACTCGATGGGCGGGGCTTGCGTGAAGTGGTCCATGTAATGGGAGCCCTTGCCCCATATGCACATGGCGGCCCCCTTGAGCAGAATGGAAACCGCAATGGTGATGATGATCAACCTCAAAACCGAAGGCTCGCGGACGGGATTGATGGTCAGGCGCTCCATGAGAATGCCCACGGCGGTGACGGCAATGACCGTGAGAATAAAGGCGAACACAATGGACAGGCCCATCCCCATTGTCAGGGTGACCATCAGCAGGCCGCCCAGGACGACGAACTCGCCCTGGGCGAAATTGATGATGCCGGTGGCATTGTAGATAATGTTAAAGCCCATGGCCACCATGGCATAGATGGCCCCGCGCTGCACGCCCATCACCATGTACTGAATGATATCGGTCAATCCGCTGACCTGGCTCATCGGGTATTCATCCCATGATTGCAAAGCGGGGGCAGATCGGCGATCTGTCCCCGTCAGGTAAGGGCCCCGGCGCCCGAAGGCCCCGGGGCATTAAAACGGCGGGCGGGCGAAGCGCCTGCCCGTCATTGTTCCCGGTCGTCCGGAAAGCTTCGGCAACCCCGGATCAGTCTTCCAGCACGACAAATTTGCCGTCCTTCACCGTCAACATCTCAAACGCGCTCTTGTCGAGTCCGCAGTGATCTGTCGGGGAGAACTCAAAAATGCCGTCGATCCCCACAAACCGCGTTTTCTCCAGTTCGTCCCGGATCGCGGCGGGATCATCGCCGACTTTCTCCATGACCTTGGCAAGCAGGAGCATGGCATCGTAGGCATGGCCGCCGAAGGTGCTGACATGCTCATTGAATTTCGACTCATAGGCGTTCTTGTAGGTCATCAGGATCTCTTTTTGCGGGTGATCCTCCGGTACGCTTTCTGCCGCCATGATCCGGCCGGCGGGGAAAATCGCCCCCTCCGCCGCGTCGCCGGCGGCTTCCGCGTACTTGATGTTGGCAAATCCATGGCTCTGGTAAAGCGGCAGATCAATCTGCAGCTGCCGGATATTTCTAGGCACGATGGACTGGGCCGGCACAATGGACCAGTTGATAATCGCCTGGGCCCCGGATTTGCGTATCCGCATCAATTGAGCGGTCATGTCGGTCGCGCCGGGGTCGTAGGTTTCGTCAGCCGCGATCTCTATGCCGTAGCCTTCGGCCAGCTCCTTGAGCTGCTCCCGCCCGGCCGCCCCGAATCCCGTGGTTCCGGTCATGATGCCCACCTTGGAAAAGCCCCGGGCGGTTATGTGGTCGTAAATTTTGCGAACGGCGTCACTGTCGTTCTGGCCCATTTTAAAAGTCCAGCGCCGCTCTTCCGGCGGGTTGGTGATTTTTGCCGCGGCAGCCAGGGAAAGCATGGGCACCCCCGCCTTTTCCACAACCGGGATGGCGGCAAGCGAGGTCCCGCTTCTGGAGGGGCCGATAATGGCACACACCTTGTCTTTTTTTATCAGCTTTTTCACCGCATTGACAGCCCGGGTGTTTTTCCCCTGGGTATCTTCGATGTGCAGCACAATTTTATGACCGTTGATCCCGCCATTGGCATTGATTTCATCAGCCACCATCTGGGCGGTATTGCGCTCCGGCTCTCCCAGCCAGGAGGCACTGCCGGTGACCGCCAGTGCACAGCCGATGTGGTACGGCTCCGGCTCGGCATAAACGGCTGTGGCGGGAAAAACAAAAAGACTCGCCAGGAATACCGAAAAAATAAGCTTTTTCAAAACACCCCTCCCTGTTTGCTCTTGTTGTGGATTTTGCATGCACGCCGGTCCCCGGCTCGGGCGACCCGGCCTGCAGCCTCAAACCTTCACCTAAACACGCATCAACTTGCCTTCATCAACTATACGGATATCGTTGTCCATAAGAACGGCGGCGGCCTTGTCCAGGTCGTCGAAGCGGAAAATAAGGATGGCCTCATCCATTTTCTTCTCCACAACCACGTACATGTACTCGACATTCAGGCCTTCGCGCTCAATGATGCTCAGCAGATTGCCCAGGGCGCCCGGAACATCGGGGATCGCAACAGCAATGACATCCGAGACCTTCACGGTGAATCCCTGATCTTTCAAAGCCTGGCGCGCCTTGTCCGTGTCCGTCACGATCAGGCGCAGAATACCGAAATCCGACGTGTCCGCCAGCGACATGGCGCGGATGTTCACGCCGGCATGACCGATGGCGGTGGTGATCTTGGCCAGCCGGCCGGAGCGGTTTTCCATAAAAATGGACAGTTGGCGAATCCTCATGGCACCCTCGTTTCCTCTGGCGTAGCCAGGCTTGATTTCAGGAAAGCCCGAGCCATAAGCCGGGCGTTTTCTCCGGCTGCCCTTTCTTAGACCGGAAAAGGCGGG
This sequence comes from uncultured Desulfobacteraceae bacterium, assembly GCA_964575805.1. Taxonomy (GTDB): domain Bacteria; phylum Desulfobacterota; class Desulfobacteria; order Desulfobacterales; family Desulfosalsimonadaceae; genus M55B175. The sequence continues at coordinate 16,225 of CAZNSO010000063.1, forward strand.
GTGTTGAGCCCCGCTGTCTCCTCGAGCCCGAGCATCAGGTTCATATTCTGCACCGCCTGGCCGGCTGCCCCCTTGACCAGGTTGTCGATTACCGACATGATAATCAGCCGACCCTTGGCCTTGTCCACGACAAAACCGATATCACAGTAATTGGTCCCCCGAACGCAGCGGGTGTCGGGGAATTTCCCCCTGTCCAGCACGCGGATGAATTTGAATTCCGAGTAATAATCCACGATCTTGTTGTGAATATCCGTGTAGCCGAGCGGTTTGGCCAGTTTGGCATAAATGGTGGTCTCCATGCCGCGGATAAGGGGCATCAAATGAGGGACAAAAGTGATGTCCACGCTGCGGCCGGCGGCACGGGAGAGGACCTCGTCCATTTCCGGCTTATGCCGGTGGCCCTCCACTTTATAAGGCTTGAAGGTTTCGTTGACCTCGCAGAAATGCGTGGTCAGCGACAGCGACCGGCCGGCGCCGCTGACGCCGGATTTGGCATCGGCAATGATGGAGTCCAGTTCAACAGCGCCATGCTGCACGAGCGGCACCAGGGGCAGAAGCACGCTGGTGGGATAACAGCCCGGGTTGCCGACAAGCACGGCTTTTTTGATTTTCTCGGCATTGACCTCGCAGAGCCCGTAAACCGATTGTTTAAGGAGCTCGCTGGCGGTATGGGGCTGGTATGCGGATTCATAGCGCTCCGGGTCCGAGAACCGGAAATCCGCAGAAAGGTCCACCACCTTTTTCCCGCGGCGGACCAGCTCGGGGACGATTTCCATGGGCAGCTGGTGGGGCAGCGCGGTAAACACCACGTCCGTGCGATCGCAGACCGAATCATAATCAAAGGCTTCACAGACCATGTCCACCCAGCCGGCCATGGCGGGATAAATCTGGTCAAAAGCCATCCCCGCGCAGCTCCTTGAAGTCAACACCGTAAGGCTGACCTCCGGGTGGCCGGCAAGAATGCGCACCAGTTCGGCCCCTGCATACCCGTTCGCCCCGATGACTCCGGCCCTGATCATATAAATTCCCTCGCCTTTTGCTTGCAGATTGCCTTTGAATATGTGTGAACAGATGACTTGATCGTAAATTGGTTACATTATCGTTATAAGGAGCAAGATGCAAGGCTTTTCATAAGGGCCAAGCGGCATTTCCTGTTGGCGGACACGCTTCTTATGGATAGGCGGAC
>CAZNSO010000064.1:0-17406 GCA_964575805.1 uncultured Desulfobacteraceae bacterium
TCCCCTTCCCGGGAAAAATCGGCCTGCCGGCTTATGCGCTGACCGGATTTGATTTCAACGTCCTTGAGGGTCACCACCGGCTCTTCCGGGATGGACTTGTCAGTGACGTCCACCCGATAAACTCCGGGCAGAAGGCTGAATGTCCTGCTTTTGCCTTCTTCCAGCCAGCCGGAGGCAGCCGGTTCGTCCTGCTTATACAGCCTGGCATGGGCATGAATGCGCTTTTCCGCTTTTACAGCGCTCAGTTCCAGAATCCCGGCCTCGAACCGGGCGTTTCTGCTCACGGTTTGATCCAGCTCGATTTTGACATCGGAGAAACTGCGGCTTGGATTGCCCGGGAGTCCTTCGTCCGTGAATACAAGCCTGTATGTTCCGGGCTTCAACCGGATGACCGCTGGCTTTTTTTCATCCCTGGCGGTATTGACGTTTTTTACCCTTTGCCCGGTATCCTGCTTAAAGACTTCCACCCGGGCCCTTACAGGTGTCTCATTTCTAAAGGCCATGATTTCAAGAAAACCTGCGGTCCTGGTCTCCTGAACCACTTCCCGGGCCGCGGCCTCGAACTCTCCCGCCGTATTGGCGGTGAAGTACCTGCCGCCGCCCGCCTCGGCCATGCATTCGAGCTGCTTTCTTCCCTCCTGGCCAACGTCAAATCCAATTACATGCAGAACAAAGCGCAGGCCCGATTCTTTCAGCTCCAGGGCCAGGGCGCAGGGATCGCCGCCGCAGCTTTCCTTGCCGTCTGAGACCAGAATAATTGTGGTTTCATCTTCCAGGACCTTGAGCTTTTCGGCCGTGAGCCTGAGCGAATGGCTGATCGGGGTCTTGCCCTTGGGACGCAGCCCCTGAATGATCCGTATAAGATCATCTTTGTCCAGGGGAGACATTGGCACCAGTTCCTCAACGTCCGCGCAGTCGCCTTTGTGTCTGTGCCCGTAAGCCACCAGTCCGGCCCGGGTATTATCCGGCAGGTCCCGGATCAGTTTTGCCATGACCTCCCTGGCGATGACTATCTTGTCCCTGCCCTCTACCTCCCCCCACATGGAGCCGGAAGCGTCCAGGATGAACATGATGTTCACCGCCCGGGAGCTTCCCTGACTTCGGGCTTTGGTTTTTTCTTTCGCTGCCGGGCCTGGAGCCTTTGCCCCTTTCTTTTCCTGTAGTTTCAAATCATATCTCAGCTCCTCAATCTTCCCATCGGCATCCGCCTGGACATGAAACCCCTTATAATAATCAAAGAATGTCCCTGTATAAATCGCCCACTCCTTATCCCCCAGGGATACGATATTTTCACCGTTTGCCCCCGTATGATACAATGCCTCCATTAATCGGGCGAACTTTCTTACATCCGCTGTATCCTTCAGCCGGATATCCCCTTTGTGAAGCATGCGCATCATTGAATCTTCCAGCTTGCCGCTGCTCATGAGGTCTTTGAGGATATACACGGAATTATCCGGGCTGACGGCGCTGCAGGAAATTCCGCCAGCTATCGGGCGTCTGGGGTTTACCCGGGTCAGGCGATAAAATTGCCATTCCGGGAAGTGCTCCTGCAAAACAGGATTGTCATATTGGATTGTGGCGACGGTTCCCCTTTTGCTTACTCTTTTTACGCCCTGCGCTTCCAGCTTATCCAGAACCCGCTTTTCTGAGGCGCTCAATTCCTTTTTCCTGCCGGCATCCCCCTTGTCTTTGGTTTCCTTTTCTGCCGATCCGGCAGCCCTTCTTTGCCCCTTTTCCATCTCCATCTTTGAATAATCTTCTGGTATATCGAACAGACCCGCGTCAACCGGGCCCTGCCGAATATTTTCCAGTTCCACGACCATGCCCTGCTGCAGATGAAAGATTATCTTCAGGGGAAATTCCAACTCTTTAGAAATCCAGGCGGTAAACAAGTCCTGTTCGCCTGAGCCGACCAGGACCCTGCTGCAATCAAAGCCCTTGAACGCTTCCCGCCCCAGTTCCTTGCGCTCGTATTTTTTTGAGCTGTGGCGAAAACTCTCGAAAGGGTTATTCATCTGACTGCGCGCACTCGTGTTTTTCATCTGCATAAATTTTTTCTCACCGGGCATGAGCACCCGGCTGATCCCTGTTTCGCGGTTCACCAGAACGATAAATTCGGTACCGTCCTGCCGCATCTCCATGCGGTACTGCTCATCCTTGACATGCAACTTGAACCTGCTGGCATGGCCCTCGCGCGCCTGAAGCATATCCGCGGTGAACTGCGCCGCGTTAAGGCAAGGGACCGAAAGGATCAGAAAAGACACGAGAAAGGACATTACTGAGGTGAGGGCTGATTTACACATGAGGCCAACTCCGTTTATTAATGGTTACGGAAAAGTAGAGCCAATTGTTTTGATCCATGATTTCAAATAACAGTTGGATTCGTTAAAATCAACTAGTTATTAGCGATAAGCACGCTATCCGTTATCATAAAGCAAGGCGACTTTTGTGTAGTATAATAATTTTTCCCAAGATTTTATAAGCTGTTATGGGCAACTCCGTTTCCCGGTGTTTCAGCAGAAAAGCGTCTGCGTCATTCCACGTTGCGTCTGGTTGTAGTCAACGGCGGAGAGATTTATTTTTCAAAACAGGAATGGGATGATGCACACGGAATAGGTGCTGAATAAAGCCGGGAGGAATTTAGGCTAAATGGGGGAAAAGGATGAATATTTTTTTATAAACTCCGGCCGGGTTTCCGTTATCGTCAGGTAGGGGATACCAAGCGAAGCGGGTCCGCCCACAGCTTCGCATTGAAGAAAAGGCTACGAAGGCCCTGAGAGCTTATTTAGGCTACGAAATTGAAAATATGTCCATGGAAATGGTTTTTAAGATGGACATGACGGACCCGAAAGAAGCGGTCATTGAAACCGGGGGGAGGTTGAAGGCTGCCCAGGATTACGGCAGGGCCCCGGCCGAAAAAGCTGCGCAATAAACCGCCCGAATTTTATCATTTAAGCAGTTGCCTAAAAATAGTATATGGTTAAACTGTTATATGTTTAACGTGTCTGAAGCTTTTATAATAAACTGAAATACGGATCAAATTTAAATATCGTAAACCATAAGGAGGAGTCATGCTCAAGCTTGGAGAAAAAGGGGCCATTATCCAGAGAGACAAGGAAACCTATGCCGTGGCGCCCCATATCCCCTGCGGTGTGGTGACACCGGAACTGTTGCGGAAAATCGCCGACACCGCGGAAAAATACAATGCCCAGGCCATGAAAATTACCGGTGCGACGCGAATTGCCCTGGTGGGGCTCAGGGAAGAAGATATCGACGATGTTTGGAAAGACCTGGGAATGGCACCCGGAGCTGCCGTTGGGCTTTGTGTGCGCAGCGTGCGGGCCTGTCCGGGGACCACCTTCTGCAAGCTTGGGCAGCAGGATGCCCTGGGCGTGGGCATGGAATTGGATAAACGCTACCATGGCGTGGAGCTTCCGGGGAAATTCAAAATGGCTGTATCCGGATGCAAGATCAACTGCGCGGAATCCTGGGTTCGCGATTTAGGCTTGTTCGGAAAGCCTAACGGCTGGACCCTTGTTATTGGCGGGAACGTGGGCAACAACCCGCGGATCGCCCAGGAGTTGGCCACTGAATTAAATGATGAACAGGCGCTTGAAAAATGTGCCCGGGTGATTGATTATTATAAGGAAACCGCCTCAAAAGGGGAACGCATGGGCAAAATGATTGATCGTGTCGGGTTTGAAACGGTCGCCGCCGCGCTGCAATAGAAGGCGAAAAACCATGAAAACCCTGGAAATTGAATGGAAACACCTTGACAAGGAAGGGGACACCTGCGTTCGGTGTTCCGATACGGGAGCGGCGCTTCACCGGGTCGCGGCGGAACTGGCCGAAGAATGCCGGACGCGGGGTTGGGATATCCAGTTCAGGGAAACCAAGCTTAGCGAAGAACAAATCTCCGAATCCAACCGGATCCTGATAAACGGCCGGCCGCTCGAAGATATTCTGCCGAATGCGGCTGCCGGCATGAGCTTGTGCCCGTCCTGCTGCGATTTAACCGGGGTTTCGGCAACATGCTGCCGGACGATCGAATTCAAGGGCAAATCCTATGAAAGCATCCCCGCCCACCTGATCCGCCGGGCCATATGCACCATCACCCGGTGCTGTTAAGAAATCCGCTGTTCCTCATGAGGACAGGAACAAAGGGCAAGCGCAGGACATGGCGGTCAGTATCGCGGTGATCATCATCCGGCGCGGTTCCCCCGGCGGCGGGCGTGGGTGGCGGGGAACCCATCCCGGCAGGGAAGATTCTTTAGGACTGATGACCATTTTTCCCATGGTCGCGCCATTGCGAGTCAGCCCCACGCACTTGGGGGCTTGAAAGGAAGGGAGATCGTTTTGGGTTGGAAAAAGAAAAGCGCCCTTATTGCCGGCATTCTGCTTGTGCTTTATACCATCAACGGTTTTTTGATCCTTCCACTGATCGCCGAGTCCATTCTGCCTGACCGGTTGAGCGGGCATCTGAACAGACCGGTGGTGATTGAAAACATCTCCCTTAACCCGTATACCCTTGCCCTGTCATTGGAAGGCCTTGAGGTCCGGGAAAAATCCGGGAAAGAAAACTTCATCGCGTTTGACCGGTTTTTTGTAAACCTGCAATGGTCCTCGCTTTTCAAGTTATCCCTGGTCAGCAAGGCGGTGCGGCTCGAAAATCCGCTTATAAGGGTTGCCAGGCTTTCAGATAAAACGTTTAATTTCTCCGACCTGATCCCTGCCGGGAAAAAAGAACCAAAACCGGCTCCTGAAAAAAAACAAGACAAGGCACCGCTTCGCTTTTCCCTCTCCAATATCTCCTTGTCAGGCGGCACCTTCATATTCCGGGACGGCCCCATGGACCAGACCCACCACTTCACCAACATCCATTTCTCACTCCCGAGGCTCTCCAACTTCAAATCCCAAATCAACGACTTTGCCGAACCGCTGCTTGCCGGTAATTTCAATGATACCCAACTCCAGGTGGATGCCTCCACCAAGCCTTTTGCCGACTCCCTGGAAACAGTTATCGATGTTTCCCTCTCCGGCATTTCCCTGCCCCCCTATTTTGATTATGCGCCGGTTCCGCTGGGATTCTCCGTTGCCAACGGGAGCCTGGATGTCAAAGCCGCCCTTGCATTTACAAAGGAGCCGGAAGGCAAAAGCCGGCTTGAAGTTTCCGGGACCGCGGATTTTTCCGACTTAAGGCTCGTTGATCCCATTTCCACGGAAATCCTCGCCATCCCCGCGGTCCACATCGAAATGGCGCCCTCCGAAGTTCTACAGAAAAAAATTCGCATGGACACCTTTCGTTTGACCGAACCGACGATTACGCTGGTAAGGCATGCCGGTGGTGAACTGAACCTGGCGCAGCTCGGCCCGCCCGCCGCGGATGCGCCGGAGCAGGCGAAAAAAAGCGAGCCGGACCAGGCAGCGGAGCCTGCCCCTTCGCCTTTTTCGTTTAAACTGAAACACTTTCACCTTGATTCCGGAACCATCCGGTTTCGGGACTTTGCCGCACCTCAGGCGCAGCTCGGCCCCCAGGCCGGCCCACTGGAAATGCGCCTGGAGACTGTCGACCTGAAGGTCTCTGATTTTTCCAACCGGCCAGGGGATCCGGCGGATATCCATTTTTCAGCCAAGCTCCCTCCGGACGCCTCCCTGTCAATGGCCGGAAAATTCGCAACAGCACCGCTTGCAGGGGATGTCGGGGTGGAAGTAAAAAATCTGGGACTGAACCGGGCGCAGGCTTATTTCCCGCAATCGCTCAACCTGCTGCTCTCCAAGGGGCGTCTGGACCTGTCCGGAAATGCACGGTGCCGCACGACTGCGCAAGGGAACTTAAGCGCGCAGTTTGCGGGAAATGCCGGTATTTCTGAGCTGGCCCTTGTTGAAAAAAAAACCGGCCGGGATTTAACAAACTGGAAGGCTTTTGACGTAAACGGCATGGATCTGTCCTGGAATCCCACCCGGGCAAACATAGAGGAAATCTCTGTTGCGGGCTTCGAGCAGCAGGTGGTGCTTGAAAAGGACGGAAGCCTCAATTTAAACCATATCTACGGAAAAAAGCCGAAGGAGGTCAGTGAGGCCCGGCGCCGGGAGAAGGCGAAAGACTCCGGCAACGGGGGGGGAGGCCCGGGCTTTCCGGTATCCATAGGCGAGTTGAAGCTATCCGATATCAATTTTTTATTTACCGACTACCATATCCAACCCACTTATGCCGCCCGGCTCACCCTTGAGAAGGGAAGCATTAAAGGGCTTTCCACAGAGGAATTCAAAGGCGCGCGGGTTTCCATCAAAGGCGCGGTAAACGAACATGCGCCCATGGATATTGCCGGCCGGATTAATCCTCTGCTCGAAGCGCCCCTGCTGGATCTGCGCTTTAATCTCCAAAACCTGGAAACAGCACCCTTTTCCGCCTATTCCGGCAAATATATCGGGCGCGCCATTGAGAAGGGCAAGCTCAACCTGAACCTGGATTATGAGGTGGAAAACAAAAAACTGGAGGCGGAAAACGAGTTGCTGCTTGATCAATTCACACTGGGGCCGCGCATTGAAAGCGACACGGCGCTCAACCTGCCTGTGGGCCTGGCTGTTGCGCTGCTTAAAAACCGGAAAGGATTGATTGACCTGGATCTGCCGGTCTCCGGTCGCCTTGATGACCCGGAGTTCAGCCTGACGGGCATCGTGCTGCAGTCTTTGAGAAATATTATAACCAAGGCAGCCACCTCGCCGTTCTCCCTTGTGAGCTCCATTGTATCCGGCGGCGAGGAGCTTCGTTATATCGAATTCCCGGCCGGGCTTGCCGAGCTCACGGATACCGGCCGGGAAAAGCTCGCTTCCATGCAGAAACTGCTCTATGAGCGCCCGAACCTGAACCTGGAGTTAACCGGGTATGTCAGCCGGGAGGAAGACCGGCAGGCGCTTGTTGATCAAGCGCTTGAGCGAAAAATCCGAGCAGCGAAAGCCAAGGCCATGAAGGCGCAAAAGGGGACGGAAAAAGACGAAATCGAAGCTGTCGAACCGGGCAGCGAGGCGTACCGCCAAACCCTCAGAGAGGTCTATAAGGCGGAAGTGCGCACCGGGCCCGACGCGGCTGAAGATGCCAAGCCGCTCTCCGATGCGAGCCTGACTGAGCGGGAAATGAAGGAGATGATTCGGCAGCGCATATCCATACCGGATTCCGAACTGTGGCTTCTGACGCAGGAACGGGTTAAGCAGGTTAAAGACTTTATTCTGAGGGATGAACGAATTTCCGGAAAACGCTTGTTCATCCGCAAGGCAGAATCCCTTTCACCCCCGGAACCCGGAGAATTCAAGGAAAGCCGGGTCGAATTAAACCTCAAATAGGATGAGAGGCCTGCCCGGGGCAGGCAAGGTGCGCCATGCTTAACCCGGCCGGGACGCGCCGGAAAACCCGCTACAGAGGGGCAAGGGGTTTATCGCTTAGACAAGGAATCCATTGAAATGAAACAGGGCCTTTTCAGGCCCCGCATCTAAATTCCCTGATGGCCAGAGTGCAGCGTTATTTTCCCAGCATACCCTCTTTCAGGCTATCCTGGACAGGGTCGTCCGAAAGCCAGATGCCAAAGAGCGCCTTTTTAAAATCATACCCCTCGAAGGTATCGAGATGCTTCTCGTTTTTATAGACCTTGACCCCTCTGTCCGGCTGGTAAATAAACTCAAAAACATCCTTCTTGGTGATCTCTTCTTGTTTGAACAGGGCGATAAAACGGTCGACCTTGTCCTCAATGCCTGAAAGGTCGTTGTCGGTGGCTTTCTCAAAACCTTCCCTGGTGGCATCGGACATCTTTTCGCTGCTGACGAGACCGGAAACAATGTGGAGCCGGATGGCCATGGGGGTCTTGGCTTTTATGATATCCGCGGCGTTGGAAGATTTTTCCTGAAGGTAAAGGCCGCCCACGTAAATATCCATGAAGAACTTCTCCCTTACGCCGGCGCCGTTGAGGATCATTTCCTGCCCGTCGGCCGAAAGCTTATCCGGCATGGTGATACCGCTGATTTCTTTGCTCCAGAGGTTTGATACGGGAAGCAGACTGACAAAAAGAAATAAAATAATCGTTTTTTTCAACATCCAATGCCCTCCTTTTCTGTTTTTGGTGATAAGAAATTGAAAACCGTTTATATCAACCGAAAATCTCCGGCCTCAGGGTTTAAAACAAGCTTTTTCAAAAGCCGAAAGACAGCCGCATCGCGTAGCGCCTGTCCGAACGCTGACCGGCATACGCCCCGATCTCCTCGGCGTAGGTCAGCAGATCCAGGCAGGCAAATTTCGCATCAAGCGTCATTCCGGCTGTCAGATATCCCTGGTAAATCCCGCCCCTGACGGACAAGATCCGGGGAAAATTAAACTCCACGCCCAGTCGGAGCCTTTTTGCCAGATCATTGTCTTTGCCGACCTGGGAAAACAAATCATAATAGTCAACTGCAAAGGTGGCCGTGGTAACCCACACCGGCCGGGTTATGGCAAATCCAATATCCACGTGATCATGGAAATCACGGGCATCGCCAAAATTTTTGCTTATCACGTTGTTCATACTGATGCCCACCTGCGCTCCCGGGAGCCCGCCGCCGTCCAGTTTATAAATGGCTCCCAGGTCGACTAAAACCCCGTGGCCGTCCTTGAGGTCATCTTCGATGGTATCTTCAAAATCATCGCCGGTAATATCGAGTACGGTGTAGTCCGCGACCAGGTTGTTCCGGTAAACATATTTAAAATTCGCCCCAAGGAGGAGCCGTTCTTCCAGCAGGGGACGGGCATGGCCGACCCCGGCGCCGAGATCACTGACGATATCGGCCGCGATTTTCGGGTACTGCCTGTCTTTGACTTCAAAGTTGATGTTGGAAGCGCTGATCAGCCCAAAGGCAAAGCCGGGCTTTGAAAGGTTCGGGAAGATATTGAGGCCCAGATGGCTGCGCTTTCCAATATTATCCCTTAAATAGGCCCCTGTTTCCTGATCATCATCAAAGTCCACATCCTTGGCGTCGTCATAGATATCGAAAGTATTGTCGCTTATTTCCAGTTCAAGGGGCAGGATGGATGCCCGCGTGGTTTGTATATCCGCCAGCCCTGCCGGATTATAAAAAAGCGCATTGGCGTCGTTTGAAACAGCCGTGAATGCGCCGCCCATTCCCATAGGCCGCATGCCCTTGTAAATAAACGGGTATTCATCGCCGTACACAAAACCGGGCAGGCAAAGCCCGATAACCATCAAAATCATAATTGCTTTTTTCATGTACACCCCCCTGGATACTGGATATCAATTGAGCAATTCATCCCGGACAAACTGCATGATTTGCGTTGAAGTCAGGTAAACCCGGATGGTTTCTTCAGTGATCATCACGTAATCCGCCAACCCGAGGATATCTCGCAAAAACTGATCAAAATCCTCCGTTATATCCTCATCCATGCCGATCTCAGCGACCATTACACCGATGGCGTTGTGCACATTGATCAAATCCTCCGCCAATGCTTCCGTAATCTCCGGGTGATCCGACAGATACGCCTCCAGCGAATTCAGGAGGGAAAGGCGCTCTTCCGGCGGGAAAACACCGGAATATGCGGGTTTGTTGATGGGGGCATTGGTTCCGGTTATCTCCGTGACGGCTTCGGCCACCTTCATGATAAAACTGAAGGCCGAGGCCATGCCCAGTTTCACGATATCATCGTTTTCAGGGGACAAGTTGTTTTCACGGTAATAAAAGGAAAGATCCAGAAGGAATTGCTTGGCCTCCCCGATGGCATCGAGCATATCCGCCACCCGGGTTTGATCAATAAAGCGCGCGCCGGGGACGGCAGCGGCGTATGCGCTAAAAGAGGCGGCCCCCCCACCCTGCTGGGGGAACATGTCCGAAGTGGTGCCGGGGGTCAGGGCATTGGCTATCACATCATAGCCGTCCTGGTCTTCCGTTCCCGAAAGCTCGATGATATAGGTGAGATCCACCCCCGCTTTGCCCATATACGCCGAGGAAAGAATGCGGGCCGCCTCGGGATCAGGCTCGATAAAGTCATAATGGTTGATCAGCCGATTGATGGCCTTGTCATACCGGCCATTGTCAAGGGCCATCCGGGCCTCTTCCAGATCGGCTTCATAACTGGAGTCATCTGCCACGGGCTCCGTCACATTCGTATCGCACCCATAGGAAAAAAACAGAAACAGCAGGATAAAAAAATAGACAGGTTTTTTCATACCGACCTCCATGGGAAAAATTTTTTTGTTCCTGAATGTGCCTGAAAATGACAGCCTCCAATAATTCCAAGATACGGTCCCTGCCGCCGATAAACGGCCGCAGCGGAAACCGGGGCCCCGGTCATTTTGCAGGGCTGTTGGATTTTTACATCAAGTTGCGCTGGATTGCCAGAACAAACTTGAAAGGCTGCTGCAAAAATACGCCATTTGCTGCTTCCGGCTTAAAAATTAGACTCAAAAAACGTATTTACACCACGCAAATACGGGGGTTTTTCGCCTCCCTGCCCCTCCAGTCGGATGCCCCCCTACAGGCCTTTGGCCAGTAGGTGCTTGAACAACCGGCGGTTATGTGATTGGATGGCTTGGTGGATAACAGCCGGCATCCGGGTTTTGCCCGGCCCTGTCAAACGGGGAAAAAATTGCCGGCAAAGCCCGATATGTCAACGACAACCCAAAAAAGACAAGGAGAAACACATGACGGTTAACATGGACAAGCTGTTTTCTATCGAAGGCCGAACTGCCCTGGTAACCGGGGGGTCCCGGGGGATCGGGGAAATGATTGCCGCCGGTTTTTTACACCACGGTGCAAAAGTCTATATCAGTTCCCGCAAAAGCGAGGTATGCGATGCCACTGCGAAACGCCTGAGTGAGAACTTTGGCGGCGAGTGCATCTCCCTTCCCGCCAATCTGGCGAACATGGAAGGCATCACCGGTCTGGCGGCATCGATAGGAGAACGGGAAAGCGGGCTGGACATACTTGTCAACAATGCGGGGGTTTCCTGGGGGGCCTCACTCGAGGAATTCCCTGAATCCGGTTGGGACAAGGTGATGGATACCAATGTCAAGGGAGTTTTTTTTCTCACCCAGAAACTGCTGCCCATGCTTCGAAAATCCGCATCAAGCGGGAATCCGGCCCGCGTGATCAACATCGGCTCAATCGACGGGCTTTTAACCCCGCCGTTTGAGAATTTTTCATACGGGCCGTCAAAAGCAGCGGTCCATCACCTGACCCGGATACTTGCGGCGCATCTGATCAAGGACCGCATTATCGTCAATGCCATAGCGCCCGGGCCCTTTCCCACCTGGATGCTGAGCACGGGCGTCGGCTTTGGGGGCAAAACAGAAGGCGACGGAGTTGACTGGGAGGCGGTGGGCAGGGCCAACCCCAGCGGCCGGGTGGGCACACCGGAGGATATCGCCGGCCTGGCCATATTCCTGAGCTCCAGGGCCGGGGCCTATATCGTGGGCGAGACCATCACTTGTGACGGCGGGGGCGTTGCTTCCGCTGGAGTCTCCCACGCCGGCTGAACCCGCTTCCTTCCGGGGACCGGCGGCCAAGCTCCCGGCCGACGCGTCCCCGGGCATCTGAAACAGATTGTTCCCGCCTTGCTAATCGCAATCGCCAATGCGGCGGCCGTTGATCGTATTTTTGATCTGCATGCCCGCATCTTTGATTTCCATTTTCATGGTGCCCGACATGGTGTCACCGCTATAGGTCACCTTGCCTGTGCCTTCCATCTCCCCGGTCTGACCGGCGCATATGATTTTCCATGACACGGTGTCGCCCTTCTGGACCACGTCCGTCACCCGGCAATCCTGATCAGGCGACGCCTTGGCCCGGGGAACCGCGTTCTCTTCCTTCAGGCACTGGGTATGGGTCATGGCCGGCATATTCATGGCCGGCCCCCCGATCATCTCGCTCTTGGTGGTAATCTCCCACTTGCCCGGGTTGAGGTTCGGGCCGGCAAACGCCGTGGAAAAAAAGAATACGATACTGCACGCAACCAGAATACCTCTTTTCATCGCCTGCTCCTTTTCTTTTGCCATTGCCATCGAAAAACCGCTTTTGGGGGAGTTTAGCACAGTCAAGGCAAAGTTGCAAAAACAGAGAAGGGGCGGCACGGCCTTTTCATGGCCGCTGCCCCCATGCCGGCAGGTTCTGCTCCGCATTTCAGGCAGGAATTTCCGGCGCAGAACCTGAAAACAGGCTTCAGGCCGCCTGGAAGCGGGTGGTCTCCGATACCGGAGTTTCCAGTGCCTCCAGGGCCCTGGAAACGATACGCCGGCGAAGCGCCTGCTCCTGGCTGACGGGGAAGTCGGGGTTGCCCAGAACACAGGTAATGGAACTGCCCGGAATAATCCGCGGCACCCCCATCATTTCGGGTACCGGGGGGATGGCCGAGATCATGGCCACCGGAATGCCGGCCTCCTCGATAATCCTGCCCATCGTTGCCCCGCAACGATTGCAGGTCCCTCACGATGAGGTCAGCAGGACGCCGTGGACCTCCTTTTCCCTTAGCCTGGCCGTGAGCTCAACAGCAAACTGTTCGGCCCTGGCCACAGGCGTAAGGTTCCCCACAGTTACATGATATTCATCATCCAGGGCACCGATCAGGCCCTTGGAGCGGAATTCGCTGCAAATGTCCAGCGGAATCAATCGGTTGGGGTAGGCATTGATGTGGGTGACATCGATGCCCCCGTGAATGCATTCAAAATCCTCCGGTGTGAGGGAGGCCCGGCCGGCAATGGAATAGCTCACCCACTTGGTGGCCGATGACCCTTCCAGGCGGTCCGGGTTGCCCTTGGGGACAAGGCCCCCCGTGCTGACCAGGGCGATTTTGGATAAGGGGACGTTAATGGGCGGCGCCGGCGAGATCCGCGGAAAGTGCGGCGGCAGCTGTTCTGAGTCGAATTTTTTCCCGCCAATTTTAGCCAGCAGCATATCCACGGCACGGGTGGCGCCCTTTTTACGGGAAACGGTGTTGCACCGGATATCCCGCTTGATACAATAGGACAATGCTTCCGCATCGATCGGCTCACCGGCTGCCAGGCGCACCAGCACCCGGCAGAGGTGCTCCATGGTATCCGGCATATCAACGGCCGATTCGCCGGCTTTAACGATAATAACATCTGCCGGGCAAAGATCAATTCCCGGATTTTCGGGATGCATGCCCACAACTGACTGAATGCCAAACATTTGCGCGGCCTCAGCGGCTTCCGCACAAGCCAGTCCATACCGGCCGCTGCTGAAGGCCGGCCCCGCCACCAGGATATCGGCCTCGTACTGTTCAAGCAGCGCGGCGATTTCCTGCTTGATGTGATCCGGGCTGTACTGGGCCGTGTTATCACCGCAAACGATCGTGGCGACAATAGTTCCCGCCTCTCCCAGCTTCCCGGCCAGAAGCCGGCCCGGGCCGACGGTTCCGGCAGTTACCGTCAGCGGGTATTCCGCCTTGTCCTCTCCGCCGATGCCGCCGAAAAACTGGTTGATATAGTGCATGACACGCGTCATCGCGTTTCTCCTTTTAATTTTCCGGCCCCCATCTGGCTGGTGGCGGCAAAAATATTGGCAAGCGGGGTTTCCATGGCCTCCAATGCCATGCGCTCAATCATCCAGCGGCCACAGGACCAGGGGCCCCCGTAAATGGCATCAACCGCCGGAAGGGAAACGACTTCATCCATATTGCCGGCCGATATGACGGCATCGGCAGCTTCGGCAAAGGCAATGGGACCCGGCTTTGCCCCCGTGGCCCCGGCGCTCTCTGCCATGATCAAAACGGTTTTGACCCCCATCTCTTCACAGGCCTGGCAGGTCAGCATCAGGTCGGCATAGGCATGGCCGCACTCTTCAATGGAGATGACCACCCCGTCGGCATCCAGCAGCCTGGCGGTCTGGGCGGCCAGGTAAGCCGAGCGCTGTTTGCCGACGAATCCTTCGATCAGGCACTTGGTGACAATGACGCCCATAAAGGAGAGCAAGCCTTTGTCCTGGTATGAAAAAAGCTCCTCCACAATGGGCGAGCGCTGGTAGAGATAGGTGGGGTTGCGCGTGGCACCGATGTCATAGTTGCCGCTGACCAGTATGCCGTCCATTAATTGGGTGGGATGCACCACCGTCGGGGTGGAGGTCAGGGCGCTGCCGCTCAAAAATGTCTGGTGCAGGTCCGAGAGCAGCATCCCCGGGCAGATATACACCACGTGGGGCGCATCCTTTTTTATTGAGGAGTTTTTTTCCGGCACGCCATAGAGCCGGGTGTCATCGGGAGCGTGCTCCAGTGTGGCCGCGGCCAGCCAGCGGGCGGCCATCAGCCCCGCATAACGGGCCACCGAAACCCGTTTGACCGGGTCATGATCATCATAGAAATCGCACCACAGGATCAGGTTCCGGGTCTTGGAAAACGGTGAATATCGGGCACCGGGACCGGACATGTCCACAATGGCCTCGGATACCACCTGGCTGGCCACTTCTCCGGGCACACTGCCGCAGACCAGAACGGCGCATCCCTTCAGGGCATGGGTGACCCCGCGCCCTACGGTGCCGTCCATGGCGCCCAGAAACCCGGGAAAGATCTGACCGTTGCCGGGCTTGACGCGGGGTTCGATGGCATCCAGTATGTTCACGATGCGGACCGACTCCCCCGGGCGGGCCACGGCAATGCCCATCCTGCGGACACCGGCTTCCGCAATCAGATGTTTTTTGAGCGCCTCGGCATTGACGGTCAAGACCCCCTCCGCCCAGTCCGTCTCCTCCCCCAGGCGCAGGTCCCGCACAGTGTAATTGAACAATTCAAGCTGATGCTCCCTACCGGGATGCGCCCCGGGGGCTGTGGCAAGATTCATCATTTCTGCTCCGCTTTTCTCATGGCCGCCTCCTGCTACCTGCCGGCATCCAGGGCCTTGCTGATGGCGGCGCCGTCCAACACAAATTCCATCGGGCCCACTTCCCTTTCATATACAGCGGGATCGATGACCTGCCTCACCTGATCTTCCAGAATGTGATATACCGGGAGTCCCAACGGGATCCCTGCCAATGGACCGGCATAGCTCGGATCGCCCTCCTGAAGTGTCATTGCCACCATGCGGGTGCTTGCCGGATTCGGCGTTCCCAGCATGGCCACCATCCGGTCGCGTTGACCGGATTCAACGAGTCGGGCGATATTGGCCTGCTCTTCCAGGTCCATGGCGCCTGCGGAAGTTCAGACAAAGCACTGGGTTTCGGTGTAGATCACCTCGGCGCCGGCGCTTTCCACGCACGCCTGAAGGGCGGGCGCGGCGATGCCGTCACGCTCGCCGAGGCACAGAACCAGTTTTCCCTTGAGATCAATCATGTCGTTCTCCTTTTTTCTATAAATGGGTTAACGCCGGGTTGCGTTCCATCAAAAGACTGGCGCCGTCACCGGCGCCGGTCATCCGGCCGAGAAAAAGACTCGCCTTGGCCACGAACTGCACCCGCTGCATCGGCCCTGAGGTGAGACCGGCAATGGCATGCGGCAGGTAGGGAACGGCCGAGGCGATGTGGCCCTGGGTGGGCGAAAACCCGGGCAGGCCGTGGGCCCCTGCAAATTCGGCCATCTGTTCCCGCTGAATTTCGCCCTTTTTGGCAGCGATGGCCGCCAGTATCTGGTAATTGTTGCGGGGGACATCCCCGGACCCCGCGGGTTCCGTGATATCCGGATTGTGAAGTTCCACGGCATAGCGGTCCACGTCGGAAAGCTTCAGCTGGTTCGCATAAAGGGGGCCGGCGCTTAAGGCTTCAGCCATCTGGTGCGCGGCCGAGCCCTGGCCCAGCCGGTGAAATGCGGACCGGTCCAGTCGCAGGACCGGACTGAAGCCGTCATCGGCCGTCATGTCAATGGCAACGCCCACCACCATGTCTTCCAGGATGGGATAGCCCGCCTGCAGGTGCCCGCGGAATTTCATCCCCAGTTTGGGAACGGACCCGCCGCCCACCACGACCACGCGGCGGTGCATGCCGCTGGCGATTAAAGCGGCGCCCAGGATCATGGCATGAATGGCGCCGGCGCAAAATGATTTGACATCGCTGCCGCCGCAGATCTCACCCGGAATCATCTCCCCCATGGCTTTGGCCAGGTTGCCGCCGCCGCGCTGATAGCGGTCCCCGACCGCTTCTTCACCGCAGCCCAGCAGATGATCCACGGGTTGCCCGTTGAATTTTTGCAGCAGATCAGATAGCGCAAGGGCCCCCGTCACCTTGGCGCCGGCATTTTCCAGTAAAACCGGGGCGGTCAGGGACTCGTCGGAATCGTGAGCAGGCATCATCACCCCCACCGGCTCGGCGGCCCCGCCCATGTAAAATGGCTCGGCGCCGCGCAGAACGGCATCGGCCATTGTCTCCTTGTCGATCCTTTGCGTTTTTACGCCGCTGGCATGAACTTGCAGGGCGGTTTCCATCTCCGGGGGAAGCGATTCATGGAAGCGCAGCAGCCGGGAACTGTCCCCCCGGGCCATCCAGGCATAAAGGGTGGCCTCATCGATAAAACGCCCGCCTGGCCCCTCAGACCGGGGGTTTGGAACAGGCTGACGGTGCCATGGCCTTTGCATTGAGTTAAGGGCTTCAGGGGCGAGGTTGCCGATCATGACCTGGTGCGGCGGATAGGCCACGGCATCGGCAAAAGAACGCAGATTCGATACAATCTGCTGCTGGAGGCCGTCACCGTCAATGGCGATTTCTCTGCGGGGTTTGGATCCGGATAACACCATCCCGGGCACATGGGCCATGGAGAAGACGGCACTTCGAACAACGGGGCGGACAATGCCTTGGACGCTCATGGGCGACTCCTGTAAATATGGGGGTTGAAAATCAAGGAGCCGGAAATATATCCATGCGCCTGAAAATTTTGACTCCGGTGTGCGTCCCCATGAGGTATCTCTGTTTTCAGTCGAAAAAAGCCCAAGTCATTTCCGGACCCCAAGACCACCCCGGTTTTTGGCGGCAGTTCATCTATATCACTAACCAGGTATAGACATGTAAACACTGCTAGTTTCCGGGTACAGATTTCAGTAAAACCTGTCAAAAATTTTCAGACAAAAATAGGCATAAAAAAACATATTTTTTATGCGTATTTTTATAGCTCCATACGGACAATCAGGCTTACATATAACAATTTGAATTCAAAAAAAATCGGATATCGCGTGAAATTGAATAAAAGGGCAGGGAAAAAGGAGCGGCGGCCCATAGCCAGGCAAAGCGGTTCAAACACAAAACCCCGGCACTCCCCGGGTGGGGGGACGGCGTTGACGTACGCCTGACAATGGCCGGGGCAGTCCCCCTCCCTTCCGGGGGGGAAGGGAGGGGTGAAAACTGATAAGCCTTCAGGGCTTCAGTACCGGTTGCTTGACAGGCACGCCCGTTCTGCGGGTTTTCGCTTCATCGGCCGGCGGTTTGAAACGCCTCCGGCCCGGG
>CAZNSO010000065.1:0-12849 GCA_964575805.1 uncultured Desulfobacteraceae bacterium
CCGAGGGCAATCTGCCGCAGCTCCTGATCGAAGTCAAGCGCACGGATGAGAAGCCAGGCCGGGGGCTGGTCAATTTTTCCCGGCGCTATGATATCCCGGCAATGCAAGTGGTGCTGCATTTGAAGCAGGAGCGGAAAAAACAGGCCATTGAAGTACGGCGGGGCATGGATTTTCTCGGGTCGCTGCTGATTTAATCGCTGAGAAAGTGGGCCCCCGCCACGGCCATAACCGCCTTTGCCAGCGCCATTTCCATCTCAGCGACCAGCGGCATGGAGCTGTCAGCGAGCCCGATATCCGTGTTGATTTGAAAAGCGATGGTGACCCCATGGTCCGGGTAATGGCGGAGACTGGAGGTGTACCCCGGTATCCATCCGCCATGGCCGTATACCGGCCCAAGGGGGCCCTGGCGATAAATCGCAACCCCGGCGCCATAGCGGATATCCGCTGTGTCCCGGCTAACGGGAACCGCATTTAGCAGTTCGTCCAGATAAGCCCCCGCCATCGCTTTGCCTCCGAAAAGAGCGGTGCCCCAGCGTGCAAGATCAAGGGAATTGCTTACCAGGCCGCCACCGGCCCACTCAAACGCCGGATTCCAATGCATTGCGCCGTCAGCCCGGGTTGTTTTCGCAGGGAATCCAAACATGTTATCCGCCGCCATGTATCCGGCCGCGAGCCCCGGAAGCCAACGCCGGTCAGCCGGTGTCGTCAGCGTCAGTCCGAGCGGGATAAGGAATCGGCTGGTGATCTCATCAAAGCAGGCTTTTCCGGTGGCGGCTTCAATCACCAGGCCGACCAGGATATATCCCGTGTCCGTATAGGCCCAGCCCGTACCGGCTTCAAAAAGCGGCGGCATGTCCAGCACAAATCCAATCAAGGCTTCAGGCGGAAACGGGTTGTCCTTTTCCTTCCATCTGCGGGAGACCTCGGCGGCAAAATCTTTCAGATGCACATGATCCGGCAATCCTGAGCTGTGGTTAAGGAGGTGGCGAAGGGTTATTGCCTCGTGATTGGGCAGGCGCCTGAACCATGCCCGGTCCCCGAGCCATCGCGACACCGGGTCATCCAGATCCAACACGCCCTCGCGCGCCAGCGCCACTGCCGCCGCCCCTGCAAAACTTTTCCCGATGCTGGCTGAGAGCATGCGCGACTGCGGCGTCATCGGTGTCCCGGCTTCAACATCGGCAAAGCCGGTGGCGGCAGCCCCGGATGTGCCGTTTTGCAGAACAAAAGCGGCTGTTGCGCCGGGGAAGCCATGGTTTTGCTGAAAGGTGTCCAGCGTTGATTGAAAGTTTTCAGTAATCGCGAAAGCCGATGGGCTGTCCGGCCCCCTCTGACATATTCCTGGGGCCGAAACAAACCCGGTCAGTATCAGCAGGCACAGGGCGGATGCCGGGAGAACCCTCCGGAAATTATATCGCTGCAGGTATTTTAAAAAAAACTGGCCGCGCTGCGTCATCTTGATTTCCTTATTCCTTTCCGGCGAAACAGGGGACAGTGCCTTCGCCGATGATTTTTTCCGGATGATCGGACTTCACCGTGCCGCCAGCTGCGGGGATTACCCTTTGGACGGCATCTTCTTTGCGGAACATGGCCCTTCGGTTCCGCAAGACAAGGAGAAGCGCGATAATAACGAGGATGTAGGTGTCATAAGGTTGTGCATCGGGAAAAACCGGGTTCATGAGCGTAAAATGGAAAAAAGCCGACAGCAGGAGGCTGCCGCGCGATGCGTTGAACAATGCGGTTACGATGACACTCAAAGCAATGCATCCGGCAAAGAACGCGGTGAACGACCACTCGCTTTGCTGCGTCCCGCTTAACAGGAAAGCCGGCAGATGCCAGAAACCCCAGATGATTCCAAGAATCAGCCCGGCCGAGATTGGCGCGAACCTGCGCTGCAGCAGCGGAAGGGCGAGCCCCCGCCAGCCGAATTCCTCGACAGGACCCTTGATCGCGGCCAATACCAGTGCCATCAAAAGGGTTTGAAATGATGAAAATGGAAAAGGTTCCGAGAACAGGGTGCCCTTCCACGCAGCCCCGGCGTAAAAGACCATCGGAAGGCCGATAATCAGAAACGCATACCAAAGCCGGGAGCAGCGCCAGAGCAATAAACGGGAAAGAAACCGCCGCAGTCCGGAAACGCCGGCCTTGCCGGTTACGATAATGAAAGCGGCAATCGCAGGCGCGTAAACAGCCAGGAAGAAGAGGGGGTGGTTACCGGTCAGCCGGCCGAACAGGGCGATCATCCGGTCCGGGAGAAAGATGAACAGGGCCAGGATCCCCCACGTCAGGCTGAAAGTAACAAGCAGAAAGGCAGCAAGGGAGTGAAACGCAATGTGATCCCTATCGTTAACAGTTGGGTGTGTATCCATGAGGCGACGCTCCTTTTAAGTTTTTTATTTTATCGACAAGAAATAAAATCCGGCGGTTTATGCGCATCTAAGCGCTAAAAAGGCATTGACAGGGAAAGGAAGCAACCGGGGGTTTTTTCCACCTCGTATCGGATTTCATTTTTCCCTTGGTGGTCGTAGAGCTTATGCTTGCGGGAAAGCGCCTGGGAGAGGCCGGCGCTGAGACTGATGCGGTTTGCGAGCAGGGTTTCGATGCGCAGCGTGCAGGTTGTGCCGGAAAATTCGACATAGCCTTTTTCCCGGACCGGGCTGTTGTCGGCCAGACGGTAGATGCCGCTTTCAAACCCGCTTGTGTCGAGGGTCAGGCTTGTGGTTTGGCTGAAATTCCAGGTCAACTCGGTGGTGGGCAGACCGATGGTGAATGAGGGGCCGCTGGTCGGTTTCGTGTTCCATGAAACGCTGAGGACGGGGATGATTTCAAAATCGCTTTCCACTCTCTGGTGTTTTGAATAGAGGGCACCTGCGGTAATGCGCCACTTTGGATTAATGGCATACATTCCATACCCGCCCCCATTGAAAGAAAAGGAATCGTCCGTTTCTTTTTCATGGGAAGAGGCCGCGCCGAGCATGAGCGCATAACTCAGGTGTTCGCTGATCAGGCCGCCATGGGTTGCGCCGACCGCCACTTCATAAAGGCTGCCCCACGGGTCGCGGCCGTTGGTGTCTACCCCGTATTCGCCGGGGCGATCCCAGGAAAAGCCCAGCCACTTAAAGGAGGCGCTTACCGGCCCGGCGCCGAGTTCAAGAGCGCTGCATCCCAGCGTGTAGGCTGCCTCTTGGTTTTCCATGCTTGATTGCGCAACACCGCCCATTGTGAGGCGCAGCAGGAGGCCGGGTGCGTTTTCATCTTGCGCAGGGGCAATTGCATCCGGGGGCTTCCGGTCCCATTGCGGGTTTTCCGGCCTCTCCGATGCCTGGGTGATGGTACAGGCAATCCAGCTCAGGATTAGCATCAGCAGTGTTGCAGGAAGTCGTCTAAGTGTTGGTGTCATTTTTTTGGACCTTTTTTTTATCTGTTTGGTTACTGGCAAGACCTTATGGCCGCCTTGCGTTTGAAAGGGGTAAAGGCAAAAGGCGTACCATATTTAAAAATCAATAAAATTTATGTATTATCAAGTTGTTATGTGGGTTGTAACCTGGCGGCTGATACGCGCTTCCTCGTACAATTACGAAATTTCGTTGTGAATCCCGGGCGCTTGCCCTATAGTTTCTCAACTCCACGAAAAATTTCGCAATCATGCACAAGCAGACGGAGGTGAGCGATGCAGGGAGATGCAGACGAGGCTTCCGGCGACACCCGCGATCGCCATGTGGCCACGATCCTGGTGGTGGATGACAAGCCGGCCAACATCAAGCTGCTCTTTGATGCCTTGAAGGATAGCGGTTACCGGACGCTTGCGGCCCTGGACGGCGAGAGCGCGGTCCGCCAGGCCCAACTGGGCCGGCCGGATCTGATTCTGATGGATGTGATGATGCCGGGGATGAACGGTTTCGAGGCTTGCAAGCGGTTGAAGGGCATTCCGGCAACCCGTCATATTCCGGTGATCTTCATGACGGCCCTCTACGAGACCGCTGATAAAATAAAAGGGTTTCAGGCAGGCGCTGTTGATTACCTGACCAAGCCGCTGGTGCATGAGGAGGTGCTGGCGCGGATTGAGGCGCAAATGAACCGCCACCGCCTGTGGGCGGATGTGGAAATCCATACCGGGATTCTGCTGGAAATGGGATCTGCGGACAGGCCTGAAGCGGTATGGGCGGCGCTTGCCCGCCTTGCGGAGGCGCAGCCGGACGTGGCCGGCCTTGCTGCCTGGATGGCAGACGGTGACGGGCTGAGGCTGGGCCATGCTTCCGGATTTGCGACGGGGCATCCGTCCAAATGGCTCTTAAATCAAGGCACCTATGCCCGGATACCGACATCGGAGCCGCTTTTGGGCCGGGCGTACACGGAAAAAAAGCAGCGCGTCGCCCTGGATAAAACCGATTGGGAACCCTATCCGCCGTGGGCCAAATCCGCTGATTTGAGGGGACATATCATCACGCCCATCTGCTGCCACGACACATGCTTCGGCGTATTGGCGCTTTTTTTCGGCGCAACGGTCATTCATGCCCCCAAGGAACGGCGCCGCTGGCAGCAGATGGTGGCCAACAGCATCGGAAACGCCCTCTACCATGCCCGGTCTCTTGAGGCCATCCGCAGCCTGAGTGAACAGCTTCGCCAGGAAAACGACATGCTGCGCGAGGAAGTGAGCGCAGGCCCCACATCCAAGACCATCATCGGCAGCAGTGATGCCCTGGAACGGGTGATGGATCAAGTCGGCCTGGTGGCACCCACCGAGGCTGCCGTGCTGATGCTGGGGGAATCCGGAACCGGCAAGGAACTGTTCGCCCAGCTGATCCATGAACGCAGCCGGAGAAGCAGCGCGCCCATCATACGGGTCAATTGCGCCGCCATACCGCATGAGCTTTTTGAAAGCGAGTTTTTCGGCCACGTAAAGGGTTCCTTTACCGGTGCGCTCAAAGAGCGCTCAGGCCGTTTTGAACTGGCTGACGGCGGCACGCTGTTTTTGGATGAAGTGGGGGAAATACCGCTTGAGCTGCAGGGCAAGCTCCTCCGGGTGCTGCAGGAAGGCACCTTTGAGCGCATAGGGGACGAAAAAACGCGAAAAACGGATGTCCGCATCATCGCGGCGACCAACCGCGACCTTCAGCAGGCTGTGGTGGACGGGCGTTTTCGCCAGGACCTGTACTACCGGTTGAGCGTTTTTCCGCTGACGCTGCCGCCTTTGCGCGAACGGCGGGAGGACATCCCCGCGCTGGCCAGACACTTTGCCGCCCATGCGGCCCGGAAAATGGGGGTGCCCGTGCCGGAAATACCCGACACCAGGCTGGCCTGCCTGCTGGATTATGCATGGCCCGGCAATATCCGCGAGCTCCAGAATGAAGTCGAACGTGCCATGATACTTTCACGGGGAGGCCCCCCGGCGTTTATATCACCTGCTAAGGGGGGCGCGCAGATGGCTCCCGGGGTATCCGAAGAGGATCCCGTCGTGCGCGAGGGGGACTGGCACGTCATGCAGCGCGACAATATGCTGAGGGCGTTAAAGCGGACGAAATGGCGGGTGGATGGCCCGGGGGGTGCGGCCGAACTTTTGGATGTGCGCCCGACGACGCTGCGCTCCCGCATGAAGGCCGCGGGTATTGAACGGCCGGTCTGAATGAAAACGCCCGGCGTTCACAAACCCCCTATTGGCCCAGCAGGCGCTGCAGCGCCAGGATTTCAAAGCCTGCCGCCAGTTCATGGATGCGGGAAATAAACACCCGGTGCTCCGGAAACCGCTCCTTAAGCCGGCCGGTCTCCCGCAGAACTTCCTGGACATCGCCGATGCGGGCCGCCTCCCGCAGATGATAAAATGCCTGCGGCAGGGGAGAGGGCGCGATGGGCGGTGTCGGCGCCGTCGCATCCGGGTCCGTGCCGGCCGCCTTCCAATTAAGCTCAAGCCGTTCGCGAAGTATTGCAATCAGGGCGTCAAGATTAACGGGTTTGGCAAGAAATCCGGTGCACCCGGCACA
Organism: uncultured Desulfobacteraceae bacterium; assembly: GCA_964575805.1. Classification (GTDB taxonomy): domain Bacteria; phylum Desulfobacterota; class Desulfobacteria; order Desulfobacterales; family Desulfosalsimonadaceae; genus M55B175. The sequence goes on from CAZNSO010000065.1 coordinate 5,979, forward strand.
AAGGCTCTCGGCCTGCGTCTGGTTATAGACGCTGGCGGACACGGCCACGACCGGTATGCCGGCGGTGGCCGGTTCGCCCTTCAGCCGCTGCGTGGCTTCAATGCCGTTCATTTCCGGCATCAGCAAATCCATCAGGATCAGATCCGGCAGGTGCTCTTCGGCGAGCGCGACCGCTTCCCGGCCGTTTGCCGCTTCAATGATTTCAAAGCCCATGGGCGAGAGCATGTCCCGAAGGACGGTCCGGTTTTCCGCTCGATCGTCGGCCACGAGCAGCCGCCATGATCCGCAAATGCCGGTGACGGGCGCCGCCAAGGCTGTCGGAGGTTCAATTCCCGGCGCCATGAGCACGCAGGGAAGTTCGAGGCGGAACACACTGCCTTTGCCAGGCGTACTTTGCACAAACAGGTCCCCGCCCATTTCCCGCGCGATACTTCGGCTGATGGCCAGCCCGAGGCCGGTGCCCTCATTCTGCGTGCCCCCCCTGCTTTGCCGGCCTGGGACCTGCCGGGGCTTCACCTGGTGGAAGGGGTCGAACACGGCCTCAAGATCTGCCGGTGCAATGCCGATTCCCGTGTCCGTAACCAAAAAAACCAGTGTGCCGTCTTCATGCCATGCGCTTAACCGGACGCTTCCCGAATCGGTAAATTTGACCGCGTTGCTGAGCAGGTTCAACAAGAGCTGGCGGAGCCGTTTTTCATCCGTTGCCACGCAATCGGGAAGGGAGTCGGACGCCTCGAAGCCAAAGGCAAGATCCTTGGCCCGGGCGCGCGGCGCGATCATGTCGGCAACGCTTTTGACCAGGTCCCCGGGCCGGACTTCACCGGATTGAATGTCAATCTTTCCGGCTTCAATTTTTGCAATGTCGAGAATATCATTGATGAGCATGAGCAGATGTTCGCCGCTTTGGCGGATGATCCCGGCGCGCGCTTTGCCCTCTTCCGGCAGGGCCTCGTCGCGCTGAAACAACTGCGCGTATCCCAGAATGGCATTGAGCGGCGTGCGCAGTTCGTGGGACATATTGGCCAGAAAGCTGCTTTTGGCGGTACTGGCAGCCTCGGCGGCATTCATGGCCAGTCGAAGTTCCCCGGTTCGCTCTTCGACCGTTTGTTCAAGCTTTTGCTGGTGCTGTTTCAAGGCCTCGGTTTGCAGGCGCAGCTGCAGCTGGGCTTCACCGGCGGCGCGCTCCTGCCCCCATGCCAGCGCGATGATCAAAAGCAGTATGCCCAGGGGATATAATTCAACGGCCGGTGATGGGGACAGCGTATGGGTGAGAATATCGAAAATGCCTGTTGCGGAAAAGACCAGAAGAGCTGCCGCAATTACGCGTTTGGTGTTCTGTTTGCGAAGCACATGCCGCAGCCCCTCCCCGGCCCCCACCAGGAGCTGGAGGGCGATGGCGCTGTTTCCAAAAAGCTGGCTCACATTTCCGAACGGTATCCATCCGAAAAAATGGGCGGGCCAAATGGCTGCGGCCACAAGGATCTGCAGCTGCCAGCATCGGCGGATAAGACCCATCCAGCCGGGGCCGAGGGAGATCTCGATGAAACGCCACAAACCGATCGGAAACAGCAGGGTGGTCAAAAGCCCCGCATCATAACTCCATTCCGCATGCCCGGAAAACATGAGCATGACGTTGCTTGAAAGCAGCTGGCTCAGCCCCAGGCAAATGGCCATGAACGCAAACCACGGGGAAAAGGAAAGGCCGTAGCGGCGTCTCATCAGATGGGCAAAAAGGGCGTATGCCCCGACAAACAGGAACAGGAACCCGAGTGCCTGTCCAGGCCATGACCCGGCGATCAGGTGCTGCATCAGCTGTGATTGCGATGCATAAAGGATCACGGCGTCGGCAGGGGGAAGGGCTTCCGGCCGGGCGCTGAAAAAAAGGATATGCAGTTTTTTGCCGGCCGCATCATCCGGCACCGGCACCCGGTGCAGGCGGTTGGCCGGGCGCTGCTGATGCCAGCGCGGCGCCAAGGAGCCGCTTTGGTAGACCGGCGCGCCATCCAAAAAGACGACAAGCGCATCACATTGGATATTCGCCAGCAAGAGCGACTTGTCGGGATATGCCGCTTCCGGCAGGGTGTTTTTCAGCCAGAGAAAATTGGCGCGCTTGCCATTGGCGGCGGGATCCCGCCAATTCCACGGGCGCCATTCAGCGATCTCCCCGGGATTTTGCCGGACGGCGCGGGGAGTATCCCCATCCGGGGCAGCTTTTCGGTAATGGTAAGCCCATCCGTCGCGCAGGCCCATGGCAAAATCCGGTGGTTTTTCCGGTGCCACAGGGTCCCAGACGGAAAGCACTTCCGCCGGGGTGAGGCTTGCCCGGGCAGCAGGGGGCGCCCAGGGGGACCCCAACAGGAGCGCCACGACCAATGCCGGCCCAAGCATACGAATTAAACTGGATGATATTTTCACGGCACCCCGCCCTGTCGCCAATCAAAAAAAGCGTTACTATTGTCATTGCATATATAAATATACTGCAGGAATAAAGCCAATAATGCAAAATCCCGCAAAAGGCCATTAATCGGTGCATGAAAACGCATCCGGCGGGAGGCGGGATAAACGATGCCGCGAATAATCGTAACGAAATATCGACAAAATCCAAGTTTCCATTGCGCTTCATAATCATCCCGGAAGCAGTTCGCTGGCATACAAATATTTGCACTATTATTCCTGTCTGCATCATTCGCCAGGCATGTTTTCAGCCTCCTGAGGCCGCGCCAAGCCTCGCAGCCTCTCGTAGGGTGGACCAAGCGCGCAGGGCTCCGCAAGGCTCTCGCAACCCTTGTAACTCTCGCAGGGCGGACCAAGCGCAGCGTGTCCGCCTTCAAAATGGCGTGTACACCTTAGTAATATCCGTGTTGCGCGGCGTCCCGCGGAATTGAACGTAGGCTCAGGGTCGCTGCCAGGGTCAATGCATTCCTTGGGGTTTGCCACGCCCCTGCTCTTAACGGGGATTGAACTTATAATTTGGCCCTTTCAAACCGACTTTTTACGAGGGCATCAATTTTTTATTGACAATTATGGGAGTGGGGTTATGATAGCTAAACAGTGTTTACTTTGCATACTTTGCATATTGTGCAAGTTCTTTTGTGCAAAAAAGTGTGATTCATGATTGAGCTTATCCACTCCAAACCCTGTCTCATTTTTGGATGCGGCAATTCCCTTTTCGGGGATGACGGATTCGGTCCGGCCGTGATCGACGCCCTTCAGGCCGACCATGAACTTCCGGAATATGCGGCCTGTATCGATGCCGGTACCGCCATTCGCGATATCCTGTTCGATATCCTCTTGTCCGAGAAAAGGCCCCGGCAGATCATTATCGTTGATTCCTCGGAATCCGCCGGCCGGCAGCCCGGTGACATATCGGAAATCGATGTGGATGGCATCAATCCCAAAAAAGTCAGCGATTTTTCGCTGCACCAATTTCCCACCACCAACATGTTAAAAGAGATTAAAGCCTATACGGACGTCGATGTGCGGGTGCTGGTGGCCCGGGCGGAAGCGATTCCGCCGGAGATCCAGCCCGGTATTTCAGCCTCCGTGCAGGCGGCGGTCCCCGAGATGTGCAAACGGGTATTGGAGGTTATCAGCAAGGAGGAGTCATGATTGAAATCCGTATCGGAAAGCTTGCCGATGCCTTAGGGGTGCATCGGAATACCGTCAGCAACTGGATCAAGAGCGGAAAGCTCAATGCCGGATCGGCACTCGGCCGAAAGTATCGGGTGGATGAAAATGAATTGATCCGCTTTCTTCAGACCAAGGGAGCGGATTCGGACCGGGTTCGGGATTTGATCGAAAATGCCCGGGAGCCGGGAGCGGCAGGGCCCGTGCGGCCGGGGGACGTCTATGGCTCGGTCATGGTCGTTGGCGGGGGGATTACCGGTATCCAGGCATCCCTTGATCTTGCCGAATCCGGCTATTTCGTCTATCTGGTGGAAAAAAGCCCCGGTATCGGCGGCGGTATGGCCAGGCTGGACAAGACGTTTCCCACCAACGACTGCGCCATGTGAATTCTTTCGCCGAAACTGGTGGAGTGCGGTCGGCACTTGAACATTGAGATCCTGACACTTTCTGAGATTACCGAAGTCTCCGGTCAGTCGGGCGCTTTTACGGTGAAGGTCCGGAAAAAGCCCCGCTACATTGACACGGACAAATGCATCGCCTGCGGCATCTGCTCCCAGAAATGCCCGAAAAAGGTGGATGATGAATTCAACATGGGCATTGCCAGGCGCAAGGCCGCCTATATCCAGTACGGCCAGACCGTGCCGCTGAAGTACGTGATTGACGCGGACAACTGCCTGTATCTGAGCAAGGGCAAATGCCGGGCCTGTGAAAAGTTCTGCCCGACCGGCGCCGTCAATTTTGAGGACAGGGAAGAGCTGCTGACCTTTAACGTGGGCTCGCTGATTCTCTCGCCCGGATACACCCCGTTTGATCCTTCGGGTTTCGATTATTACGGCTATGACAAGATCCCGGATGTGGTGACCAGCCTGGAGTATGAGCGGATGCTCTCTGCCAGCGGCCCTTTCCAGGGGCACCTGGAAAAGCCGTCGGACGGCCGGGAGCCCCGCAAAATTGCCTGGATTCAGTGCGTGGGCTCAAGGAATACCAACCGTTGCGGAAACGGCTACTGCTCAAGCGTCTGCTGCATGTACGCCATCAAGCAGGCCGAAATCACCAACACCCATCTGCCCGAGGACGGGGAGCAGACCGTTTTTTACATGGATATCCGCACCCACGGCAAGGAATTTGAGCGCTACTACGAATCCGCGAAGGAACAGGGCATCCGGTTTGTGCGCGCCCGTCCCCACACCATTGATCCCGGCCCGAACCAATCCGGCGTGGCCATGACGTATTTCACCGAAGACGGCCGGCAGGTGCGGGAAGGGTTTGACATGGCCGTACTTTCCATCGGCATGGAGGTGTCCGGGGACGCACTGGACCTGGCGGAGAAAACCGGGATTGAACTGGCGGCCTACAATTTCGCCAAAACCGGGAGCTTTAACCCTGTGGCCAGCACGCGCCCGGGCATTTACGTGGGCGGGTGCTTTCAGGCCCCCATGAACATCCCGAGCGCCGTGGCCCAGGCCTCATCCGCGGCGGCCGAAGCTTCCAGGGATCTGGTGGCCGCCCGGGGCACGCTCACCCATGAAAAGACCTATCCGGAGGAAACCGATATTTCGGAGCAAGAGCCGCGCATCGGCGTGTTTGTCTGCAAATGCGGGGTCAACATTGCCAATGTCGTGGATGTGGAGGCGGTGGCGGAATATGCCAAAACGCTGCCGAATGTGGTTCACGCGGGCATCAATATGTTTTCCTGCTCAACTGACACCCAGGATGCCATGGCAGGGGCCATCAAGGAGCATCATTTGAACCGGATGGTGATCGCCGCCTGCTCGCCCCGCACCCATGAGCCCCTTTTTCAGGACACACTAAAGGAAGCCGGGTTGAACGGATACTTGATTGAAATGGCCAATATCCGCAATCAGAATGCCTGGGTGCACCAGAATGAGCCGGAAAAAGCCACCGAAAAGGCCAAGGAGCAGGTCCGGATGGCGGTGGCCAAGGCGGGGCTTTCCATACCCCTGGATCGGTACGAGGTCCATGTGGTGCAGCGGGCGCTGGTGATCGGCGGCGGGATTGCCGGTATGTATGCCGCGCTGGGACTCGCCGGCCAGGGCTATGAGACCGTGCTTCTGGAAAAAACCGCTCAGCTGGGCGGAAATGCCTGGCACCTGCGTTCAAGCGGCAAGGGTGAGGCGGTGAGACCCATGCTTGAGTCGGTAATCAAGGCGGTGGAAGGCCATGAGAAGATCCAGGTCCTTAAAAATGCGCACATTGCCTCTGCCAGCGGTACGGTGGGCAGCTTTGAAAGCCTGGTGGAAGCGGGGGGCGAGACCCATATCATTAATTACGGGGCCGCGGTGCTTGCCACCGGCGCCAGGGAGTCGGTCCCTGAAGCGTACATGTACGGGGAGGACCCCCGGATCATGACCCACCAGCAGATGGATGATGCCATGAGCGCGGATCCGGATCCATTCAAACGCGCTGAGAGCGCCGTGTTCATCCAATGCGTGGGGTCGCGGGATGAAAAGCGCCCGTATTGCAGCCGGATCTGCTGCACCCATTCGGTGAAAAACGCCATTTCACTTAAAGAATTGAATCCGGAGATGGATGTGTTCATCCTTTACCGGGACATCCGTACCTATGGGACCCATGAGGATCTCTACACCAAAGCCCGGCAACGGGGCGTCATGTTTATCCGGTTTGATCCGGAGCGCAAACCGGCGGTATCCACTGAAGGCGGGGATCTTCTGGTCCGGGTCACCGATCCGATTGTCGGCCGGGAGCTTGCGATCAAGGCGGATTACCTGTTTTTGGCCGCGGCCATTGAGGCCAATGAGGTCCGTGACCTGGTGGCGCTTTTCAAGTGCGCCACCAATTTCGACGGCTTCCTGAATGAGGCCCATCCCAAGCTGCGGCCGGTGGATCTGGCCGTGGACGGCCTGTTTGTGGCCGGCCTGGCCAATTATCCCAAAACCATGGAAGAGGCGATCTCCCAGGCCAAGGCCGCGGCCTCCCGCGCCGGGGTGATTCTGTCCCGGGACGTGATGCATCTGGATGCGGTCAAATCCTTTGTGACGGACAAATGCGACGGCTGTGCGCTGTGCCTGGATGTCTGCCCCTATGATGCCATCCGCCTGACCGAATACGAAACAGAGGGCGGGGTGCAAAAGAAAGTGGAAACCGAAAAGGCGCTCTGCAAGGGCTGCGGCCTGTGTGAGGCCACGTGCCCCAAGGGCGGCATCGAGGTGCACGGCTTTACCTGCGATCAGCTGCGGTCGCAGGTATACGCGGCGCTGGATTA
>CAZNSO010000065.1:12949-17044 GCA_964575805.1 uncultured Desulfobacteraceae bacterium
TGGTGTGCCTATGCCGGGGGCGACCTGGCCGGCGTGACGCGTCTTCAGTACCCGTCGAATATCCGGCCCATCAGGGTGATGTGCTCGGGCATGGTGCCGCCGGACCTGGTGGTGGAGGCCCTCTCAAAGGGAGCGGACGGCGTCATCGTGATGGGGTGACATTTGGGGGAATGCCATTACCTGGAAGGTAATGAAAAAGCCCTGGCCCGGTCCGTGGCCATCAAGCTGGTACTTGAAGAATCCGGCATCGATCCCGAGCGCTTCGCCATCGAATGGGTGTCTTCAGCCGAAGCCCCGCGATTCGCCGATCTGGTGACCCGTTTTACCGAAAAGATCCGGGCGCTCGGCCCCAATACCGCGGCATTTGAATCCAAAGCGGTGAGTTAGGCGTGGCCGGCATGGCAAAAAATCCGGAAAATCGAAACAGATTGCCCGGGGGCAACAAAATAAGGCTTGCGCGTTTCGTTCGCGGCTGAACCGGCCCGGGCGGATCGTCGCCGGCCTGAGGAGGGGGTATGGAAACTTTTTTCGACCTGGTGCAGCAAGTCCAGAAGCCGGGACTCTGCCATCGGTGCGGGGGATGCGTCACCTTCTGCACGGCGGTCAATTTCGGGGCGCTGGAACTCGATGAGGACGGCAAACCCCGCTATGCGGACATGGAAAAATGTATCGAGTGCGGCCTATGTTACTGCATCTGCCCGGAAATTGATGAGTTCGAGGAGGAGACCCGGCGCAATGTGTCATGGAGCGAGCCGGACGGGCGGATTATTGAGACCAGCGTGGCCCGGGCCGGTGACCCCAAAATCCGCAAAAAAGGGACCGACGGCGGTGTGGTCACGGCGCTTTTGCTGCACTTATTTGATTCCGGCCGGATTGACGGGGCCATCGTTACCACGCCTGCCGGCGAATACCGGCGGCGGCCCGGCCTGGCCACGACGCGGGAGGAAATCCTTGCGGCCGCGGGTTTCTACTTTGACACATCACACGGGATGAAGCAGTTCAGCGACCGGTACGTGACCTATTCCACCATCGAGGAGTTTGCGCCCATGATGAAAAAGGGGCTGAGGAGGGTGGCCCTGGTTGGCACCCCCTGCCAGATCAAGGCGTTCCGCCGGATGGAGGTGCTGGGCATCGTGCCGGCGGATTCGGTGAAATACTGCTTCGGCCTGTTCTGCTCAGGCAATTTTACCTTTGCGGAGGCGGAGCGGAAACAGCTGGCGGAAAAATTCGATTTCAACTGGTCGGATGTGGCCAAACTCAATATCAAGCAGTCCTTTCTGGTGCATCTCAAAAACGGGGACATCCGGCAGATACCGCTTGAAGCGCTCGATTTCATGAAGCGCTACGCCTGTTTCTACTGCCCCGATTATTCATCGGAATTCGCCGATATTGCATTCGGCGGCATTGGCGCGGAGGAGGGCTGGACAACGGTGATCACCCGCACGCCCCTTGGCCGGGCCGTATTCGCAGATGCCCGGGGCAATGATGTGCTTGAGGAATTTCCCCGGGAGGAAAGCCCCCGGTTCGCGTCCGAGGCGCTTTCTGCCATGCAATCCGCATCTGCGGCCAAAAAGGAGGCCGCCCGGCAGAATCGGCAGGAGCTTGCCCGAAAACCGGTGACCATTAAGAAATAGGCGATTTTTTTAGTGATAAATGAAAATAAAAAGGATCAATTATGCCGGCAAAAATTGCAAGCGACTGGTTAAACGCCTGTTCCGGGTGCGAGATCGCCATCGTGGACATGGGCGAGCGGCTCCTAACGGTTCTGGAACTTGTGGAGTTCGTGCATATTCCCGTGCTGATGGATCATAAATACTACGGTCAGACAGGGGCGGGGGATCACCTCGACATCCCGGAAGCCGATGTGGGGATCCTCTCCGGCGGCATCCGCAATGAAGAGCACCTGGAGGTGGCCCGGGTGATGCGGCAGAAATGCAAGGCGATCATCGCCCTGGGCACTTGCGCCACGCACGGCGGCATTCCCTCGCTGATCAACTCCTATTCCAACGAAGATATGCTTGCGCGCTATTATGGTACGGAATCCACGGATCCGGCGGATGCCCGGCCATCCGAGGGGGTGCCGCCGCTTCTGGACAGCTGCTACGCCCTGGATGAGAAAATCGATGTGGATATTTACCTGCCCGGCTGCCCGCCGCACCCGGATCAGGTATTCCTTGCCCTGAGCGCCTTTCTTGAAGGCCGGGTGCCGGAACTTCCGGGAAAAAGCGTCTGCGACGCATGCCCCACCAAGCGGGAAGGCAAAGGCAGGATCAAGCAGCTGCGCCGCTTTTTGCAGACCCCGCAGTATGGCAGTCCGGATGAACCGCTGGACGAGATGCGCTGCTTTCTGGAGCAGGGGCTTCTCTGCATGGGGCCGGTCACCCGTGCCGGATGCGGGGGGGATAAGGTGCTGCCCCGCTGCATATCCGCCCGCGTGCCCTGCCGGGGCTGCTACGGACCGGTCCGGCATGACGGCAATCAGCGCCTGGATATGCTGAATGCCCTGGCATCCAACGGGATTGATATCCGTTCCCTGCCGGAGACCACCTCGATGCTGCGGTTTTCCGGCGCCCATCATCTGCTCCGGCCGGTGCGCCAAACAAAAGGAGGCAATTGAAATGACCACCCAGACCATCCATATATCGCCCATTACCCGGATTGAAGGCCATGCATCCATCGCCATACAACTCGATGATACCGGTAATGTGGCGGATTCCAAAGTGCATTTCCAGTCCATCCGGGGGTTTGAAAAATTCGTGGAGGGAAAGCCGGCTGAAGAGCTTCCCCGAATCGTCAACCGCATTTGCGGGATTTGTCCATGGCAGCATCATCTGGCGTCCAACAAGGCGGTTGACCGCTGCTTCGGGGTCACCCCGCCGCCGGCGGGGCGGAAGCTGCGGGAGCTTTTGCAGACCGTGGCCCATGCCGAAGACAAGCTGCTTCATTTTTTCTTCCTGGCGGCCTCGGATTTTGTAATCGGCCCGGATGCCGACTATGCTGTGCGAAACGTGATCGGCGTGGCCCGACAGAACCCGGAACTGGCCCAAAAAGTGGTGAAAATGCGCTACAAGGCCAAAATGATATTGGAAAAGTTCGCCGGCAAGAGCATTCACCCCATCGCCGGTGTGACCGGCGGGTTTTCAAAAGCCATGACCGCGGAGGACCGCGCGTGGATGCTTGCGGATATGCGGGAACTGCTCGATTTTGCGCTGTTCACCATGGAATTTGCCAAGACCGAGGTGTTTCCCAAATACATGGACACCATCCAAACACTGGGCGTGATCCATACCGGATTTATCGGCACGGTGGCGGATGACGGCTCGCTTGCCCTTTATGACGGCAACCTCCGGCTGATGCGGCCGGATGGCACAAAAACGGATTTCGATCCCCAGGATTACACCGACTTCATTGGCGAGCAGGTGCTGCCCTGGTCCTATGGCAAGTTTCCCTATGCCAAAAGCTGGGGCGAGGGGTTTTCCCTGGATCTTGACGATCCCAAAGGGATCTACCGATCCAACACCCTGGCGCGGATCAATGCGGCTGACAAAATGGCAACCCCGCGGGCACAGGCGGAACTCCAAGAATTCCGGTCATTATTCGGCCGACCCGCGCAGGCGACGCTCCTTTACCACTATGCCCGGCTCATCGAAGAGGTCTATGCCTGCGAGCATGCCATTGAGCTGCTGGAGGACCCGGAGATCACCGATCCGAATATCCGGGCCCCGGTTGAACCCCGGGCCGGCCGGGGTGTCGGTTGCCTGGAAGCGCCTCGCGGCACCTTGATCCATGATTATTCAACCGATGAAAACGGGCTCATCACACGGGCCAATATGATTGTGGGCACCACCCACAACCTGGGGCCCATCAACATGAGCGTCAACCAGGCGGCCCGGGCGCTTATTAAAGACGGCCATGTGGATGAGGGCCTTTTAAACAAGGTCGAAATGTCGGTCCGGGCCTATGACCCTTGAGTCTCCTGCGCCACGCACAGCCTGGACGGCCGTGTGGCAGTGGAACTGACTATCCTTGACGCTGAAAATAAGGTGATCAAACGCCTGATGCCCTCGTAAAAAGCCATTTATTCCGCCTTGGCGG
>CAZNSO010000066.1:0-1875 GCA_964575805.1 uncultured Desulfobacteraceae bacterium
CGGACCACTCAAAGTCGGAATAAATAAGGAGGGGAGCGTGGAGCATCTCCTGAGCAAACACCAGATGGAACTCAAAGAAAAAACCGCTGCTTTTGTCCAAAAGGAAATTCCCCCGCCGGTCGCCGCGGAAGTTGACCAACAGGATCTTTTTCCGCATGAGCTGATGAGAAAACTGGGAGCGGAAGGGTTCTGGAAAATCAACATCCCGGAAAAATACGGCGGGGACAACGGAAGCGTTCTTGACCTGATGGTTTTTTTTGAGGAGATCTCAAAAGCCCTGCCGGTACTGGCCTGGACGGCGGGCGATGTTCTCCTCTACGGGAACAATATCTTGAAAGTCAACGGGAACCGGAAACAGCAGGATGCCTATTTGCCCCGGCTCGCCAACGGGGAAATGAAATTCTGCTTCGCCCTGACGGAACCGGATGCCGGCTCCGATGCCGCCAACATCCAGACAAGCGCAGAAAAAATCGACGGGCAGTATTGCATCAACGGCAGCAAGGTCTTTATTTCCGGCGCCAGCGTTTCTGACATCGCGGTGACCAACACCCGCACCGATGCGGACAGGTACGGCGGAATCACATCGTTTTTGGTGGACACCAAAACCCCCGGTTACCAGGCCGCCCCGATTAAAAAAATCGGTTACAAGGGATCGGACACCTGCGAAGTGTTTTACAAGAATGTCAAGGTTGATCCCGAGAATATCCTGGGGGGTGAAGAGTGCCTGAACAGGGGCTGGGAGCAGGTTATGCGCCTGCTCAACAACGAGCGCCTGGTTCTCTCCGCCTGCGCTATCGGCATTTCAGAGACGATTCTGAAAGAGGTGGTCCAGACGGTGCGGTGGCGGAGCCGCAATGCCCGTACCCCCGGAAAATATCAGGATGTGGAGCATGAGGTCGTTGAGATGGCAACCCGGCTGGAAGCCGCCAGAAGCCTGGCATACCGTGCCGGGTGGCTCGAATCCCGGGGCATCGACTGCGTAAAGGAAACATCCATGACCAAATACTACTGTGCCGAGGCAGGCAAAAAAATTGCCTGGGCCGGCATGCGGATCCTTGGGGAAAAGGGGCAGGCCCCGGATAATGTAACCCAACGATTGTTCAGAGATATCCCCGTGCTGGCCATAGGCGGCGGCACGAGCCAGATTCAGAAAAACATCATTACCAAGCTACTGGGGCTGTAACGGGGGACAACCCGGGACCATTCGCATACACGCGGCAAGGTATCGTAAAAAAGGGGGGATACAATGATTGGTATCACCGGCTATGGGGTCTATATTCCGTTTTACAAACTAGACAAGGCAGCAATCGGTTCTTTCTGGGGTGGATCCAGGCCGCCCGGAGAAAAAGCAGTGGCCAATTTCGACGAGGATTCGGTTACCATGGCGGTGGAAGCCTGCCGGAACTGCCTGGCAGACATGCCCTCCAAAAAAGCGGGCGCGCTTTACCTGTCCTCCACTTCCCTTCCCTATGCCGAAAAGCAAAATGCCGTTTTTGTGGCCACTGCCCTGGATCTGCAGAAACAAACATTTACCAGCGACATCACCGGATCCCTCAGGGCCGGAACAAACGGGCTGCTGCAGGCCATGGCGCAATGCCATAGCAAAGACGATCCGGCCCTGGTGGTGGCATCCGACACCCGGCTGGCCAAGCCGTTCGGGAGCAGGGAGATGACCCTGGGCGACGGGGCGGCCGCCCTGGCTGTCGGCAGCCAGGATGTGATCGCCGCCATAGAGCAGACCCACAGCAGCTACGAAGACATTTACGACACCTACCGGGTCTCCGGCAGCGCTTATATAAAGGATTGGGACGAGCGCTTCGGAAGGGATTCGGGATACATCCGGACCATGACCACCGGCATCAGGGAAGCCCTGGA
>CAZNSO010000066.1:1975-17043 GCA_964575805.1 uncultured Desulfobacteraceae bacterium
TACGGAGACGGCTGCGATGTCTTTTGCTTAAAAACGACCGAAGCGATTGCTGCTTTCCAAAAAAGCACCCAAATTCAGACCCTTCTCCAGGACCGCCAGGCCGTCACTTATCAAAAATACCTGCGGTGGAAAAACCTGGTTGAAATGGAGCCGGCCAAGCGGCCGAAACAGGAGGCCGCATCGGGTGTGGCGCTCTACCGGGACCAGAAGTGCGGCATGGCCTTTAACGGTTCCAAATGCCGGAACTGCAGCACGATTCAATATCCGGTGCAGCGAATCTGCATGAACTGCCGGGCCAAGGATGATTTTGATTATTATTCCTTCGCCGATCAAAAAGGCCATATTACGACTTTCTCCCACGATTTTCTGGCTGTTACGCCAGACCCGCCGGCAACCCTGGCTGCCGTGGATTTCGAAGCCGGGGGCAGAGTGATGCTCGATATTACGGACAGGGAGCCGGATGCGGTTCATATCGGGATGCCGGTGGTGCCGACATTCAGAAAATTCCGGCTCACCGACGGCATCCAGGTCTACTGGTGGAAAGCCAAACCCTTAAAAAAATAAAGACCATCTAGAGAAGGGGGACATGATGGGCAGCATCAAGGATAAAGTCGCCATAATAGGCATGGGCTGTACAAAGTTTGGTGAGAACTGGGACATGAGCTTTGATGATATGGTTATTGAAGCGGTCTATGAAGCATTTGCCGATTCAGGCATGACGGAGAAAGATCTGGAGGCCGTATGGATCGGCTCTTACTGGTCCAACCTGCCCGCCCCCAGTCAGCCCCTGGCCACCACGCTGAAACTCGATTACAAGCCGATTACCCGGGTGGAAAACATGTGCGCCACCGCCTCGGACGCGCTTCGCAACGCTGTGTATGCCGTTGCTTCAGGAGCTTATGACGTAGCGCTGGCCATCGGTGCCGAAAAACTCAAGGACTCCGGGGTAAGCGGGCTGCCCACCGATGATCTGGCCATGGGCCTGGTATCAACCGCCCCCAATACCTTCAGGAGTCGCAATTTTACGGCTCCCGGGCATTTCGCCATGATGGCGGTCAAATACTTCGAGAAATACGGCCTTTCCCCTGAAGAGGGGCGCAAGATGCTGGCCCGGATTATGGTCAAGAACCATAAAAACGGCCTTCTGGCCCCGAATGCCCATTTCAAAATGGAAATCACGGAGGAGCAGGTCCTGAAGGCGCCCATGGTGGCGTGGCCCCTGGGACTGCTGGACTGCTGCGGGGTAAGTGACGGAGCGGCTGCGGCCATCGTTGTGCCTGCCAGCAAAGCCAAGGAATACCGGAAAGATCCCGTTTATTTGAAGGCCATGCAGATTGCCGTGGGACCGTCTGAGGGGTACATGAACCCGGCGCATGACTGGACCATGGTCAAAGAGACTTATCGCGCGGGTCAGGCGGCGTATACCGAGGCCGGTATCACGACGCCCCGCGAGGAAATCAGCTTCGCCGAAGTCCACGACTGCTTTTCCATTACCGAGGCGGTAATTTACGAGGATCTGCAATTTTCCCCCCGGGGACAGGCAAAAAAGGACATCGACAACGGCACCTTTGAACTCGACGGGAAACTGCCGGTGAATACAGACGGCGGCCTCAAGTGTTTCGGCCATCCCATCGGGGCCTCCGGTCTCCGGATGATGTATGAAGTATACAAACAGTTACAGGGAAAAGCCGACAAACGGCAGGTGAAGGCCCCCAAACTGGGGTTGACCCACAACCTGGGCGGAACGCCGGGTGGATGCACCATCAGTGTCAATATCGCCGGAATCTGAATCACCCATTAATCATTATTTTCTAAAAACAAGGATATAGAGAATTATGACGCCTGTAAGCCAAAGCCAAATTGATGACTACACGAACAACGGGTGGTGGGGTAAAGAAAGCGTTCTGGACATTCTGTTTCAAAACGCCGCCAATACACCGGAGCATACCGCCCTGGTCGATCCCTACAATAAAGAGCAGATTATCGGACTGGGGGCACAGCCAAGGCAATTGACCCACAGGGAGCTTTCCCAGAATGTGGACAGCCTGGCCCTGAATTTAAAGGATCTGGGCATCGGCCATGATGATGTCATCCTCATCCAGCTGCCCAATATTGTAGAATCTCTTCTGGCCCTGTTTGCCGCAGGCCGGATCGGGGCCATAGCCAGCCCGCTGGCCATGCAGGCACGTGCCCATGAGCTGAATCACGCGATGGAGATGACCAATGCAAAAGCAATAGTCACGGTTTCATCTTTCCATGATTATGATCACATGGACATGATACGCCGGGTCCAGGAGAAAAATACCAGCCTGGCGCACATCATTATCGTCGGGCCCGAGGCACCGGAAGACGCTTTGCACTTTGAGCGCCTGATTGAGCAAAGACCCGATGCCGCATCCCGGCAGGATGAATTGAAAGCCGGGCAAAGCGGGCCCAACGAAGTTTTTTCCCTGTGCTGGACCTCGGGGACTGAAGCCGAACCCAAAGGCGTGCCCCGAACCCATAACCAATGGATTGCCATAGCCCGCGTCGTGGTCGAAGGAGCGCGGCTATACAGAGGCGCTGCCATCCATGGGACATTTCCGGTTATCAACATGGCGGGCATCGGGGGGCTGCTCATCCCGTGGGTCATGACCGGCGGCAAATTCGTGCTGCACCACCCCTTTGACCTGGAGAGTTTCTTCCCTCAACTGATCAAAGAAGAGATCTACTATACGCTCATGCCCCCGGCCCTTTTGGACACGCTGGCCAAGTCCCAGCGGGTAAACGCCCTGAAACAGTCCAAGGTGGAGGTGGTGGCCTCCGGCTCCACCCCGCTGGCACCCTGGATGGTCAAATTCTTCCAGGAGGAATGCAACATCGGCATTGTTAATTTTTTTGCCTCGAATGAAGGCGTCGCGCTTTTCAGTATCCCCAAATTGTTTCCCAATCCCGAGGACCGGGCGACCTACTTCCCCCGTTTTGGAGGTGAAGGTGTCCGGTTTGACCTTCCGCACCAGGTCATCGGCGGGATGAAAAGCCGGCTGACCAGGCCTGAAAGCGGAGAGGCAATCACTGAAACCGGAGAGATCGGTGAATTAGGCTTTTCCGGGCCGACCATGTTTTCAGGCTATTGGAAACGGCCCGAACTCACCGAAAGATCGTTTGATACAGACGGGTTTTACCGGACCGGGGATCTCTTCTCGATTGAAGGCGATCACAAAGAAAAACTGCTGTTTCAGGGAAGACTGAAAGATCTCATTATCCGTGGCGGCTACAACATAAGCCCCGAGGAAGTGGAAATATTTATTTCCAAGCACCCGGCGGTCAAAGAAGCAGCGGTTGCCGGATATCCGGATGAGCGCCTGGGACAGCGGGTAGGCGTGGCGATAGTCCCCTTCGAGGGGCAGGAAATCACGATGGAGACATTGAAGCAATTCCTGGAAGAAAACGGGCTGGCTAAATACAAATGGCCGGAAAAGCTTAAAATTGTTGAGTCCCTGCCCCGCAATCCCCTGCAGAAAGTGCTGAAACGGGAAGTTAAACAACTGCTTACAGATTAAGGGAGATATGGCTATGGATTTCGGCTTTTCCTCCGAAGACGCCATGATAAAAAAAGCGATTCATGAGTGGGTGAACAAGGAGTGCGCAAAAGATACCGTCCGGGACATGGACGATGCCGCGCAGTATCCGAAAAAACTTCTGCGCAACCTGAGCCGCCTGGGCTTTAACGGCTTAACAGCGGCGGAAACATACGGCGGGGAAGGCGAAAACCTGACGGCCGCCTGCCTGATTGTAACTGAGATCGCTTCCCGGTACCCGGTGCTGGCCAGATGTTATGCCGCCAATGTCCTGCTGGGCGGGATGCTTCTCTCAAGCCTTGGCGATGAGGAACAAAAGAAAAAATTTCTGCCGGGGCTCTGCAGCGGCAAGCAGCAGGCTTGCATCGGCCTGCGCTTTGACGGGGAAGGCAAAGGAGACGAAGGCATCCGGGCGCAGTGGGATTCGGAACCGGACACGCTTGTCCTCAACGGTGTCCTCAATCACGTGGAAAATGCGGATCAGGCGGATATCCTTTTCCTCCCGGTTGAAATGGCGGACGCGCCGGATTCGGATTCAGCGGCGGTTGTTTACATGATATTGGACTCAAAAACGGTTCAATGCCAGCCAGACGCCCAACGAATGGGATACAAGGGCCTGAAGGCCTGCACTGTGGAATGCAGGGATCTGAAGATCTCTTCAGACAGGCTTCTGGGCGGGAAAGCCGCTGCCGGCAAGTCCCGGGAAAGATTGTCGCGCATATGGGACCTGTATCTGCTTTCAACGGCTTTTGAAGCGCTGGGCATCGCCAAAGGGGCCTACGATGCCACCCTGGAACATGCCCGGCAGCGGGAGCAGTTCAATCGCCCCATCGGAAAATTCCCCGCCATATCGCGCATGATAAATGAGATGTTAAAAGAAATCCAGGCCTCCGAGCTGATGGCATTCAAGGCCGCCTGGAAAGCCGGGAAAAACCAGAATATCCGGCAGGAAAGCGCCATGGCCTGCTGGGCGGCCCTGGGCGCGGCCCAGCAGGCGGTCCAGGACAGCATGCAAATTTTCGGTGGCTACGGCTATACCATGGAATACGATATCCAGCGCTACTTCCGGGATGCCACCGTGCTGATGAATTCGGCCACCGCGTTTGAATCGCTCAATCAAAGAATCGCTCTGAGCACCGGCCTGGCCGGCTAATCAAGCGAATTATTGTATAACCCCAATGATCCAGGCATCATCATTGCAGCACCGAAGGAGGAAAAAAATATGAACGCTTCAAAAAAACCCATGCCCGTGGTCAACCCCTGGGCCCGCCCTTTTTGGGACGGGACGCGGGAAGAAAAGCTCATGCTTCAGAAATGCTCGGATTGCGCCAAGTTTATTTTCTATCCCAGAATCGTCTGCCCCCATTGTTTCAGCGATAACCTGGAATGGGCCCGGTCAAGCGGCAAAGGCACCGTTTATTCATATACGGTGGTGGAAAACAACGCGCCCTCGTTCTTCCAGGACGAAATGCCGTATGTTGTGGCCCTTATCCGCCTGGAGGAAGGCGTCCAGATGATGAGCAACATCGTTTCCTGCGAGCCCTCCGAGGTCTACTGCGACATGCCGGTGGAGGTGACATTTGACAAGGTAAGCGAGGAATTCACGCTTCCCAAATTTCGGCCGGCAAAAGCGAGCTGATGCTGACAGCAGCCAATCGGGCCCGGGGGGATGCCCCCGGCAAATACGCCAACAGCAGGGAATAAACACCTGCGGGGAGATCGGATATGCAACCAAGCAAATACGGCGACGACTTTAAAATCGGCGATGTTTATACCACCGGGGCCATTACGGTGACCGAGACCCATGTGGTCAACTGGGCCGGGCTCACCATGGATTTCTACCCCCTGCACATGGACAAGGAGTATGCGGCCAAGACCCAATTCGGGGAAAGGCTGGTCCATGGGCCGCTTATCTTTGCTTTGGCAGTGGGGCTGGTGGGTTCAGCGAATTTTGCCGGGGACTCGGCCATTGCCTGGCTGGGGGTGGACAACATGAAGATGCTGGCACCGGTAAAAATCCTTGACACCATTCGGGTGGAGGTTGAGGTGGTGGAGCAGAAGCCAACCAAAAACCCGGGCCGCGGCGTTCAAACCTGGAAATACACTGTTAAGAATCAAAGGGATGAAGCGGTAATGGTGTTTGACTACATCATGATGTTTCACATGCGTGCTTGACCGGCGGGAGTCCACCCTTGCCGCTTTGGATCATCGCTGCCCGCCAAACAGGAGTGTTGAAGGAGCAATTATGATTTCCCAGACCATACCCGACTTATATGACCGCTGCGTCCACCATTTCGGCGAACACGTGGCGCTGACCTATCATGACCGGTCCTATACCTACAATCAGATGGGGGAAAACGCCCTCTGCCTGGCCCAGGGCCTCCAGCAGGAACTCGGGATCCGGAAGGGGGACAAAGTGGCCTTTCTGATGCCCAACCGCCCGGAGTATGTCTTCTGCGAATACGCGGTTGCCAAAACCGGCGCCATCAGGGTCCCCCTGGCCGTCCTTCTCGGCAACGCCGACCATATCTACATGATGAATCATGCCGAGTGCACGACCCTGGTCTATCATGAAAAAATGACCTCCCGGGTTGCGGAAATGGTTCCCTCCCTGGAAACCGTCAGGCAATTCGTCTGCATTTGCGACGACTCTTCCTCGGTTCCGGAAGGCCACCACCACCTGCAAAGCCTTATTCAAAACCACGCACCCAACCCGGAGCCCGTGGATCTGGATCCGGAGGACCTGGTTGGCATCTACTTTACCGGCGGCACCACAGGCAAACCTAAAGGGGTTATGCTTTCCCACCGGGCCTGGGTCTATACCGTTCTCATGGAGATGCTGGAGTTCGGCTTCGGGTGGGAGGAAGTCTTCGCCTATTTGACCCCGCTGACCCATGCGGGGGGCTGCCTGCTGCTGCCGGTGCTGCTGCGCAAGGGACGGGCAGTGATTTTTGACCATTTCGAGCCTTCCGGTTTTCTTGAAAAAGTGCAAGCCGAAGGTATCACCTCGACTTTCATGGTCCCCACCATGATCTATGCCCTCCTGGACTCCCCGGATCTTCAGAAGCATTCGCCCGATTCCCTGCAAAACATCATTTACGGTGCCGCCCCCATTGCCCCCGAACGCTTGAAACAGGCGGTGAACCGGTTCGGCCCGATCCTCACCCAGCTTTTCGGCCAAACCGAGGCGCCCATGTGCTTTAGCGTCATGTCCCGAAGCGACCACGTGATTGCGGACCCGGAGCGGGAGCGGGAGGTTTTCAGCTCAGCCGGTCGACCGACCTTCCACGCGAAAATCCGCCTTCTCGACGATCAGGGCAACCCCGCGCCCGCCGGCGAGCCGGGCGAAATCGTGGTCAAATGCGCCAATGTCATGCACGGATACCTGAAAAATCCCGAAGCCACGGAGCAAACCCTTAAAGATGGCTGGCTCTATACAGGCGACATCGCCAGGCAGGATCATGAAGGGTTTCTCTATATCGTGGACAGGAAGAAAGACATGGTGGTCAGCGGCGGCTTCAACATCTTCCCCAGGGAAATAGAGGATGTCCTGTTTGATCACCCGGCTGTCAAACATGCTGCGGTCCTCGGGGTCCCGGACAGCAAGTGGGGGGAAGCGGTCAAGGCCATTGTGGTCCTGTACGAGGACCAAACCGCCACCGCGGAAGAGCTCATCGGTTTTGTAAAGGAGCGCAAAGGCAGCCTGGTTGCGCCGAAATCCGTTGAATTCTGGGATCATATCCCGCTTACCAATCTGGGCAAACTGGACAAGAAGGCCATGCGCGATCAGTTCTGGAAGGAGCAGGAAAGAAAAGTCTGATGCCGAATCCGCCGCCCATAAAAACCGCGTTTACCGAAATGATCCCGGTCGACTACCCCGTCATCGGGGCCCCGATGTTTCTGGTGTCTTACGAAGAACTGGCTGCCGCCGTTTCCGCGGCCGGCGGCCTGGGCGCCCTCCCCCTGCCCAACTTTCGCACGCTTGCCGATCTTGAATCCGCCCTGGAAAAAATCCGGGAACGCACAGATAAACCCATTGGGGTGAATATCCACCTTTCCGGAAAATTCGAATGGAAAAAACAGCTCAAAATCTGCCTGGAAGCGGGGGTTAAGTTTTTTATCACCTCACTGGGCGATCCCTCGCTGATCCTGGAGACGGTTCATGCCAGCGGGGGAAAGGTTTTCGCGGACGTGGTCACCGTGGAGCAGGGGCTCAGGGCCAGGGACAGGGGGCTTGACGGCCTGATTGCGGTGGGCGCCGGCGCCGGCGGCCACGGCGGGCGGACCCCGACCATGGTTTTGGTCCCTTACCTCAAACAAAAAACCGGCCTCCCGGTAATCGCGGCAGGAGGGGTCAGCACGGGCGCCCAGATGGCCGCCGCCCTCTGCCTGGGGGCGTGTGCCGTAATCACAGGCACACGCCTGGTGGCCACCACGGAATCCCGCGCCCAGGAGGCCTACAAACAGGCCGTGATCCAGGCAGGCCCGGAAGACATCGTCTGCACGGACAAAATCACAGGTAACCCGGCAAACTGGCTTGCCGAGAGCATCCAAACGTTCGAGGAGCAGCCGGAGCTTGGATCCAAAAAATGGCGGGATCTGTGGAGTGCGGGTCAGAGTGTGGCCCAGGCGGAGGAGATTCAGCCGGCCGGTCGAATTATCCTGGAAATGATTACCGACTTCTACAACACCTGCCGGGAAATGTCCCTTTATGCGTCGCAATGGCCGCAATCTTTCTGACCCCCTCCCCATTATTCCCTTATTGACATTTTTCAGCCCCATGGATAAAATAGACCTGCTTAAAAATGTACAATCTGACAGATCCCCCCATATTTACCATCATCTTAAGATTAGATTGAACCAATGCCTGATATTAAAGAACATGCCCTTGACAACGAATGGACCCAAGCAGAAAAGGAAGATTCCGTACTTGCGGTAGCCGCGCTTTTTGACAGCGCCTTTTCCATCGACTGGCTTGCCGAGCTCACCGGCAAACGGATCACCCTTCTCATGTCCGAGCTTGAAGAAGCCCGGAAGGAAGGTCTGATCTCGAACAAAAGCCCCGGTGTCTATGCTTTTCAAGAGAAAACGACCCAGAAACAATTCCAGGCCGCCCTCGATCCCAGGGAAAAATTCAATCTGCTGGAGCAGATTTCAAAAATGCTGCTAAACGATTTCCCCCGGGACATCGAAAACGACAGCGAACCCATAGCCCATCAACTCCTGGAAATCACAAACAGTTTTGAGGGCTGCCGATACCTGATGCATGCCGGTGATGTGCACCTCCACAACTACAACCAGGAAATGGCCTTTAAATGTTATTCCAAAGTGCTGGGAGACCTCTCGGAGAAATCGGGAGACGCCATAGACACCATCTTTATTGATACCGCCATCAAGTTCTCCAAAATATCCACTGCCCAGCAGGATACCGACAAGGTCCTGGGCATCCTGAACACCGCCCTGGAAAGGGCCGATCGCAACGGGGACAAGCGGTGCCAGGCCCTAATTGAAATGCATATCGCAAAAAATGAATGGCTTAAAACCAAATACGACGAGGCCTTGAATCATTTTGAAAAAGGCTGGGCGCAGGCTAAGGAACTTGACGACCCCAAACTGAAGCGGACGGCCAGCACCTTCAGCACCTTTTTCCTGTTCTGGCAGGGACGTTTCAAAGAAGCCATTGAAAATTATGAGAAATCGGTACCCGACATAGACAGGTACCCCAACGGGGAGTTTCCGCTGCTTGCCGCCCTTACGGTGGGCTTCTGCTATGCCCAGATCGGCCAGGTGACCCAGGGCCTGGGCATGCTCTACGCCATTCGCAGCCACTGCATCGAAAAGGGGGACATGTACCTTGCCGCTTATGCCTCCGGCAACATCGGCGAGATCCTGCTGCGGACCCACCGGATCGACGAGGCCATCTATTACCTGACCCTTTCCGACAAGGAAGCCCAGAAAACGAACAACAACTGGGTGTTGATCACCGTTCAGCTGTTTCTGGCCTACAGCTACTACCTGAAAGGGAAAACCCAGCTCTGCCTGAACCACCTGAGAAACTTTATCAACAAGAGCAACGAAGTTAAAATCAGCGTCAATATATATCCCTACCTGATCTCCCTTGCCATGGCCATGCGAAAGGGGGAACTCCCCTCGTTTGACGAATTATCGTTAAACAGCATGGTCCGGAAGTATACCCGGGGGAAAAACATCTTCATGAAGGGAATCGGCTACCGGTACCAGGCCTTTATGCAAATGGAGGAAAATGCGGGAACCAAAAAAGTCGTTCATTCCCTTAACCAGTCCATCCAGTGCCTGGAAGAATCCGGACAGTGCATCGAACTGGCCAAATCCCGCCTGGAACTGGCCCGGATCAAACTCGCCAACGGCGAGAAGGGAGAAGCGCGCCAGCTCGCCGACAGCGGTGCCAGCGCCCTTTCGGAACTCAATGAAAACCTGATTCCGGACGATCTGGTCAGTCTCATTGAGACCCGGCCCAAGCGGGAGAACCTGTTAAAGGAAATATTGAAACTCGGCCAGGAGATGGTGGCCATCAATGACAACAAGGATCTGATCCAGTACATCATCTCCACTGTCAACAAGATCACCGGTGCCGAGCGGGGCGCCATCTTTCTCTGGAACAAAGACAAAACCAGCCTGCAGCTGCGGGGTTCCAAAAACCTGACCTCCGCCCAGATCACCCATCCGGAGTTTGCCTCCTCCTACCGGCTCATTGAAGAAGTGGCCAAATCGGGAAAAGGCTGCATCAAAAACCTGGATACAATGAACTCCGGCCAGGATTTCTCCTGTCAGCCGCTCCGGTCAAGGATTTGCGTCCCCCTGATTTTGAGAAAACACATCATGGGGGCGCTTTACCATGACAACCGCCTGTTAAACAGCGGTTTTCAGGAATCCGACATGGAAATTCTCTCCTATTTTGCCGCCATGGCGGCTTTCGCCCTGGATAATGTCCAGGCCTACCAGGAGATCAAAAGACTCAACAAAACACTTCGCAAAGAAAAGCAGTATTACCAGGAGGAACACAACAACTCCTTAAATTTTAAGGGAATCGTCGGAAAAAGCCCGGCTATTGCCGAGGTTATGGAAAAAATCACCCAGGTCGCCGATACCGGGGCAACGGTGCTTATTGAAGGGGAAACCGGCGTGGGCAAGGAACTGGTGGCCCGTGCGGTTCATGATTTAAGTCAAAGAAAGAAAAACCCCTTCATCAGCGTCCATTGCAGCGCCCTTCCGGAAAACCTGATCTCCAGCGAACTGTTCGGGCATGAAAAGGGCGCATTTACGGGGGCCCAGAAAAAACGCACCGGCCGGTTTGAACTGGCGCACCACGGCACCCTTTTTCTCGATGAGATCGGCACCATTTCAACAGACACCCAGATCCGCCTGCTTCGGGTGCTGCAGACAAAGGAGTTTGAGCGGGTGGGCGGAACGGAGACCCTGCAATCGGACTTCCGGCTGATTGCCGCCACCAACAAGGCACTTGCCGATCTCGTCCAGTCCGGGCATTTCCAGTCCGACCTGTATTATCGCATCAACATTTTTCCCATTCACGTCCCGCCGCTTCGGGAAAGAAAAGAAGACATCCCGCTTCTGGCAGAGCATTTCCTCCGCATCTATGCCAACAAGATGGGAAAGGACATCCGGGGCATCTCGGAGAGCGATATGGCCAGGCTGCAGGAATACGAATTCCCTGGGAATATCAGGGAATTACAAAATATTATAGAACGCGCCTGCATACTGAGCACCGGCAAGAAACTGCGGCTGCCCGAATTCAAACCCAGCGAACCCCCCGATTATGAACAGCGAAAGGCAGTCACCCTTCAGGAAAACGAACGGCAGCACATCCTCTGGGGGCTGCAGCAAACCAACTGGAAAGTCCGGGGCAAAGGCGGCGCCGCCGAGCTCCTGGACATCCACCCGTCCACCCTGACCTTTCGTATGAAAAAATTGGGCATTCAGCGGCCCGACTGATCACTGGCCTCCTGCGGACAAAATATAACAAGGCCCCTGCTGCCGCGGCAGCAGGGGCCTTGTGGTTTCGGAGAAAAAGTGTGCCGTCAGGGGATTTCATTGCCCAAAATGGTAACCTGGGAGTCGAAATAAGTCCCGCCTGTGGCTGTCTCCACTGCAAAACGCGCATTCGGCACCTGCCGTTCCCCGGCTTTGCCCATGAGCTGCCGCGCCGCCTCCACAAGCAGGGACACGCCGCCGCCCGCACCGATATGCCCCTTGGAAAGCATCCCGCCGTCGGTTGTGCAGGGAATCCGGCCTCCCGGCCAGGTATCGCCCCGCGCAAATATTTCCCCGGCCTGGCCTCTTTCACAAAAACCCAGCTCCTCAAATCCAAGAATCTGAAAGATGGGATAGGAGTCGTAGATTTCGGCCACATCGATGTCCTCCGGACCGATGCCGGCCTCCTCAAACGCCTCCTTTGCGGCCTTGGCCCAAGCGAACCGGGTGATGTCAGGCTCCTGGGAATAGACAAAATGAGTGACCAGGCCCCCTTCCCCCAGCACATAGGCGGGTTTTTCCGTCAAATCCTTTGCCCGCTCCGCGCTTGTCATGACAAAGGCCGAACCGCCGTCAAAGAGCATATTCGACTGCTTGGCCCGCAATGGCGTGGAGAGCATCTTGGAGGCCATCACCTCTTCAACGCTCAAGGGTTTCCGGAAATAAGCGTTGGGATTCAACTCGGCCCACTTGCGGTTGGACACGCAGACAGCGGCCATTTGTTCATCGGTGGTCCCGGTTTCATACTGGTAACGGGTGGTGCTCAGTGCCGCAACAACAGAATAGTGCTGTCCAAAAGGGACCTCCCATTCAGGCGAGGTTCCGGCTGTTGCAAAAAGATCGATGCCGGCCTGCAGATCCACGCCGGTGCCCAGCCGATCAGAGTGGACAAACAGCAAATTTTTGGCGGCCCCGGAATAGATGAGACTGGCAGCCATCTGCAATCCGCAGCTGCTGCTGGCGCCGCCGGCAAAAATCTGGCAGTTTTTTCTTGCGTTCCAAAGCCCGAGTTCCTCTACGATCCGGGCGGTAACCAGCTCCGTGTTAAAGGCCGCGCTGTACAAAGCGGCTGTCGGCATGACATAATCAATATCATCCTTTGACAGCCCCGAATCCTTGATTGCCTGCCTGGCCGATTCGATGGCATGATAGATGGCCGGCGTGTCCTTGTGACGGCCGGTGGGCACCTCCCCTATTCCAACAATCGCCACTTTGCCTTTTAGCTTGCTCATAAAATTCTCCTTGCGTCTCAAGATGTTAAAGCAATAATTGCTGCTCTGCCCTTTTCACCGGCATTATTTTTCAGAGCCCATGGTATAGAATTGGCGCCCCTTTTCCGCCAATTCCGCAATCAAAGGGGAAGGCCGGTACCTTTCGCCGTAGATTGCATGAAATTTTTCCAGCTTGTCCCGCACGTTGTTCAACCCCCAGTTGTCGGCATAACGCAGGATGCCGCCTTTGTGAGGGGGAAAACCGCAGCCGTAGACCATTGCCAGATCCATGTCCCAGGGCCGATCACAGATTCCTTCCGCTATCATGTATGCCGCTTCGTTTATGGCCCTTACCATCATCCGGTCCAAAAGCGCCTGCTTATCCACATCAGCCGCCTCTTTTGGACTGACTCCCTTTTCCTTTAAATGACTTTCAATCAGTTCCAGTATCTTGGGATTGGCCACCGGTTTCTGGCCCGAATAGTCATAGAACCCGGCACCGGTCTTGCGGCCGAAATACCCGCTGTCATAGACCTTCTGATGCAGTTCGGAGAGCTTCCAGCGTTCGCCGAAGGCGCCCTCGAAATTTTTGGCCACATGATAGCCGATATCGATCCCCGTCAGGTCATTTAACGTCAGGGGGCCCATGGGCATTCCAAAATCGGTCAGCACCCGGTCCACAATGTTGACGGGATAGCCCTCTTCCAGCATGAAAAAGCATTCATTCATCAGGGCATTCAACTGGCGGGAGACATAAAACCCCGGCCCGTCATTGACAACCACTGGTATTTTCTTGATTTTTTTTGAAAAATCAACGCCTGTCGCCAGATCCGTATCTGAACTCTCCCGTCCGCTGATCACTTCAACCAGCTGCATGCGTTCCGCCGGATTGAAAAAGTGCAGACCGATCATTCGGGAGGGGTTCTTCAATGCCCCGGCCAGTTCGGAAACGGGCAGCGCGGACGTGTTGGTGGCAAAAACGGCCTCCGGGCCGCAAATGCCGTCCACCCTGGACCACAGGTCCTTCTTGATCGCCATATCCTCGAGAACCGCCTCGATGACAAGGTCCGCCCCGGCCACGGCGGACAAATCCGTGGTAAAATTCGCCTGGGCATTGAAAAGCGCTTCCAGGTCCGCCTCCGACATGGAGCCCTTTTTTATGGGATGGGCAAAGGTCTTTCGAACCGCCTTTTTTCCACGTTCCAGGGCGTCTTCATTGACCTCCCACAAAATGGCCTGGTAGCCATTGCGCAGCAGCAGATTGGCAACCCCGGAGCCCATGACGCCAAGGCCCAGCATGGCCACGGTCCCGACTTTTTTTGGCGCCACCCCCTTGAGCCGGGGCACGCGGCCGGCCGCCCGGGAATTCAAAAAGATGCCGATCATGTTCCGGGCTTCCTGCGATACCGCACATTGGGCAAAAATTTCGGCCTCAGCCTTTAAATCCGCCTGGAGATCATCGCTAAGGCCCTTGTCCATGGCATCGATCGCCTTCATGGGGATGCTGAAGTCCTTGGCTTTTTTCCGTGTCATCTCCCTGGCCGCCCCGATAATCTGGGACTTTTCTTCAGGCGAGGGAAGTTTGTCGGTTCGCCGGCCGGTCCGGAACCCTTCAAGCTTATCCGGATTGGCGGCCAGTTCACCGGCTTTTTCAAGCGCGCGGGATTCCAGGTCGCCCGGCGGCACCACTTC
Organism: uncultured Desulfobacteraceae bacterium; assembly: GCA_964575805.1. Taxonomy (GTDB): domain Bacteria; phylum Desulfobacterota; class Desulfobacteria; order Desulfobacterales; family Desulfosalsimonadaceae; genus M55B175. Next base: position 16,467 of record CAZNSO010000066.1, read on the forward strand.
ATCCACAAGCCCCAGTTCCCGGGCCTGTTCAGCGGGAATGGGGTTGCCGACGGTTATCATTTCAAGGGCCTTGGGGAGGCCCACCAGCCTGGGCAGGCGCTGGGTCCCGCCGGCGCCTGGAATCAGGCCCACCTGCACTTCCGGCTGGCCAACCTTTATTGGTGCGGCTGCCACGCGATAATGGCAGGACATGGCCAACTCCAGGCCGCCTCCGAGGGCCGGGCCGTTAATTGCCGCGACGACCGGTTTTTGCGCATCTTCGATCTGGTTATAGAATGCATCATAGGCCAGCACCCCCTGGAGCAATTCCTTCTCATCGCTGACCTCAAGCATCTCCTTGATATCCGCACCGGCGATAAAGTTCTTCCCGGTTCCGGTCAACACCACGGAATGGATCTCATCGGAAGCGAACGCCTGGTCGAAGGCCTCCTGCATGTCCTCGCGAAGCTGCGCGGAGAGCTGGTTAACCGGCGGGTTGTTTAACCGGAGTATGGCGGTCCCCTCTTTGATCTGCACATCAATTGTCTTGAAATCGGTTTTCATTTTCCGGTCCTCCCTCAATGATTAACAATATATC
>CAZNSO010000067.1:0-16670 GCA_964575805.1 uncultured Desulfobacteraceae bacterium
TTCATCCACATGGGGAACGGGATGGGGAAGCTCGGGTTTTTTTTCAAATTCGACCGCATCGTAGGGACACACCTCGTCGCAGACCATGCAGCTTTTTTTATGCTCCCAGGCCAGGCATTTCTGCCGGTAGATCACGGCTGTTCCGGTTCGGGCCCAGACACGCTCCTGCTCTGAAACCGCCCGTATGGCTCGGGTCGGGCAAACATCACCGCAAACGGTGCATCGCGGGTCGCAGTATTTTCGCTCGGGCGTAACAGCCGGGCTGAACATGCCCAGAATGCCGGCTTCAAACCATATGGGCTGAAGCGTGTTGGTCGGACAGGCGCTCATGCATTCCCCGCAGCGAACGCAGGCGGCAAGAAACCCCGGCTCTGGCAGTGCCCCCGGCGGCCTTATCAGCCGGGGAGACTGTACCCAGCCCTCGCTCTTTTTTCCGGCAACCGTTTGCAGGCCGCTCAGGCTTACAGCAGCAGCTCCCACGCCTGCGGCACCTGCGAGCAGGAACTGCCTTCGACCCGCTTTAACCCGGCTTTCTTTTTCTGCAAGGGCATTCGGTTTTGGCTGCAGACGGAATTCAATGGCCTGGGCCGGGCAATGAGTTTCACAGGTCCGGCAGGTAATGCAGGCTGAATGGTTGGTTATTTCGGGGTTGCGGCTGTCAATGGCCCCCATGGGGCATTTTTGGGCACATATGCCGCACTGGTTGCAAGCCTCGCTGACCCTGCGGCGAAACAGGGGTTTTTTTGCCGCCATGGCGAGGAACCCGCCGGCCGGGCAGAGGTACCGGCACCAGAACCGGGGAGTTATGCGCCCGGATGCAAAAATCAGGGCAAATAAGGCCAGAACAAAAAGCCCGGTGGCAAACCGGGGAGGATCGAGCCCGGCAAACATGAGGGTGCGGATGTCCAGCCAACTGGCGATGGGGTAGATTAAAACCAGGCCCTGGTCCCCTGCCAGTTCGATGACGGGGTAGATCACCAGGCCGTAAAAGCGCGTTATCAGCGCCAGCGGGGAGGCCCAGGAGACCAACGAGACGCCTGCGAGTCCGGCACCGATCAAAAAAATCAATACATAACGGTTCAATAGGGGGGATAGCCGCTGCACGGCCGGGTTTGCTTTCGGGTGCGGCTTGCCTATGAATCGTTGAGCGACATCCAGGGTGGTGCCCATGGGACAGATATAGCCGCAGAAGAGGCGGCCGAAAAAAAATGCAGAAAGAACAACGATGAGGGCGGGAAAAAAGAGCCAGGGAAGCATACGGCCGGCAATGGCGGTTATTAATGTAAGGGCCGGGTCCATGCGGAGAAACAGGTTCGCCTCTTTGATGTGGCCGGCGCCCGCAAGAAGCGCCAGGAAGACAAAGAGGCAGATCAGTTGGGAGGCCCGGCGAAAACCCATCAAACCGATATTTTTTTGATTTTCAGTTTTTCAATGTCCATGCGGCCCAGACCCCTTTCATGCGCCAGGCGGATATGCCTGACCTGGGCGGGCGCATATTTTTTCCCATACCATTCAAACGCGGAGACGGTATAGGCGTCTGCGGCCACCATGTCTGTTGCCGCAATAATGGTTTCCGGGGTGATCACCTTGCCGGGGCCGCCCGGCCCTCCGGTGGTAAGCACACGGCTGGCATCAATTACCACCAGATCGGGTTTCAAAAGCGATGCCAGGTCCACGATGCATTCATCAAGACCCATTCGGTGCATGATGCTGCGGTTCCGGATCAGTCCCATCATGCCTTTCATGGACAGGCTGACCCCGGCGCCGGAGTGGGATTTGGCAACCGGCACCGCAATCAGGACATCAGCGGAGAGCACTTCCTTCATGACCTCTGTGGTTTTTAAGGTTTGGGCATTGTTGATATCCACTTCACGGAAGCTGCGGGGATTGGAGACCATGTGGGTCATGCCTTTTTCCAGGGATTCACAGGCGGCGTAAATCCCGGATCTTTCGAGGCACTGTTCTTCCGGGGCCAGGGGGTTGTCAAGAACCAGCACCCGCTGCGCGCCGGCTTCCCTGCACAGGGCGGCAACGGTCTTTGCCACCAGCGGGTGGGTGTTGGATGCCCGTTCGGGCGGCACGGCAAAACTCATGTTGGGTTTGATCACCACCCGATCGCCTTTTTTGACAAATCGGGAAATTCCCCCCATCATGTCCACGGATTTGCGTACGGCCGCCTCGATATTTCCCTTCACAACCGCAATATCGGTTTTGTCCCGGGCAAGCAGCCGTCCGGGAAGCATCAAGGAAGCACCGGCCGTCCACAACAAGCCGGTTGCCTGGTATTTCAGAAAACTGCGTCGGTTGAAAAGCTTCATGGATTCATCCTTATTTTTGTCCGGCAATGATACCCGGCATTTGATTATATGAAAGATATCCCCTGCAAACGGATTTTCAATACAGTTTCGAAAAAAAACAAAAAAACCGCAGCACCATGGCCAGACAGCCCATTGTTGAAAGAATTCGGGTTTGGCAATATCCGGGAGCTGCAGGGCGGCTCCCGGCAGCAGGCTAATAGGCGAGCAGGGTTGCCAGGATTCCTGAAATCACGATTCCGTCGAAGGTGCCTGCCCCGCCGATGCTGGCTATATTGGTGTTGAGGGACTGAATGGCCTTCAGGTGCAGCAGGTCCGCCCCGATGAGCGGTCCGAGGACGCCGGCGCAAAAGGCGATGGCAGGCGCGAGTTCCGGGTGGAAAACGAGGCCGCAAAGAGCGGCCAGAACACCGGGGACAAGTGCCGGCATGGCAATGCCGACTTTGGGGATCGGGCGCGCCAGATGATAGCAGGCCGCCACGTTAATGGCCACGGCAAGCAAGGTTAAAAGCAGGCCTGCCAAGCCGAAACGGCTGATTCGGATGAGTTCGTAGAGCACGATCATTACGGGAACCACACATCCGCCGAAGTTAACTGCAATTACTGTGTAAGGCGTCCGCCGAATCCGGTTCGGAAACACCCGCTCAAAACCGAACATCCCGAAGGCGGGGGATTCAATCACCTCGGTTCGGGGAATTTGTTTTACCGGTATGTTGATCATCCCGCCGAGAAAAATCCCGAGGGCTGCCAGCACCGACGCCTCCGGGCTCAAGCCGAGCCGGGCCAGGGCGGTCAGCATGATATCGGCAAGAAAGAGGGGAAGGAGAAGCAACAGGAGCAGGAGAACAGCCAGGGGTAAACATCCATAGGGCATTGGGGTTTCGCCTCCGGGTAACGTTGTCAAGCACAGGGGGCTTCTTTATCAGCCCGGTTAAAAGCAGTTCGGCCGCTCATCCGGGCCTTGTATAATGATTTTGTCCCGCCAGGATTTCAGCGTAAGGCTCAGATTGCCATAGCGGCCAAGAGAATAATTGATATGCTCAAAATGTTTGGCCCCCTGATTGTAAGTGGGCACATAGACGTTGAACTTAACGGAAGCCACATAACCTGTAAAGTTTGTTTTGAAAATCGGCAGCTCATGGAGTTGATAAGGGGCGTCCGGATGCTTGAAATCCGAGGCCTCGATCAAGGCGCTGCGAATTTCGGACTCCGGCATCCGGCCGACATCATCGATTCGGGAGAATGGCCCGCCAAGGGTAATCAGGCCGATGGCGTCATTTATCCAGAATACCTTAAAGATGCTGCTGTTGCCGACGGAGAGGCCGTCTTCAATCGTGAGCTGGGAAGCATCCATTAAAAAGCCGCTCCTATCCATGGCCCAGACGGAGATTTGATAAGTGTCCATGTCCACGCCATCAGGATTTATGGTGATATAGGATTCGGAGAGCTTGTCAAACGATCCTTTCAGGCTGGTGAAGTGCTGGAAGCTGATTTCCGGGGTTTCCTCAGGGGCCTCCCGTGAAGGCGGCAGCCGGGTGTGAAAAACGAGATCATAGCTTTCACCGTGATCGAGCAGGTATTTATGGTCCACACAGGGAATTCCCCCGTCCGCCAGTCCGTTTTTATCCACGATACGCGGATTTTCAATATCAGGCCTTAACTTTTGGCGGACGATATATGATTTTGCAGGCAATTCATTTTCCTGACCCGAACGGGAAGGACCGGGTTCCCGGGAGCCGGCAAAGGCGTAGACCAGGATAACGAGGATGGCAAGAGCCAGCATCGTTGTGAGCAGGCGGGTCCCCGGCAGTGGCAGACGTTTTTTAATGACGGGTTCAAAAACAAAATCCGAAGCCCTCTTCGTTGAACCACTGCCGTCTTTGTCTGCAATCTCCTTTCGCCCTTGTGCCTGCAGGGCTTTTCGGTATTTGGATATAATAATGCCGCAGTAAGGGCATTCATCCGCGGCCTTTTCCTTCTCGCCCAGCCCGGCACGGCATTTGGGGCATTGCCAAGCAGTTGATGCCGGTTTCAAACCTCCGCCCCCTGGCTGCCGGGATTTTTTTTGGGGTCCCTCTGGCCTGAGTTCACAGGACACCCCGAAACTCTTAAAAACACGCAGTTCGCGGGCGGCACTCTTTGGATCCAGGTTTTTGAGGACGACTATCGGCCTTCCCTGGAAAAGTTTCTCTATGGATTGCTGGTCCTTGCCAATATAGGCGGATACCAGTTGAATGACTTCCTTCCGGTCAACACCGCTCAGGGCTTTACCTTTAAAAATCAAACGATAACGTCGGTCATCCACATTCATTTTCCTCATTTTTCGGGGTGGAAGCCGTGGGGTTGGCAAAAAATTTAAGCATTTGAAGGCTTTTACTATATCACTAGAGGTGCCGGAGTTTCAAAATTTTTTTCTTTTTGAATTCCGGCAGGGATTTCTGCTACAAATCAATTGGATTTTGGCAGGCGGTGAGGCCTTTTTATTTTTATTGGGACGGAGGATGCAGGAGATGGGTTGGCAGACATCTGATATATCGGTATACAAACAACTGTGTGATGCCTATACCCACCTCAACCCCATTCGCATAATGGCTGAGGGCGATTCGTGGCTGGCTTGTCCCAGGCAATATTACATGGGGGCCCAGCCGGCCAATCTCATTGACCACCTGGCGAGCCTGGACAATCTGCTCATTTTGACCCCTCCCGCCAACGGTGATGAACTCCTTTGCATGATTTCCGGTGAAAAAAAATTCTCTTTTTTAAAACGCCTGCAACATATTGATTTTGATCTTGTGCTGCTCTCGGGGGGCGGCAACGACTTTGTGGGCCGCTATGATTTCGGTTTTCTGCTGAACGAAAAAAACCCGCAGATGGAGTGGCGCGAGTGTATCAATACTACCCGGCTGTTTATCAAAATCCGGCAGGTGGAATTCGCTTACCGGGAGCTGGTGGAGCGCATTATTGATTTGCAGCCGCGGATGCGTATTGTGATGCACACCTATGATTTTCCCGTTCTTTCAAATACGGACCCTGAGACCTTTGACGTGATACCGGTCGGAAAATCCTGGATGGTCCCCTGCTTTTTGCAGAAAGGGATCGCCGATCGGGGGGATCAACTCAAAATAGTCCGGAACATGCTGCTGCGGCTGAAAAGTTGTTTTTACAAGATTGAGAAAGACTACCCGGAAAACCTGACCGTGGTAAACACCCAGGGGCTGTTGCAGGAACGCCACTGGGGCAATGAAATTCTCCCCACTTCACAGGGTTTCGGGCTGATTGCCCACAAAATTTATTTTGAAGGCATAATCGGCAGAAAAGCCGGATAGCCGGCTCTGACCGAAAACCCGCATTTGGGGGCCGGTGCCTGGAATTAAAATACAAGAATTCCAAGGGCAATGCATGCCAGGGCAAGGCCGCCCCAGAAAAGAACCTGAAAATTCTTGAAAAACCGGAGCCCGGAGTTGCCCAAGGCCCGCACGGAGGCTCCCCCTTTTTCGTTTCTTTGCGTGCTCAGATGCATTCGGTCCATTTGTTCTGCAGTCAATACGGTGGTGCCTTCAAATGCATCCGGCGGCAGTTGCTGTTTTTTCGCCCCCGCCGTGTCGGATTCTTCCTCCAGGGAAACCCGCAGGCGAAATTTGCCCACGGCAATAAGATCATTGTTCCGCAGTGATTTCTCGACCACCCGTTCATCATTGACGTAAGTGCCGTTGGTGCTGCCCAGGTCTTTTACAATGTAGGGGCCGCCCACGGATTTTTCAATGCGGGTGTGGGAGCGGGAGATGCCTGTATTGTCCAGAAAAATATCTGCTGTCGGTATACGCCCGATTTCCACCACGTCCTGGGTAAAGGCATAAGTTTTGAGCACCTTGTCCCTTATGCTCAATTCAATTCGCATTAGCGGCTGACTGCTCATCAATTTTCTCCCGGGTTGGCTGGATATTAATGTCTGAATCTACAGAGATGTTTTCAATCTCCCATAGGGGCCCAAGCTCGCGGCTGGCCGGGAAGCATGGCCGGGTGCGGCTGTTTTTTTCTGCTGATGAATCCGCTGCCGGAATTGTGCGTATGTTTTCTCTTAATGTTTATCTGTTTTTGCACCCATTGATAATTGATACATGACCCATTGATATATGACCCATTGATATATGAATTGACATATGAAATGAACGGGGTTTGGTGACAAGGATATAGAAAATTATATGGGAATCGGATTTTATCTGTCAAGTTCTATTCGGAATCCCGGCAAATCCGGGGTGAAAGGGGTTGCCCGGGTCGCTTTGGAAGAAACCGGATCGCCGCGGAATAAACAGGATTGATGTTTCCATTTTTTTCCTCTATATTTTCGATACATTTTTGTCAATCCGGATGCAGCAGCGGGTTGTGCCTGAGCACGGCGATTGTCAGGGTTGCTGCAGATCATATACACCAATCAGTTTTTGAAACATCTGTTTAACATCTAGTTTCAGCTGTCAACAAACAGGTTTGTCATATATATGTTACAGCAGGGATATGGAATCAGCAGCCATGTAGGCAATGTGCGGTCGCATAACGAGGATTCGTATCGTGCCGAACCTCAAATGGGGCTCTTTGTTGTTGCAGACGGAATGGGCGGGCATGCAGGAGGAGAGACGGCTTCGGCACTTGTCGCGGACTTTATCGTGGAGCAGGTTCATTCCGGGGAGTATCTCAGCCATTCCATTGCCGAAGCGCATCATGCCGTCAAGCAGGCTGCCGCTGAAGGAAAAGGCCCTGAGGGAATGGGAACGACCGTCGTCGCCCTCCGGATTTTTGATCACACCTGCGAAATTTCCTGGGTGGGCGACTGCCGCGCCTATTTATGGGATGGAGCCGAACTGAGGCAGTTGACACGGGATCATTCCTATGTGCAGCACCTGGTTGACACAGGGGTGATATCCGCCGGGGAGTCTGACAAACATCCCTACCAGGATATTCTTATCCAGGCGCTGGGCGCTTCGGATATGGATGATGTCGCCGTGGATGAGATCGTGGAGGATTTTTATCGGGGCGAGCAGATTCTTTTATGCAGTGACGGGTTGACCAAGGAACTCGATGAACATGCCATTGCCGATGTGCTTGCCCTTGATCTGAGTGAACAGAGAAAAGCCGACGCCCTTGTCCAGGCGGCCCTTGCCAATGGCGGCAAAGACAATATTACGGCAGTTGTCGTTTCCGCATCCGAGCATGCGCCCATTCGGCATTCAGAAGAGGATACGGTACCGTTTCTGACCCAGAATTTGATTCCTCCCGGTTTTATGGATAAAATGAGGGACTGGTGGCACCGGCTCTTCAAACGATATTAATCTGGCTTTTTTTAATTCATGATTGACATACCAAATTATGAAATCGGCAGGCTGGCAGGCCGCGGGGGGGTGGCTGAAGTTTACCTGGCCAGGCACAAGCTGCTGGATCGCATAGTTGCAATCAAGGTCATTTCCGCTGCGAAGGCCGGGGACACGGTTGACAAACGATTCCTCAAGGAAGCCAGGGTCGTGGCCGGCCTCCGCCATCCCAACATTGTATCCATCTATGATGTCGGTGTGCTGGACAACAAATATTATATCATTATGGAATACTTGGATGGCGGGGACCTCAAGGAGCTTAGCAAAAATGGCCTCTCTGTTGCCCGAAGCTTCAGGATTCTCAAGCAGCTCGCGGCCGCCCTGGCCCATGCCCATGACAAAGGTTTCATTCACCGGGACATCAAATCGCAGAATGTGATGTTTCGCAGCGACGGAACAGCGGTTCTTACCGACTTCGGCATCGTCAAGGATTTAACCGCTGATACGGGCTACACCCTGGATGGCACCAGCGTCGGCACGCCTCATTACATGAGTCCGGAACAGGCTCAGGGCTCTTCGGACATCGACTGGCGCACGGATTTGTACAGCCTCGGTGTCACCTTTTATGAAATGCTGACCGGGACGGTTCCCTATTCGGCGGAGACCCCGGTCGCAGTGGCCCTGAAACATATAAAAGCCCCGGTGCCCCGGCTGCCCGAACATCTGTCCCGCTACCAGTTCATAATCGATCGTTTAATGGCCAAGAAACCGGAGAAGCGGTTTCAGTCCGCCCACGACCTGCTGGGCGCCCTGGATCGTCAGGTACTTCATAAGGACGAGGACACGCCGACAGAAACCATCGCCTTTTCGGACAGATCCGCCTTGCGGTCGGACTGGTTTGGCCCCGGCATCCGGGTGTTTGCATTTGTGCTGGTTTTGGCGGTAATCGCCGCTATTTCCGGTTTTTGGATTTATGCCAAATCCGACCGGCCGCTGCACGGGGAAATGCCTGCGGCAAACCGCAGCGAGCCTTCGGTTGCCGGAGATTCTGAAAAAACATCCCAATCAGAGCCTGCAAATGAACACGAAGCTTTGCCGGAGCCGAACTCAAGCATCCGGCAGGAAGAGCGGGTATCCCTTTTTCCTGAAAATCCGGCAGACCCTGGGGGCGGTATCGGAACAGCCCCCCCCTTATTCGTTGAAACCCTTGAAAAAGGCGAATACCAGGCGGCCAGGGAAGGGATCGAGGCGCTTCGGGAGCAATTTCCCCGGCCTGCCGGGGAAATGTTTGAAAAGGCTGCTGATTTCCAGGATAACGGCAGACTTGAAGAAGCGGCGGATATTTACAATGCCATTTATTCCGTGGATTCCAAAAATCAACTGGCCTTGCTCGGGCTTTTATCCGTTGCCGTTACGAAACAGGAGTTCCTTGAAAACGCGGATGCGCCGACTGTGACGGAATACGAGGATCATCTGGAATTTCTGGCTGAAATCATTGAAGATACGGATGTAATGGGCTTCAAGCAACTCAGGCGCAATACCCTGGGGAATCTCCATGATACCGCCAGGGATTTTTTCGACTCCGGCAAGATCGATCGTGCGCTGGAGTTTGCAAGGGTCGGCCTTGAGTATGCCCCGGATCATTTGCGCTTGAGGAAATTGGAGCTTCTGTGCCGGGCCCGGATGAATTTTAAGCAGGAGCGGATGACCCTGCCCGAGGGGGACAATGCCCTTGACTACTATCAGCAGGTGCTGGCGCTGGATGCCGGGGATCCGGATGCGGCTGCCGGCATTCAAAGCATTGTCGAATGGTACACACGGGCCGCCCGAGGGGCTTACGAGGCGACGAACCATGACAGGGCGCTTCAGTATATCAGCCGGGCCCTTGCCATTGATCCGGAAAATGCCGAGGCTGAAGTTCTTAATTGGAGGATCCGTGGGGCCAGGCTTTATGAAAAAGGACAATATGAGAAGCCGAAAAAAAATAATGCCGGGTATTATTACCGAAAGGCCCTGGAGCAGGACCCTCAAAATGAAGCGATCGCCCTTGATCTGGCCCGAACAGAAGTGCTTGGGGCCCTGAGCGCCGTTGGCCAAGAAAAGGCGCTCAAGGAGAATCTGCCGTATTTCCGGAAAGCCCTTCAAAGGCTTGAAACCGCCACCGCTGCTCATGGCCGCCAGGCCCTGGCAGATGTTCGTAAAACCGTTGCCGGTGACATTAAGGCAGCGATTCAGGCCGGCCGTGACCGCCGCGAAGAGATTCCGGAAGACTTCAACGCCCTTGTGGAAAAGCATTTGCCTGAATTTTTTGAGGAGGTGAATACGCGGTATGAAGCCCTGATTGCCAAAGGTGACGAGCAGCAGGACCTTCAGCAGCGGGCTGATTTTTATCTGGAGGCCCTGGCGCACAATCCCGAGCGCTCTCCTGCCAGGGAAAAAATTGAAACCGTTGCCAGGGAGATGGATGACAATGGCAATCCGAACGGGGCGGCGGCTGTTCTTAAATCGGCATTGGACATGGCGCCGGAGCATTCCGGGTTCAAGCAATTTTTTCAAACCCTTCAGGCCGCCCGGGATGCCAAGGCCGAGCTTTTTACCCAGCTTTACCAGATTAAATTAATCCAGCCGTTTTCCAAAAAGATTGCGCCTTACCGGCAGTTTTTCTCTGATCTCGAATCCGCGGCCGCCGGGCACGGCAGGGATCAAATGAGGGATCCGCGCCAGGATGCCATAGAGCAGATAAAAGACGAAATTCAGGCTATGAAATCTGAAAACCAGCTTATCCCGGGCGAATTCATTGAAGTGATAACCAGTCATTTGCCGGAGCTTGAAAAATTTATTTTAGACGCGCAATATGATATAATAATAAAAAAAGCGGAAAACGCGGTATCTTTTTCGGAAAAAGCTGATTATTATATTGAAGGGCTCAAACTGAATCCGAACCGGACGGCAGCCTCCGAGGCGATTCAGGATCTGGCGCGTCGGATGGACAAAAACGGAGACAACCCGAGAGCGGTGGCTATACTGGAGCGGGCAAAGGCGGCTGCGCCCTCAAACGGCATGATCGCTGAACTCTATGACCGCATCTATACCGAAATCGAGATTTACCCCACCCGTTCCGGCTGCGGCAGGGAGAACCGGATTGCCGAAGTCCCCGTGACCACAGAGAGCCTGAGTCTTTGCCTGCAGTACCGCAATATGGCGCCCAGCAGCATTGTCCAGGTGATCCTGAGCCAGGAGGGGGGGCAGGCCATGGAGATTCCGGTTGTTCTGGAAGAGGGCTCCAGCCGGCAATCCATTCGGGTCGCCGCCCCGGTGGAAGGTTTTTCCACCGGCGAATATTCAATCGTGGTCAGGCAGGATGACCGTGTTTTACAAGAGAGCCGCATCCAATTTATTCCGAAGCGGAGGTAAGATCCATGCGATGGTTGGTGCTTTTTATATGTTTGTTGACAGCGGGCATGGGGTGTGCGACCGCATTTCCCAATGTAGAGAAGGAGTTGGCGTCCTGCCGGCAGTCGGTGAGCGATAAGCAGGAGCGTATTGAGGCACAGCAGGCCGCTATTGAACAGAAGGAACAGGCCATTTCTGAAAAAGAGGAAACCATATCCAGCCTTAATTCCCGCATCGGGGAACTCGAGCACCGGCTGAAGATCAGCTACAGCGAGCAGGAGCGCTATGATGAACGCATTCAGCGGGTCACCTCCGCGGTTAGAGACTTTATTAAAAAGCAGATCCAGGAGGAGCGAACTTTTTTGACCGATGTGGCGCTTGAGGATTTTATCGGCAATCCTTTGGTGGAACGCCAGTACCTGGAGGATCCGGTCAATTTGATCATCGACGTCGCCCATCCGGTCCCCGGCCAGGGGCAGATAAACGGCATTGGCGGGTATTTCAAAGGAAACGGGGAAATTTTTGTCAAGCTGCTGCGGCCGGTTGGAGAGGATTATCTGGTTACCCACAGCAAATCCTTGCAGGTGGCGGCTGATGAACCCGGAAAGAAGCTGATAGATTTTGATAAACCGATTTTCGTCAATCAAGACGATATTCTGGCCTTCTATTTTCCGGATTCCTCCGTCGTTGTCTCCTATGACACCCACGTCGGGGTTCATTCCTATCACCGGATGCGCAAAGACAGATATCCGAACGGTACGCGCCTGAAAGCCGATGACATAGAGCGGCCGGAACAGACCAAACGAAAATATTCCTTGAATTATTACGGTATTTTTTTAAAAAACAAATGATGAAACAACAAGAAGACAATATTTTGCCGGACCAATCGGGCAAAAGCCTGCAGGCCCATGCGGTCGCCATCCTTTTTGCCGATATTTCGAAAAGCTCGCGAATCTATGAGCTGCTGGGGGATCATGCCGCCCAGAATGTGATCGGCAGGGTTCTGGGCCGGCTGAGAGACGAGGCTTTGAAACTTGAAGGCAGGGTCATCAAAACAGTCGGCGACGCCCTGATATGCACCTTTGATCAGCCGGCTGATGCCATTGAGGCCGCCAAGTCCATGCTCCAGGCCATGACCCGTCGGATCAGCAGTTCCCCGGGGATGCCGGCGATGCCGGATATATCCCGGATCAATATTCATGTGGGCATCCATTACGGTTCCGTGGTTTTTGACAACGGCGACATTTTCGGGGATGCGGTCAATATCACCTCGCGGGTGGTGGATTATGCCAACCCCCGGCAGATTGTGGCCACCCGGGCCGCCATTCGGCATCTGCCGGAGGATGTCAGGAATTCCTCCAGGTATCTGGCCACTATCAGCGCCAAAAACATCTCCGGTGAGATCGAGCTGTGCGAGATCGTGTTTGAACCCCAGGACCTGACAGCCGTGCTGGACACCCGGAAGTTGAATGAGAACACCTGTACCTGCCTTTATCTCACCTGGGGCGACAAGGTCTACATGGTCGACAGCGAACAGCCCGTCTTATCTGTGGGGCGACAGGATTACAACGACCTTGTCATCAAGTGCCCCTGGATTTCCAGGAGCCATGCCCAGATAGAGAACCGAAAGGGCGTCTTTATGGTATATGACAAGAGCACCAACGGGACCTTTGTTTATCCCTCGTCTGCCTCCCCGCAGCATATCTGCAAGGGCGAAAAGCCGCTGGTGGGGGAAGGGCTTATCGTTTTCGGACGGGAAAAGGATTCGGACCCGGCACCAGGGGTTTCAGATGTGCTGCGCTATGCTGTAAGGTGAGTCACCCGCATATCCCGCGGGCCGAGTTTTTCAGAAAAAAGGGGGGTGGAGTTGAACAACGATCCCGAGCCGATTCCCATCCGGTATACCGCTGTTTATGCAGCGGCTGCAATTGCCTTCATGGTGCTGCTCGCAATGGAACGCACCGGCATCCTCCGTACCATACTGAAAGCCATACCGGTAAGCGTTTTGATCCTGCTGGTGCTTTTTCATTGGCGCGGTCATGTCCGACTTTTCTTAACCGGCGCGCTGCTTGGCTCCGTATGCGGGGATATATTACTGGATCTGCCTTATGACGGCTTGTTTATATATGGCCTGGTGGCTTTTCTGGTGGCGCATATCCTTTATATGGCGCTGTTTTTTCGCCATGCCGCCGCGCCGGGTGGTTTGGAAAAAGCCGTGATAGCCGGGCTGGCCCTTTTTGCCGTTGCCATGGCCTGGCTTTTCAGGGGAATCGATCCCTCGATTTATGGGCCCGTGCTGCTCTATATCGGCGTGATTGTCGCCATGAGCATTGGCGCCCTGCTGGTACCGGCACCCACCCGCCTTTTGTTCTGGGGGGCCTTGCTGTTTATCGCCTCGGATGTGGTTCTGGCGGTCAACAAGTTTTTAATTTCCATCCCCCATGGCCGGTTGTTCAATATCACCCTTTATTTCCTATCCCAGTATGTCATTATCATGGCCGCCCGCTCCATATGGGGCCGGGCACCCCGAACCGGTCAGGAGAAAAATCAATAACGGTGGAAAAAAACACGGAAGACACTGCCTTCCCCCGGCCTGCTCGCGACCGTGATGCCCCCGTGGTGAGCTGTTGCAATGCCCAGGACCACGGGAAGCCCCATGCCCCTGCCGGTAAAATTGGTGGAGAAGAACGGGTCGAAGATATTCTCCATATCTGAATCCGCAATGCCGCATCCTTCATCGCTGACTTCCAGGCAGGCGAGGACCTCGGCGGTATCCAGGGGTTCCCAGGCAACGGGAAACCGGTTGGCAGCCGTTACATCCCCGGCATTGACTTCTTTTACAGCCAGCTCAACGGTTCCGTATGTTTCAGACATGGATTCACAGGCATTTTCAAGCAGGTGGGTGACCAGTAAGTTTATCTGAGAGGAATCGGCCATGATGAGCGGCCCCTTGGCGGGAAGGTCGGTTAGCAGGCGAATATGCTCCGGCATGGCTGATTGAAACCGCGGCAGATTCAGCCGGCAGTAATCGGCGAGATCCATGGGTTCCTGTTTTTCGGAAGATTTTCCGGTATAAGTCAATATCAGCCAGCTCAGTTCCGCGGCTTTTTCGGCAGACTCCATGGCGGCCTTGAGGGCCTTGGGGGGTTCTCCGTCCTTGGTCCGGAAGGCTATGGTCATCTCCAGGTTTCCCATCACGGCCTGGAGATGGTTGTTGAATTTATGGGCGATGGCCCCGGCCATCCGCATCAGGCTCTTTGCCTTCATAATCTGTCGGTTATGGGCTTCTTTTTCCTGCAGGGCTTCCTTGGCGCGTGAGAGTTCTTCGATTCGCTGCCTGAGTTGGGCGTGGATGTCCTTCAGGTTGTCGGATGTCCGATTGATGGCCCTTGACATCTGGCTGAATTCATCATTTCCCGAAACAGGCAGCTTTGAAGGAAATCTTCCTTCGCCGATATAGCCCATGGCCTTGTGCCAGGCCATGAAATGACGGTTGAGCCCGGTGAAAAAGATGATCAGGATAAGGGAGACAGACAGGCCGATCAGGATGCTCAGAACGACGATCTGCCGAATGGCGGTTTTCATCCGCCGATCAATTTCATGCTCCACCCTGCTGACCAGTCTGGCGAGTTTGGACTCGAACTCAGAGCCCAGGAAAAGAGCGGCCTCGTCCACACTCTTTTTAGCCGCCAGGATTTGAAAATCGCGGGAATCAAAATACTGGTAAATCAGCCCGTCCCGTGAAGCGTTGGGTTGCTGAAAATGGGCGGCAAGATGCTTGTCCACCCGGTCGAGCCGGCCCTGGGTGGTTTGCCAGAAGGCTTTCATGGCCTGGAGCATGGCCTGCTGGTTTTCGGTTTTTAGCAGCCGGACGAGATGCGGTGAGGTTTCAAGACGCGCCAGGCGCTGCTGGAGTGTGCGGTAATAGTGGCGCCACTCGGAGAAGGACGCATCCAGTGTCTCCGAGTAAAGAAGCTCGGCCGTCAGGCGTTTTAGATTCCGCAGGGCATCCATGGTTTCGTAGCAGACCACTTCAGCATTTTTCAGCTGGCGGGTGGTTGCGACCATATATCCGGAAAGCCCGGAGATGCCGGCAAGGCCGGAGACCACGAGCATAACAATGATCAAAAACCGGGTCTTCAGCTTCATCCGTGTCCTTTCAAACGATTACCGTGCCTTGCGTTCGGACCAGTACTCAGATGCCGCCTCAGCGATTTCATCGATCACGGAATCCATTTCGTCCGGATTTACAATAAAGCGTGCAAATGAATCCACGGCGGTGCTGACGATAGGGGAAGGGGTGGCCTCCCAGTACCGGTTGAGAATCCGGTAGTCCGCCCTCTCGATAGTGTCGAGCAGCTCCCGCTTGGCTTTCGGCAGGTGGCTTCTCCCGGTTCGCTTGTTGGCCGAGTAGGATTTAAAGGCTTTGGAAAAGGCGGTGTTTCCTTCCGGTCCCATCCACCAGTCGGCGATGATCTCCGCCTCCTTGCGGTACAGGGCATTCTTTGCCGTAAAGACGGGCCCGGACTCCATTACGATGTTTTTGCCGGCAGCCGGATTGTGAGAGGGGAGAATAAAGACGCCGATGGTGTCCGCTTCAACCCCCTGTTCCAGGAGCACGGTGGAATAAAACCAGGAGCCGCACAGTACCATGCCGAATTTTTCATTGTGCCAAAGGTGGCCGGCATTGGTGAACATGTGGGTGGCGGGATCGGTAAAATAGCCTTTTTCAATCATGTCTTTCCAGATCAGCAGGGCCTTTTTTACCCTTGGATCCGAATAGGCGGCCTCACCTTCGCAAAGCTGCTCATAAAAATCCGGGTCTTCACCGATAATAAGTTCTGCGAACCATACAAAGGAATACCACTTGTACTGCAGGGAGGAAAGAACAGGGGCAATGCCGTTGGCCTTTAACACCTCGCAGGCCCGGATAAATTCCTCCCAGGTCTGCGGCGCCTTTATGTCCAAGCGCTCAAACAGCGGCTTGTTATACCACACCGGCCAGTATTCAATGCTGTAGGGAAATCCGTAGACCCGGCCGTCCAGGGTGTAGGCCTCCCGGATAGCCTCGGGATAGTCGGCATCGTGCTTGTCCCATAGATGGGTGAGCTCAGAGACCAGGTTCTTATCCACCAGTTGCTTGACGCGGTAGGTGGACCACCAGACAAAAAGCTCAGGGGCGTCTTTGGTGGGCAGGCTGGCATGCATCCGGTTGATGAACAGTTCAGGCGTTTGGGAGCTCACAGGCTCAAAAGTGTACCCGGTTGCGTTTCGTGCTTTTTGCGCCTGGAGCTCAAAGTTGCGCTGAAAAGCAGGCATACCGCCCTTGTCATGGGAAAGGGTGATTTTTTTCCCGTCATCCGGCGGCCTATCCGTTCCCCGCAGGAGGACAACGGCGATGCCGGTCACGGCCAGGGTCAACAGGGCGGCCGCCAGAATGGCAGAAAATCCGTTTTTTTTCAGCACATTATATCTTTCTTTGGTCCTTTGAAATTAACCGGACAGTGAATAGAATCCACTGATATTATACCCTCTAATTTGTTTTTTCAAACCCAATTTACGAATTCGCCTGTTATTTGTCCTGGCAATTATTCATCAACTGCCGTTTGCGAGTCTTCCAGGATAAAACCGATAGCTGAAACAGCGGTCGGGAAAAAGA
>CAZNSO010000068.1:0-16560 GCA_964575805.1 uncultured Desulfobacteraceae bacterium
GGATGGGGGTGGGGATGTCTTTAAGACTCGCTTGCAGGGCCCGGAAAACCGCCTGCGGTTCACACGGTCCCGGCCCGGTCCCGGCCGCTTATGCTTCTGAGATATCCCCCGAGCCATCCGGGATATGAGCCCGTCCATATTAGTTCCGGATTTGCTTGAATGGCTGTGCTTTTGCGGGGACGGTCATTGTGAATCGCGTACCTTCACCGGGTGAGCTTTCGATATCAAGACGGCCGCCGATTAAATAAAGCCGTTCTTGAATGCTGTTCAATCCGAAGCCGCCGGTTGCCTGCTGCTTGATAAGTTCGACGTCCCTGTCAAATCCTTCTCCATTGTCGCAGATGATGATTTTCAGGCAACCTTTTCCGGCAGGCGTGCACGCTATATCTGCCCGGTTTACTCCGGCGTGCTTTGTGATATTGAAAAGCAATTCCCGGATGCATCTGAAAATCAGGCCCCGGATGTCTTCTTCCTCGATTTCAGCTCTTTTTTCGGTTTTTAAATCAACCCGAAGCCCGTATCTTTCATCCGCCCATCCGGTTAACCACTCGAGCATGGGTGTAATGTCCGCCTGTCCAAGGACCGGGGGCGATAGTTCCTTGGAGAGGGAGCGGGTGGCGTGGATCGAATCAGTTAAAAAGCTGTGTATTTTTTTCACCTCCTCCCTGTGATCCGATTGGACCTTGCCCTCCAGGACCTCCAGGCGCAGCTTTGCTGCCGCCAGGATCTGCTGCAGATCGTCATGAAGAATACGGGCGATCCGTCTTTGCTCCCGCTGTTCAGCCGTGTTCAGCTCGGAGCTCAGCTCTGCGAGCTGTTCCATGCGTTTCTGGAGCTCTGTTGTTCTCTTCCGGACCCGCATTTCCAGTTCGTCATGAGCTTGGCGGAGCTCCTTTTCCATTTGCTTCCGGTTCGTTATATCCCGGCTGTTGCCCACCAGCGCGATCGGTTCTCCCCGATCGTTTCGGACGATACTTCGTGAATCACTGAACCATCGGTATCCTCCGTTTTTGACAAGCCACCGGTATTCCATGGGCGTTTTGATATCTTCACCCGCCATAAGTCGCTCCATCCAGCGTTCCACCTTCGGCCGGTCTTCGGGATGAAGCCTTTCGGAAGCTGACTTCATGTTCATTTGCAACTCATCAGCGGAAAAGCCGGTCAACTTTTCTTGTGAGGGGCTCATGAAAACGTAGCGCTTTGTAGACAAATCGAATTGGTGTATGCCGTCCCTGGAGTTTTCAATCACGGTTCGAAAACGGCGTTCGCTTTCCAGGAGCTTTTCTTCCAGTTCCTTCCGTTCGGTGATGTCCATTACGATGCCGTGGGTATGAGACGGCTCCCCCTGCTCATCCAATTCAATTTTCCCCTTGGAGATTGTCCATCGAAGGGTGCCGTCAGGCAGAAGTATGCGGTGCTCCCGATCAAACTCCGGCTCAAGGGTGCCTTTGAGCCGGGCCTTTGCCTCGGATAGAAGTTCCTGCCGGTCTTCTGGATGGATGGCAGCAGGAAGCCCTTTTTCAAGAGGCAGGCGGTCTCCAGGCCCTAAGCCGTAAACAGCCAGGAATTCCGGGGACCAGTAATCCTCCCCGGTTTTCAGGTTTCGAGAATAAGCACCAATTCCCGCCGCCCTGGCAGCCATCAAAAAACAATCCTGGCTTTCCTGTAAGGCCCTTTCCGCCTTTTTGCGCTCACGCAGATCTATTCCAATACCAACCATGGTATCATCGCTCAGCCGGATGTTGGTCCACTCAATCGGGATCTTGTCCTGGTTTTTGGTTGTAGCGATCCACTCCTTCCAGGTGGATTCGAGAGACTGCATGAACGCGGCTACCTGGTTGCGATAGCTGGCATGCGGGTATACCTTGTCCATAAAATTGCCGTTATTCGCATCCGCCGTTGTCCATTCAAGAACGGTTTCAGCATACCGATTGAGGGTGAATCGCTGGAGGTTCGGCTCCCAGATGACAAGCAGGATAGGAATATTTCCGAACAAGCTTTCCAGAAGTTCCCGCTGATGCGCCAACTGCCTGTTTGTCTCGGGAAGGCGGCTTTTGAGAAGCGCCAGTTCATGCTGTGTTTCCGCCAATTGGCGGCGCAGTTCAGCCACTTCTGACAACAGCGCTTTTTTGGATGGAATTTTATCGGTGGAATGACCCGGACAATTGGTTGTCATAACTTAACGCGAAAATAAAGATGGTTATACGAATATGAAAGCATTCATACTGCAAACCACGAAAAAAGTAAATCGGTTTCGCCGGGGGCTCAAAAAAAAACTTTAAATGCGACGATTAATCGCCTATGCTGGTCCGTCAAAAAAAAGCTCAAGAAAATTAAAGTATACCCCCTTTTTAAAATCCGGTTCAGCCATCCGGTTTAGCCATTCGGGAAAGAGAAGGTTAGCTTTTGATTATGGAGCTCAAGCCATCTGGGGAGATTAAAATATTGGTGGCGGATGATCACTTGTTTATGCGCGAGGCTGTATCAGACCTTTTAAAAGACTTGGACGGCATTGAGGTTTGCGGCCAGGCTTCAAATGGCATTGAAGCCGTTGAATTGGCAAAAGAACTCAACCCCGATGCCATTATAATGGATGTCTCCATGCCGGAGATGAACGGTATTGATGCTGCCTGCCTGATCCTCAAAAATCAGCCCGGCACCAAAATCTTTGCCATGAGCATACATGATGATGACATCATGAGAAACAAAATGGATGCTGCCGGGGCAACGGCATATATCAGCAAAAACTCGATTTTTGAAGAGCTTGCCGAAACGCTGCGGAAACATATGCAAGCCTGAGGCATTGCCGCGGAAGTCGGTGCCCCGTTTACAGGAGCCATGGAAAGCCATCCGGGGCATTGGGTCTGGCGAGGCCAACCCACCCCCCTCCTGAACTTCTCCCTTTTTATCCGCATAGCTCACAGGGCATCTTGAGGGCCCTGGTCTCAGCGGATGAATTCATTTTCGGATCACATTTGGTGATGGCATATCGGCCCTCCGGCGGCCGCCATGACGGAAGAAAAAAACCAGCCGACCAAAAAACAACTTGACCGGAGACGATCATTTGAATATTCTTAGGTTGGTCAACCAAACTAAAAAAACAGCCGGCAAAGGAAATCATGGCCAGAAAATCTCAGTCCCCCCAAAAGCGGGAGCAGATCGCCTGGGCGCTCTTTAGTTGCCTGGCGGAAAACGGGCACGAAAACATAACCGTCAAGCGCATCGCCGCCAGGGCGGGCATGCCCCACGGCGTGATCCACTATTATTTTGAAAAAAAGGACGACATCGTAAACGAGCTGGTGGGGGCCCTTGCCACGCTTTACCGGGAAAAGTTCCAAAGCTTTTTGGAATCCGGGGAGGAAGATGGCGGCGACAATCTGGAAAAGATGCTCCACTATTTGGTGGAGGCCTTTGTTTTTGACAGAGGCCTGAACCGGGTGTTTTACAACCTGGTGCAGATGGGATTTGAGCGCCGGGGGGTAAACGCGCCCCTGCGCCGCCTGCTGAACGCGTACCGGGGAAAAATAAGCGATGTGCTTGTGCAGGCCGGGGCAGGGGAGCAAAGCGCGCCGCTTTCCATGATGGTAGTGGCGGTCATTGAGGGGCTGGCCCTGCAATGGATGATAGACCCGGAGGCATTGGACCGGCAGGCGGTTTGGGACACGGTAGGCAGAGTCCGGGATGCCGTAAAAAGCAGTTTGCCCGCAGGCCCGGCAGACAATCAGGCGGGGACATGACAGCCATTGCGCCAATCGCGGCAAAAAGGGGGGCTTATGAAAGCATTTGAGGAAAAAAGCTATTGGATGACCACCAGGGATTACACGCCGGGCGAGCCCCTGCGGCAGGATCTGGAGGTGGACGTGGCCATAGTTGGGGGCGGGTTTACCGGCCTTTCCACGGCCCATCACATTAAAAAGGATGATGCCGGGGCCCGGGTGGCACTCCTGGAGGCGCAAATTATCGGCTACGGGGCCAGCGGCAGGAATGGCGGGTTCAACATGACGCTTTTCGGCCTGACCCTGGGTATCACCCGACTGCGTTTCGGCCGGGCTGCGGCCAGGGAAGCGCACCTCTACATGGAGCGCGCCGTGGACACCACCCGGGAGCTGATTACCTCCCTGGGGCTGGATTGCGATTACGAGCATTCGGGGTTCCTGCGGGTGGCCACCTCGGCCAGCTACAAAAAGCGCATCATGCACGAGATGGAGCTGGCCCATTCCCTTGGCTTAACCGGTATTGAATGGCTGGAAAAGGAGCAGGTGCAGGAACAGGTCAAAAGTCCCATGTACCTGGGGGCCTGGTGGGAACCGCGCTGCGGCATCCTCAACCCGGCCAGACTTTCCTGGGCCTGGCGGGATGTCATTGCCGGCCAGGGGGTAACGGTTTTTGAAAATACGCCGGTGGGCGCCATGAGCAGGGAAAACGGCAGGATGGTTCTGGAGACCCCAGGGGGCCGGGTTCGGGCCGACAAGGTGGTGCTGGCAGCCAACGCCTGGTCCCACTTCATCCCCGGGATCAGGCGCAAGCAGGTTCCTTTGTGGACATACATCGTGCTCACCGAGCCCCTTTCCCCGGACATCATGAAACAAATCGGCTGGCAGAACCGGCAGGGCATAGAGGACGCCCGGAACCTGGTGCACTACTACCGGCTGACGGCGGATAACCGTCTGCTCATGGGCGGCCGGGACGCGGCCCTGGCATGGGGTGCGGACATGGACAAGGACCAGAACCCCCTCACCTTCCAGAGCCTTCAGGACGACGTGCGGCAAATTTTCCCCCAGCTAAGGGACGTGCGCTTTACCCATCAATGGGGCGGGCCGGTTTCCGTAACCCCGGATTTGGCCCCGGCCATGGGCAGGATAGGAGACGACAGGGTGGTGTACAGCCTGGGGTGCATGGGCCACGGCGTAAGCCTTACCCATTTGAACGGCCGCACCCTGGCGGACATGGTGCTGGGCAAAAAGACGGCGCTCACCGATGTTTTCTTCGTAAACCGCAAAACCCTGCCATGGCCGCCGGAGCCGTTGCGGACCATGGGCTCCAAAGCCATTCTGGCGGCCATGAAGTTCCAGGACCGGTTTACGGACGCGAACGCGAGGGAGGAAAATTAAATGATAATAGACGCCCATGTCCATCTGGGGGATGTCTTGTGGCCGGACGGGGGAAGGGTTATCCGCAGAAAGGGCCTGACCAACTCCTTTTTTTTTGATCCCATAAGCCTTGACGAGGCCCTGGTGTTCCGGGAGCCCAAAGTGTTCGGCAGTTTGCTGCAGCGGCTTTTGACGAAACGGATCACCCGGGCGGAACAGGCCCGCAGCGCCTGCGCCAGCCTGGAGAACATGGCGGCGAGCATGGAGAAAAACGGCGTGGCCCACTGCGTCTGCCTGCCTGTTGCGCCCTATGTGGTTTTTGAGGACATAGCGCCCCCGGCAGCGGAATCCCCCGGGCTTCTGCCCTTCACCACCCTTCGGTTGGATTCGGAAGACAAAATGGAAGAAGCCTTGAAAAGGGATGCCCAGTCCGGAGCGGCGGGCGTGAAGCTCCATGCCATTTTGCAAAACACCTCCTACACCGACCCTCTCACCTACAGCGCCCTGGAAGTTATTCAAAACCTGGGCCTGCCGGTATTGTTTCACTGCGGGGTCTGGGCCTACCGTCTTCCCACGGACCCGTTAAGGGACACGCCTTCCCTGGGACAGATCCGGTACGCGAAAAAAATGGTGGCGGACTTTCCCGGGGTGCGGTTTATTGCCGGCCACGCCGGCCTTTTTAACGTGCGCGAGGTCATCCGGGATCTGGCGGATTTTAAAAACGCGGCCGTGGATACCTCCTTTCAGCCCCCGGAGATCATACGGGAGCTGGTGGCCGTTTTTGGCCCGGACCGGGTTCTGTTCGGCTCGGACTGGCCTTTCGGGAATCAGGCGCCATGTATCAAATCCGTGAAGCTTGCCTGCAAGAACGACAAGCCCCTGGCGAACCGCCTGCTTTACGAAAACGCGGCGGCGCTTTTCGGGTTAAGGTGAAAACGCAAAGGCGGCCCCCGGCCAAAAAGCCCTGCAGTATGTACTGGAAAAGAAGAAACAAGGCTGGCCGGTTGCCGGCATCTACTGCGGCTATGCGCCCCTTGAGCTGATGCAGGCCATGGGAATCCTGCCGGCCCTTCTGTTTCAATTCTGCACTCCCTGGTTCCCGTTTGTTTCGGTTTCCATGCGCGGTGCAAACCACTTGTAGAGGCTCGGCAGCACCAGCAGCGTCAAAAAAGTGGAAGAGACCAGCCCGCCGATGACCACAACAGCCAGGGGTTTCTGCACCTCGCTGCCCGTGCCCGAGGACAGCAGCAGCGGGATCAGGCCAAGGGCCGTGGTCGCGGCCGTCATCAGCACCGGCCGCAGCCGCATGCAGGCCCCCTGAATCGATGCGGCACTGACCGGAATGCCCTCCCGGACGAGCTTGTTGATACAGGTCACCAGCACCATCGCGTTTTCGAGAGCGATGCCGAACAATGCGATAAATCCCACAGATGCGGGAACCGAGAGGTTCTGGCCGCCGATCCAGAGCGCCACCACCCCGCCGACCAGGGCCAGGGGGATATTGAGCAGGATGAGCAGGGTGCTGGAAAAGGTTTTAAAGCTCAGGTACAGCATCAGGGCGATGAGCGCCAGGGTCACCGGAATCACGATGGACAGGCGCTGGTTGGCCTGCTGCTGCAGTTCGAACTGCCCGCCCCAGGTGACAAAATAACCGGGCGGCAGCTCGACTGCCGAAGCGATCCGATTTTTCGCAGCCTCCACGAAACCGCCGATATCCCGGCCCACCACGTTGCACTGCACGGCGATATAGCGCTGGTTGTTTTCCCGCAGGATCTGGCGGGGGCCCACCACGGTTTTCACGGCAGCCAGCTCGGATAGCGGCAGGCGGACCCCGTCGGGGGACTGCACGACAATATTCTTGATGGCCTCTGGTGTATTGCGGGCTTCGGCTGGATATCGGACGTAGATATCAAACCGGCGGATGCCTTCAAATACCTGCCCGGCCTCAACTCCGCCGACTGCTGTTCGGATCACGTCCTGGACATCGGCGATGTTTATGCCATAACGAGCTGCGGCCTCCCGGTCCGGGCGGATGATGAGCTGCGGCGCCCCGGTCATCTGCTGCACCTGAACGTCTGCTGCGCCCGGGATGTCGCGCAGCACGGCGCCGATGGCATCGCCTTTCTCCTTGAGGGTGTTGATGCGGCTGCCGAACAATTTAACGGCCAGCTCGGCCTTCACGCCCCCGATGAGTTCATCGACGCTCAACTGGATCGGCTGGGTGATGTTGGTCTGAACACCGGGAAACCCCTTCAGCTTCTCCCGGATTTTGGCCTCGATATCCGGCTGGGTTTTCGCATCCGTCCACTCGGATTCGGGTTTGAGCAGAACATTCATGTGGCTGACATTGACCGGCGCCGAATGCGCACCCACTTCACCGCGCCCGATACGGCTGACCACTTCGGAGACCTCCGGTATTTCCAGGAAGCGCTTTTCAAGCAGCATCACGCTGCGCTTGCTTTCCGAAATGGATGCCGAGGGCGCAAACGTGAGATTCACCATGATATCACCTTCCAGGAGCCGCGGGGTGAATTCCTGGCCGAGGCGGGGATAGACGAGCGCCCCGATGATGAGCAGCCCCACGGAAAGACCCACGGCCAGCCACCGAAACCGGACGAAAAATTCAACCAGCGGCTTATAGGGTTTGAGCAGCATCCGGACCACCAGGGGGTCTTTCGGCGCCGGCGCTGCTTGCCCCGAAGATTTGCCGCCGGGGCGTTTGAGCAGCAGCGCGCTCAGCGCCGGGGTCTGAAAAATGCTGTAAATCATCGCCCCCAGCATGGCAATGGATACGGTGTAGGCCAGCGGCCGGAAGGTCTTGCCCTCCACCCCTTCCAGGGCAAACAGGGGGAGAAAAACCACGATGATGATGCTGATGGCAAACAGGATCGGCCGGCCCACTTCGCGGCATGCCCGGGCGACCACGCGGGCTGCGGATTCGCCCGGATCGGAGCGGCGCAGCATGCGATCGGCGTTTTCCACCATCACGATGGTGCCGTCGACCATCATTCCGATGGCAATGGCCACCCCGCCCAGGGTCATCAGGTTGGCCGACATTCCGGTAATCCGCATGACGAGAAAGGTAAACAGCACGGAGAAGGGTATGGCCAGGGAGACGATCAGGCTGGGCCGGATGCCTCCCATGAACACGAACACCACCACCAGCACCAGGCCGATGCCCTGAACCAGGGCGGTGGTGACCGTGCTGACCGAAGCATCCACAATGGTTTTCTGCTCGTAAAACGGCACGATCTCAACGCCTTCCGGCAGACTCTTTCGGATTTCCGCCAGTTTTTCCTGCACGCGGTCAATGACGGTCGATGAATTGGTGCCGATGAGCTTGATCACCATGCCCGCCACGATTTCCTCCCGGCCGTTTCGGGTCTGAAGGCCGCGGCGGATGGCCCCGCCGATCTTTATATCCGCCATGTCCGCGAGATAAACCGGCCGGCCGTCTGCGCTTTTGACCACGATTTGCTCCAAATCGGCAATGCCCTCGGCCAGGCCTTCGGAGCGGATGATCAACTGCTCGCCGTTTTGCTCCAGGAACTGGGCGCCGACATTGCGGTTGTTGTTTTCGATCCGTTCAATGATTTCCTGCAGCGACAGGTCGTAGCGCAGCAGGGCATCCGGGTCCACCACCACGTGAAACTGCTTCTCATGGCCGCCGATGCCCAGCACCTCGGTTACGCCGGGGACGGTCTGCAGGTTGAACTTGACGATCCAGTCCTGCATGGTCCGCAGTTCGGTCAGAGAATACGATCCGGTGGCGTCTTTGAGATAATAATACAGGATCTGCCCCTGGCCGGTGGCAATGGGCCCCATCTGCGGATCACCGAAGCCTTCGGGGATTTGTTCCCGGGCCTCGCCGAGCTTTTCGCCCACCACCTGCCGGGCGAAATAAATGTCGGTGCCGTCTTCGAAATAAATATTGACCACCGACAGCCCGAAGTTCGATACGGAGCGGATTTCGCGCACCTTGGGCAGCCCGGTCATCCCGGCCTCGATGGGATAGGTGACGTATTTTTCGACTTCCTCGGGGGCAAGCCCCTCGGTGACAGTAAATACCTGGACGAGGGCAGGCGATACATCCGGAAACGCATCCACCGGCAGCCCCCGGTAGGCGTATACGCCGAAGCCGAAAACCAGGACGATGGTGAGCACCACCAGCAGCCTGTTGGCCAGCGCGGTATGGATAATATTTCTGATCATGGTTTCTCCTATTAATGATGATGGCCGCCGATGGCTTCCTTTTTCAGCTCCGACTTGAGCATAAACGTGTTGGTCACGGCAATTTCGGTATTCGGTGCGATCCCGGCAGCGATTTCCACCTGCGTGGTATTGCGCATTCCGATCTCGACATGCGCGGGGGTGAACCCATGGTCCGTTCTCACAAATACGACCGGATCTTCATCGATGGTCTGGATGGCCGAGCGGGGCACCACGATATCGGCCGGTACCGCATCCGTATCGACTTTTCCGGTGACAAACAGCCCGGGCCGCCAGCGGCCGTCCGGATTGTCCAGTATCACCCGCGCGGTGGCCGTGCGGGTGGCCGCATCCACCACCGGGCTGACGTAATCGATTTCACCTTCTGCCCGGGCGTTGATCTTGTCCCCGATGATCGTCACCGGCTGCCCTTTGGCGACAGCGCCCAGATCCTTCTGGTAAACGGTCAGGCTCACCCATACCCGCGAAAGATCGGCAACCACGAACACATCGGACCGGGAGTCGACGACTTCGCCCACGGCAAGATTTCTGCCAGTCACAATGCCGCTGGTGGGCGCAGTGATATTGTATCGGGTCAGGCTTTCCTGCTGCTGGTCCGACAGGCCGGTGACGTATGGCGCGTCAAATCCCAGGGCCAAAAGCTTCTGCGTTGCGCTGTAGACTTGGATTTCGGCTTCCGCCAAGGCGGTTCGGGCGTCCAGAAATTCCTGCTCGGAGGTGATTTTCCGGTTCCAGAGCCGTTTTTCCCGTTCAAATTCGGCACGAGCCAAATCCAGCCGCTTGCGCGCCGTCAGGTATTCGGATTTCACATCCGCCAGTTCCCGACTGTCGATCACGGCCATCACTTGCCCGGCAGAGACCGCATCGCCTGCTTTTTTCAGCACTTCCCGGGTAAATCCTGGTACCCGGGGCACGACGTGGGCCACCCGGTCCGGGTCGTAGACGATCTCGCCGGGCAGGTCTGCCTGGACATGAATTTCTCCAGGGCCGGCAGTGGCTGTCTGAATTCCGAATTCCTGGATTTGCGCGGCGTTCATGTGGACCCCTTCTTCTTCGCCGCTTTCGTTTTCCGGATGTCTTTCAGCCGTCCCATGGGGGGCATGCGCCCCTGATTCCGGGTGCCCGTCTTCGGGATGGACGTCTTCGGCATGTTCATGGGAATTTCGGGCCTGCGCGCGGGCATCGCCGGCGGACAGCCCCGGAACCAGTGCGGCGGCCCCTGTGATCAGGACCGCTGCCATCGCAATCAATGTCGTCGTATAAAAGCGTCTGCGCTTATTCATTATTTTCTATCTCCTTGTTTCCGAAGGGGATTCATGGATGCCGGGTTGCCGGATGCCGGTTTTGCAATCGATTTTCCGGTCAGCCGCTCGATTTCAGCCATGTCCAGGTGATAGGCGATCAGGGCGTCGTTGTATCGCTGTCGGCTTTCAAAAAGCACCCGCTGGGCGTCGAGCAGTTCCAGAAACGGGAACTTGCCGTTCTGATAGCCTTGCTTTTTTGCTTGAAATACCTTGCGGGTGGCCGGGAGGATGTCTTTTTCAAGGGATAGAATCTCGTCTCTTGCGGCCAGCGCATCCTGGAACGCCGCATGGAGCTGTTTGCGCCGGTTATTGACCACAGCCGAGCGGTGCTCGGCAACCTGCAGCACCGCCTGGCGGGCCTCTTCAATATTGCCCTGGTTGCGGTCAAAGATTTTCAAGGGGATGGCGATTTCAGCGATAAAGGCCGTGTCGTCGGTCTCCGGTACCTGCCGGTAACCGCCGGATACAGACAGGTCCGGAATGCGCCGGGCCCGTTCAAGATCGTATCGCGCTTTTTGAAATTGTTTTTCCGCGGAAAACCGCCGAATATCGGGATTTTCTTCAAGACCGGCTTCCAGGGTGGTAAGCGGCGGCAGCCCGGGCATTTGCTCAAGGCGGCTGGCCACTTTCCGGAAATCCGGTTCGGCGACACCCCAGAAAGCCCCCAGGTTGCTTCTTGCCCGCTCCAATCGCCGATTCAGGGTCTGCAATGCCTGGCGGTTGTTTTTCAACTCGATTTCGGCTTTGACCGCCTCTATGGGGGAAACCTTGCCGGCATCCGCCTTTTGCTGAACCGTTTCATACACCCGCTCGGACAGATCCGCCAGATCCAGCTGAAGGTCAAGCGCCCGCCGGGCCCCGGCCACCTCAACAAAGGCCTTTGTCACCCCTTTCCGGATATCCTGCTCCAGGATTTTCATCTTCCATTGGATGGTTTCAATTTCTTCGGCAGCCATTTGGCGGCGTTTTTTGATTTTTCCGCCCAGCAGAATGTCCTGCTCCAGGTAAACCGTTCGTTCGGCCGCTTCGGTTCCGGAAAAGGGGCCGCTTCCCCCAAAGCCTTCCAGCTCAAAAGCCAGGTTGGGGTTGGGATAAAGGCCGGATTGTTGTTGCCGGGCTTTGGCCCGACGGGTTTCTTTTTTGAAGGCAACAAGGTCGGGATTGGCGGAAAGGGCTTTCTGCAGCGCCTGTTCAAGCGAAAGGGTGCCTGCGGATGAAGCGGCCGAAGCCGGTGCCACCCAGCCGGAAATGCCGGAAAAAGTGACAATTATAACAAATGCGAATAGACGATACCGCATCGATGCTCCTTTTGTTTTTTCTCGGTTGCAAGGGCCATACGGGCGCATGAAAGACGGGTGCATGGCTGTCAAGCAGTTTCAGATGGAATCGATCTCAGAAAAGTAGATGGAAAAAAAAGTGATTTAATTCAGAAATGTCTGGGTTTGGAGAATGATTGGGGGAGAAGGTGCGGGAAACAATGAAGCAATGGCGGGACGCCGGGAGAAAAACCGGGCCATGGCATCGGCATCGAGCAGGAAGCCCGAACCGGTAATGGCCGGGAGGTGAACAGTGGCGGGGGCTTGAATGTTTTTGACGGGAGATGTCAGTAAAACATCAACACAGTGGTTTTCATCGCTGAATTGATCGGCCCCGCATTTTTGACGGTTGCCCTGCCGCTCCGCGGACGGTGCCTCATGGGTTACCTCATGAATCGCGGAACCGCCGTGGTGGGATTCACTGAAGCAGATGGCGTAAACGTCGGCACTGCCCATGGCGACCAGGCAAAAGCAAAGCAGCAGTGCTGCTGCCCGATGATAAAATTTGGCAAGGTTTTTCATTACAAGTTCCCCGTGCAAGCGGCGATATGGTTTGAGGTCTGCCTATAGCTGCTGCAGGCCCGGGTGTCAATCCTTTTTTCAACCGATCTTTAACGGGCATGTTTTGAATATTGTTTAAAAACAATTATTTGAAAGATATGAGCATCCGTCGTCATGCACGAACGCACACCGACCGGCTGCGGCGGCGCATCTCCGACGCGCTTTAGGGGAGGGCCCCTTCTCATCATGCCCCCGGTCCGGCCGATGTGCTTGCGTCTTCGATTAAATTTAGTGGAAATTGAGCCATCCAGGCATCTGCCGGATGCGCCGTTTTTTTGATGTTGTTTTTATTCGCCATCTACTTCTCTTGGCTCAGTAATTAGTTTTATACCTTGGAGAACTTGTTGCAACCGATCGAATTTTAATGACCCAATTTTTTCCGACAAATCATTTTTATTTACTGTAAAGAGTTGAGAGATGTTGACTACACTTTTTTTAGGTAAATTTGCTTCACCTTTCTTCAGAATGACATTTCCCGGCGCTGTCCCCCTTTTAAGGTTGGAAGTTAAAGGACAGACAATAACGGTATTGATACGGCTGCGATTAAAAAGATTATTTTGAATAATGACGTGAGGATGGCGGTATCCTGGCTCTGATCCGGATGGTTCCTTAAGATCAATCCAGAAGATATCGCCTTGGTTGATTACCATTGGTCTTGAACCATACTGAGATGCCGGGAACGCATCGCTGATTGAAGAGTCGATTCCTTTTCGTCTGTGACATCATCATAAGCGGAATTGATGGCATCCAGCAGTTCTTTGTTTTTATGGCGCTGAATAAACTCTTCTGCTGCCAGTGCAAAAATACGACTTCGAGAGGTATTCATTTCGTTAGCCAAATTATTGATTTTTTCAAACAAAGGCTTGTTAATGGAGATCGCGGTTTTAACGTTGCCCATGGCTCTTGCCTCCTTTTTTTATTTCAGTATAACCACAGGTATAACCATTGTCAATATTTTCATCAGAAGAATTTCTAAGCGGCGCGGTTTTTTTGAAGAGTCCTTTCCCGCCCCTGTTCGGCCAACATCTTGACACATTTCAGCTCTCCTTTTATCCTGATTTTATAAAGATTTAAGTATTTTTTACCAGGCCAATCAAAGGGAAGGGGGCGTTTATGTTTTCCAAGGCGGTCGGCTTAACCGTGTTAACCAGCGTTATGCTCACCATTTTTGCTTTGCCCGCGGCATACTGCGAAACCTGGGTGCTGAAAGAAAATTTTATGGAGGCATCAGAGGAGCCGGATACATTGTTTGAGTTCTCTTATAATGATAGCTGCAACCGGATTCGGGAAGAAACCGATTACAGAAATGACGGAACCATCGATATTGTTTCGCGTATACTTTACAACGACCGGCAGCAAAAAATTGAAAAGCGGGTGGACAACGAAGCCGACGGCACCGTGGACTATGTTGTCAAATTCAGTTGGGACGCGGATGGCAACAATACAAAAGTCGCGTATGATTCGGATAATGACGGTGTCATTGAAATGGTGAGGTATAAGGAGTTTAATGAGGCCGGGCAGAATATCCGCATGAAACAGGACAACACCAATGACGGCAGTATCGATTCGGTGACCGAATATGAGTATGATGAACACGGCAAGATAATTAAAACAAAAAAGGATTCGGATAATGATGGCGATTTTGAAACCGTTAATATCACGGAGTATACCTATTCTGACGGAAAGATAATAACAGCCAAAACCCGGCAGCAGGAAAGCGACACCTGGGCAGTCGAGACCCGGTATTATTACGAAAGCGAGGATCATGACCAGCCCACCCGAATCGAGCATGATGAGGGAGCCGACGGCACGATAGATAAAACCAACAAAATGACCTATATGCAATGCTCGTCAAACGGGGATGATGACGGGGGTGATGACGATGGCGACGGGTCTGACGATGAAGACGGGTCTGGCGGCGGTGGTTCCGGCTGCTTCCTGCAAGTCGTGAGCAGGAGCATGTAGACGAGCAGATGTAATCATCTTCATTCATTGTGGGAAAAAGCAAAGGCAGCGAACCTGGTTTCCGGGGTTTGCAAAGCCTGTTCGAATAAAATGGGAACCCTGGATTCAGCGGTAAATCAGGGCTTGAGTCTGCTGGAGGATATCGGGGGGCACCCCAGTATGGCCAAATTCCAGGAGCAGGGGTATGAGGTGATCACATTTTTTTCTTATTCTCTCGATTATTTATCTTGGTCCGACCCGAAATCCGTTTTCTTTTCCGGAATCTGGTCCATGATGTATTCCGAAAGGGCGGTGATCGTCAAACTCGGGTTTACCCCCAGGTTTGCCGGGACTACAGAACCGTCGGCCACGAAAAGATTCGGGTAGCCGAAGACCTCCCCGTTGAAATCAACTACCCCCTTTTCCGGCGATTCGCCCATGCAGCATCCGCCAAGGATATGTGCGGTTGTCGAGGCATTAAAAGCCGCCTCCGGAATGAGACTCAGGGGGATGCCGTTCATCTTGCTGGCAAGTCGTTCGGTCACTTCATTGGCAATCGGGATATAGGCTGGCGCACGCTGCAAGCCGGCCGGCACCTCGGAGTTCTGACTGCGCCCCCCAAAACGCCACCAGCGGGGCTTGTAATCGAGTTCCAGGTAATTTTCGTCGGTCTGCATTACCAGGACGATTGTGGTTTGTTTTGCCTTGCCGAGCGGCCAGAGGAGAGACAAGAAACGGAGTGGGTGGCGGATGATATTGCCCAGGAACCGAATCCCCCGGGGGATCTTTCCGCCGCCGCCGGTCATGAGCGTCAGCAGATTCAACAGCACATCCGACCCCCTATTATACCGCACCATTTCGATATGCGTGGTTTCATCTGCGTAGATCCCGGAGGTGATGGCGATCTGGTCATTCCAGTTGACATTGCGATCTCTTGACTTGACGCCGAGGATCGCCTCGGAATTGGTGCGAACGTAATTGCCAAGCTGATCGGAGATGCCGGGGAGCAGATCCTCTTGCTTGCACCGATTGAGCAACTTGACAGTACCGAGCACGCTTGCGCTGAAAACGACCCCTTGGGCCCGGTAAGTCTTTTTCGGATGCAGCAGCCCGGTGGATCGTTTAGTCAGCACCTCATAGCCGCCGGCGAACGGCCTGACGCCGGTGACCATCGTCTCGGGGATGATTTCGGCCCCGAGCCCCTCGGCAAGGTGGAGATAATTCTTGTCGAGGGTGTTTTTCGCCCCTACAGGGCACCCAATCATGCAAGCTCCGCAGAAGGTGCATCCTGTTCGTTCCGGCCCCCTGCCGCCGAAGTAGGGGTCCGGCACTTTTTCATCCGGCTCGCCGAAAAAGACCCCGACATCGTTTTTATGGAAGGTGTCTTTGCCGGTCAGTTCAATGCCGACCTCCTGCAGGCATTTGTCCGCGATTCCCACATGGGGGCTCGGCGTTGCGCCCAACGTGGTTTTCGCCCGTTCGTAAAAGGGGGCGAGTTTCGATTTCCAATCTCCCGGCCCCCATTCGGGCCGTTCGAACACCTCGTCAGGCGGTACCAGCAACTGGTTGGCATAAACCAGGCTGCCGCCGCCAACGCCACCGCCATGAAAGATCAGCACGTGTTTCAACTGGGTCAGCATCTGGTAGCCGTAACAGCCGATGGCGGGCAGCCAGAGATTTTTCCGGATGTTCCAGTTGGTTTTTGGAAAATCCTCAGTCCTCCAGCGCTTACCTTTTTCCAGAACGGCGACCTTGTAGCCTTTTTCCGATAGCCGCAGTGCGGACACACTGCCGCCGAAACCGGAGCCGATGACAATAAAATCATAGTCGATGGAGGTTGTTTCCGACATGGCCGATTCTCCCGTGAGAAGTGACAGTTTTTGAGCGCGCAATGAGGGCAGGAATCCGGAAACGCCTGCCATTATGGTTGAATGGCCTCCCGCTTCCCGATTGCGGGCAGTGAATCATTGCCTCGCTTTTCCACACAGACTGCTTACAGCCCCAAGTAGGTTTTACGAATTGTTTCATCCGCCAAAAGCTCTTTTGCCGAGCCATGCCCAATAAGCTTTCCCTGGGACAGGACATAGTTGCGGTCAGCCAGGTCAAACGCGAAGC
>CAZNSO010000069.1:0-16390 GCA_964575805.1 uncultured Desulfobacteraceae bacterium
GAAGTCAGTACACGCCATTTTGAAGGCGGACACGCTGCGCTTGGTCCGCCCTACGAGAGTTACCGAGGGCCTACGCAGCTGCTGACCATGGAGGCGAATCAGATTGTAAGGGAGCAGTCCAAGCCGGGGTTCTGGCGGGCCAGGGAAAAGTGGCGCGCCGGCGATTATAGGGAAGTTTTTAAAACCCAGGACGTCCAGGCATGCGCCGCCTTGAACATTGAGCCAGGGAAAATTGAGCCGTCGCAATAATCAGTAATGGTTGAATAATGCAATTTTCTGGCATACAAATTGCTGAGATATTAACCGGGATTGGCATTACCTCCTAACTTGTCACCCACCCGGATCAGCCGATGAAGGGGCCACGGCAGCCTGTTCATCGGCTGGTTCAACTTATACTGAACACCCGCCTTACTGAACATCCGGCCCATCCAAAGGAATCTCAAATTTTTTCATATACTTCCATACTGAGGTGCGGCTTCGTCCCAGCCTACGGGCGACTTCCGCCTTGTTCCAGTCGCATTCATGCAGGAGCTCAAGCAAAAGCGGCCTGGTGACTTTTTGCTGTGGTTTGGTTCTGGACACATGCGTTTCCGGGGGGCGGGCCGCATAGTATTCCATCTGGCGGATTTCCACGGGCAGGTCAAAAATCCCCAGCTGATCCCCGTTGGCCAGAACAAAGCCGTGTTCTATGGCATTTTCCAGCTCCCGAACATTGCCCGGCCAATTATAGTCCATGAGAATCCGCATGGCATCCGGCGAGAGGTCCTGGATCCGCTTCCCGGTTTTTTTATTGAATTTCTGAATGAAATGGCGGGTCAGCAGCGGGATGTCTTCCCGCCGGTTCCTGAGAGGGGGCAGATATATGGGGAAAACTTTCAAGCGGTAATACAGGTCTTCCCGGAAATTGCCGGATCTGACCAGTTCATAGAGTTCCTTGTGAGTAGCGGTGATAATCCGGATATCCACATTGCGTTTGCTGGAGTCGCCCACGCGTTCAATCTGCTTTTCCTGTATCGCCCGAAGGAGCTTCAGCTGTATAAACGGGCTGATGTCGCCTATTTCATCCAGAAAGAGGGTGCCGGTGTCCGCCTCTTCGAAACGTCCCATTCGGTCCCGATGAGCGCCGGTGAAGGCGCCCCTGACGTGCCCGAAGATTTCACTTTCAAGGAGCGATTCCGTAAGCGCGCTGCAATTGACCGTTACCATGGGCCCCTGGCCCCGTTCGCTGTTGTAGTGGATGGCGCTGGCGACAAGCTCTTTTCCCGTGCCGGATTCCCCCTGGATCAACACCGTGGCGTCGCTTTTGGCGGCCACTCGGATGGCGTTGAAGATTTCCTGCATGGCATGGCTTTTACCGATGATGTTGCCGAACTGGTAGATCTCCAGGAGTTTTCGCTGGGCCTGCTCAACCTTCCGGCGGGCCTGGGTGAGCTCTGTCAGGTCGGTAATGGTCTCCACCACGCCGAGGCATTCTCCCTCGCGGTTATTAACAACCCGGGCATTTTTTATGACAGATATGTGCCGGCCGTTTTTGTGTTCGAGCTGGCATTCCGTGGGATCAACCGTGCCTTTTTTGAAAATTCCGCATTCCGCCAATGACGAAGGACAGGTTTGGTCAAAGCATTTCGAAAATTTGAGGAACCGGCATGTCCGGCCGATGGCTTCGCCACAGGCGTATCCGGTGATCCGTTCCATGGCCGGATTCCAGGAAGTAATGCGGCCCTGGGTATCCAGGGTGAAAACACCCTCGGCCATGGAATCAAGCAGGCGCTCCGCGAACTGGTCGCTCCAGATACTGGCTTTTTGCATAAAACTATCCTTTTTTAGGTCCTTCGGTAAAGATGTCTGTCAGATCGTTATAAACAGTTACTTAACGTTACGGATCGTTACCTGTTTTGTCAACCGCTGATTGGCGCTCTACTGTTTTGCGCCTGTGGAGAAGGGCCTCACGGTGCGGTCCTGAGATGGCATGCATGTTGAATGGTAATCTTTTAAAATTCGCGAGCCAAACGGTAAAAACCATGACAAGCCAAGCGCTTAAAAACGAGGATGGCTTTGATCTCTTGATTGCAGACGGAATCTGCCTGGCCTGTTTTGACACGCCCTGGTCTGCACCCTGCCGCGCACAGGTGACGATTCTGGATCGCCTGGACCGTCGGTATGGAAAGCAAATCAAGCTGATCGAAGTCAATATTGATCGTCTTGAACGCTTGCGGCACCGTTTTGATGTGCATCATATTCCGACCCTTGTATTATTTTATAAAGGCGCGGAATACCGCCGGATGGTTGGGGTTCATCCGGAATCGGAGTTGTGCCGGGCGATTGATGAAGCACTGGAGCGCCGATAATCGGCCTCCCGCGGGCAAATTGTTCTCCAGTTTCCATAAAATCCTATTGGAGGCGACATAAGGGGAGAATGGGTCATGATGGAACCCTCCGGAACGGGAAACCGTTATAAATGCCTGAAGCCCCATTTTCATGGATGCATTCACCTCCGCGCCGCTCCTGGCGCATACGCATATGGAGCCGTTTTCGGCCATAACTCAAAAATCGGGGAAACCGCCAATTTACCGCGGTGTCCGGAAAGGGGAGCTTATGTCAGGGACAACTTTTGAAAATATCGCCATAGTGTCTTGCGGCACATTGAGTTTGGAGCTCAATTATTTGCGCAAGGAAGGTTTTCTGGATGCCGCACATGTTTATTACACAACGCCGGGGCTGCACGAGAACCCTCGCGAACTTGAAAGCCAGTTGTTGGAGAAAATGGGGAGGGCAAGGGAGAAAGCGGACAAGATTCTTGTGGTCTACGGCGGAAAGTTCTGCTACGTGAACATGGATCATCCCACCCGGACCATTGATGCCATCATCGCGGAGCAGGGGGGCGATGTGGCACGGATTGACGCCACCCATTGCATGGACATGCTGGCCGGCGAGACTGAGCGCGAAGAAATGGCGGGCGGTGAAAAAGTCTTGTGGCTGACGCCTGGCTGGATCCAGTTTCGTCATCAGGTGTACAAGGGCTGGGACAAGGGGCTTGCCAACGAAAACTTCCCCAAGCACACGGGCGGTGCCCTGGTGCTTGATGGCATTGGATTCATGGATCAATACATGGTCGAGCACACCGAGGAGCTCCTGGAATATTCGGACTGGATGGGCATTCCCATCCAGCCGTGTCCCATCACCCTGGATCGTTTCAAGTCGCTTTTGACCGAGCAGGCGGAGAAGCTTCGGCAGTAAGCGGTATGCCTGGAGACCGCCCGGTTCATGCAGTGCCCAACTGTTTTTTGCATTGCACGGCAATTTGCCGTATTTGTAAATTTTGACGGGAATGTGACAAGGGAGGGAAAAACAACATCGGGTTGGCACTTCCTCATCAATCCCCCTTTTGGAGAAAGGAAGGGGGATGGGAGAGTCCCGACATCACGAAAAAGGCCGGGAATGCCCGGGTCCCTATCTCATGGGGGCCGGTTTTTCGAGGGCAACATGTCAGGCCATCTGATCAGCCAAGGAGTGCTGGTGGGTCTTGCCGCATTGAATAAAAGGGTAAAAACCTGGTTTCTCGGTTCCTATGAAAAGGCGCCTTTTGTCATCCCCGTCTGCTGAGCACTTTTCATGGCTCATTTCATGAGTTTCATCTATGCTGCCGTCGTATCCGATATCCAGTCTGCCGGGCGGACACGCTTGGCCTGGTCCGTCAGAGGATACGTCTGCCTTGTGTGAGGAGATTGAGGCCGCCGGGGAGAGGCGGCCTTCTATCGGCGCCGGCAAAAATGCAAATTCATTGAATTTTGGCCCCTTCGAATGTTATCATTCCAAGTCAAGCGGCTTATGATGAATATCATCAAATATGATGAATATCATAAAAAAAGGAAGTTCCGTTTTGTGCCGAATTCAATTGAAACCGGATTATTCACTCGCTTTGCCCGTGCCTTTTCCCCGCTCTTACTGGGTTATTCCCGGACTGCTGATCGCCGGCGAGTACCCGGGGACAAAAGATTCCAAAGCGACACGCCAGAAAATCGGCAAACTGCTCGATACCGGGGTGCGATTGTTCATCAACCTGATGGAGCCCCGTGAAGTCGATTTTTTTGGCAGCCAAATTTCGCATTATGAGGACATTCTGGCGGAGTTGGCGCATGAGCGTCATATTGACGCCCGTATGCAACGCTTTCCCATAGTGGACATGAGAGTGCCGGGCCCGGGGCTGATGCGGCAGATTCTGGATACCATTGATAAAGCATTGGATGAAAGGCTTCCGGTTTATGTGCATTGCCTTGGGGGCATCGGGCGCACAGGAACGGTTGTGGGATGTTTTCTGATCCGGCACGGTCTGGCCAGCCCGGACACCGTTCTGGACAGGATCGCCCGGCTGCGCGCTAAAGATCCGAAGGCAGACCGGCCGGCACCGGAGGCGCCGATCCAGCGGGAGTTTATTCGGCATTGGGCGCAAAAAGACCGGGATGCGGCATCCAATTCTTGACTGCGCAGCCGGGGGCCGTGAAGCCTTTTGGCCGATTAATTGCAAGGTATGTTTGGCGTGCCGGTTCCTGGATTATGCACCGGAAACCCGGCTGCCGGCAATGCGCTCTAATCATGCCTGTTTTGCCCGGGTTTAACGCGTACCGGAATCAACAGAATGCCGGCCGACGATTGCGAGGGAAACGGATTTTTCTTTTTTTGCGGTAAACCGGTGTGCGATGGTTTCTAAGGGTCAAAATTGATGTTTGACAAAATTTTGACAAATGTGGGATTTCCGTCACAAGGGGGTAACTGTGTCGCGGCCGAAAAGCTCTCCCCCGGCGCGCCCCGTCTATTTTTAAAGTTTTTAAAGCGTGTTCTTTTGAAACGTATCCTTTTGATACGTATCCTTTTGAAACGTATCCGGGGGTTTACGCTTATAGAGATGGTGATGGTGATGGCGATCCTCGCGATACTGGCGGCCATCGCCATTCCCTCGATGCTCCACTATAAACACAAGGCAATGGTGGCCCGCACCATCAGCGAGCTGAAATCGATTGAAACCGCCCTTATCGATTACAGCATTGCCAACCACCACTTCCCTGAAACACTGGGTGAAGTCGGCCTTGACGACATGAAAGACTGCTGGGGGAACCCGTATGCCTATACCCGCGTTGAGGGAACGCCCAAGGGAAAGTTGCGGAAGGACAAATTTCTGGTTCCGGTGAACACGGATTTTGATTTGTACAGCAAGGGACGGGACGGGAAGAGCGTTTCGCCCTTTACTGCCAAGGCAAGCCGGGACGATGTTGTTCGCGCCAACAACGGCGGTTACTTCGGTCTAGTTTCCATGTATTAGAGGCCCCTTTTCATGCGGATCAAAGGTAAATTTTTGGGCACCCGGCTTGGCAGAAGACTGTTTGCCATTTTCTGCCTTTGCTCACTCGTGCCGCTTCTTTTGCTGGCTGTCTTCGCCTTTACCCAGGTGAAAATTCAGCTGAAGGAACAGGGCGAACGCAATCTGCAGCAGGCGACCAAGTCCATGGGAATGACGATCTATGAACGCATGATCCTTCTGGGCAACGAGATGGAGGGCATCGCCCGGGTTTTTCGCGCTGTGCCGGATGAAAAATGGCCTTTCTTTGACAACATCGAGGACATGTTTTTCACGCTTGTTTTTTTTAAGTTTGACGGCCGCCCCGAAATGCTGCTGCGCACGGCCGATTCCCGGCCGATCCCCCCCGGGTACCGGGAGCTTTCCCTGCCATCCGGGAAAATTTCTGTTTTAATCCATAAAGACCAGCCGTTTTCAAGGATTTTTTTGGCGCGCCCGCTTGAATCCGAGTCATCGGATAAGGGGGTGCTTTTTGGCGAGATCAACACCAGCTTCCTGTGGAAGATCGGGTCGAGCAATATTCTGCCGCCCCGGACCGATCTCTGCGTTCTGGGCCCGGAAGGAAGCATCCTTATCAGTTCCCTCGCCAATCCGGAAGCGTTTCTCAGGCAGACCCCTCCAATGATGGAGGGTTCAAGGTCCCGCCAATTTGAATGGTCGGCTGAGGGGGAGGACTATCTTGCCCGTTACTGGTCAGTGTTTATGGAGTCCCGGTTTTTTTCAGAAAACTGGACGGTTGTGCTGAGCCAGTCCAAAAAGGACATTTTTGCCTTTGTTTATGCCTTTCACCGGATATTTCCCTTGATCGTGGGGTTGTCGTTCTGCATCGTGGTTCTGCTGAGCATGGTCAATATCCGCTTGATCCTGGATCCCCTGGAAAAGTTGAAAGCCGGGATACAAAGGATTGCCGGCAAGGACTTCAGGCACCCCATACAGGTGAACAGCCGGGATGAGTTCGAGACGGTTGCAGCGGCCTTCAATAACATGGCCGCAGAACTCGACCGGCAGTTCCGCGCCATTCACACCATGTCCGAGGTGGACCGGGCCATTCTTTCCTCCCTGGAGCCCGAGGTCATTATCAACAAAATGTTCGGCGGCATGCAGGAGCTCTTGTCCTGCACGGCCATCGCCATTTATCTCGCGGATGCGGATAATCCCGAAAGGGCCAGCCGTTACACCTATTCCCAGGATCACGAGGCAGCGCGCAGGAATGAAACCATCTTTTTTGACGGTGCCGATATTGCCGCACGCTTAAACGGGCGGCCGTATCTGCTTTTTCGGGAAAGCGATGATATCCCCGGTTATCTCAGGCCGTTTGCGCCTCCCATGGCGCAATGGATCGTGCTGCCGGTATTTGTCCGGGACAGGCTGGCAGCCACCTTAAACCTTGGATACCCGGCGTCAGTGACGGAATTTGATGCTGATTTTCGCCAGGCTGCTCAACTGGCAGATCAAATGGCTGTCGCCCTGGCCAATGCCAACCTGATCCATGAGCTCGACCAGTTGAACGAAGGCACGTTGACGGCGCTGGCAAGAACGGTGGATGCCAAGTCCCCCTGGACAGCGGGCCACTCGGAGCGGGTGAGCTGGCTGGCGCGGCAAATGGCCGGGGTGCTGGGATTGGAAAAATCGCAGTTCGATATTCTGCACCGGGCCGCCCTGCTGCATGACATCGGAAAAGTGGGGATTTCCAGTGACATTCTGGACAAGCCGGCCCGGCTGACGGATGAAGAATATGCCATAATCAAGCAGCATCCCCGCATGGGGGCCCGTATTCTGGAGCCTGTCAAGGTGTATCACGAGGTGATTCCCGTTGTCCTCCAGCATCACGAGAGATTTGATGGAACAGGCTATCCGGACGGCCTTTCAGGCGCGGACATCGTGCTGGAAGCGCGTATCCTGGCTGTTGCGGATGTCTATGATGCATTGATTTCCGACCGCCCTTATCGGGCGGGTTTGAAGCACAGCGCGGTTGTTGCCTTTATGCGGGAAAAGGCCGGGTCTCATTTTGATCCGCGGGTGATCGGGGCCTTTGAGTCCTTGCTGGGCTCAGTGGCGTCCCACCCGATCAGGATGACGGAGCCGATAGTAGAGAAAAGCAAAAAGCCGGCGACGATATAAAAAGACCAGGCGAGTCCGATGATGTCCACCAGGGCGCCGACCCCCATCGCGCCCACAAAAAGCCCTGCGCTCATCGCCATGTTGAAAACCCCCATCATCGACCCTTGCCCGTATTGGCGGCCATGCACGGTGGCAAGAGCGCCAAGGGCCGGCCAGACAATGGATTCGCCCAGGCCGATCAGCGCGAACAAGGCCATGAGCTGCCATAAATTGACGGCAAAGGGCACGGCAAAAAGGCCGATGCTGATGATTATGCTGCCGATAAGTATAATCCGGCTTTTATGCCAGTGATCGGCCCATCTGCCAAACGGTGTCTGCAGCAGGGCGTTGACAAGCGTGCGGCTGGCCACGACCAGCCCGATCTCGATGCCTGTGGCCGCCATGATTTCTTTCATTAACAGGGGCAGAAACGCCATGGAGGGGATCATGATAATCATGGTGGCCATCCGGGAGAGCAGCATGCCGAGGACTTTTTTGTTGTCGAGCATCCGGCGAAAGACCGTGAGCATGGGGCCGGCTGCGGCATTTTTCCGCCATTTTTCCTGTTCCGGCAGCAGCAGGGCAACCAGGGAAAGAGAGACCAGGCTGAGGGAGGCCATGGCGTAAAAGGCGGCATGCTGCCCCCAGATATCAAGGAATACTCCTCCAATGATCGGCCCCCCGCCGATTCCGGAAAAAAGGGCGATATTGAGCATGCCCATGTACCTGCCTTCTTCTCCCTGGGGCGACATGTCGGCGATATAAGCCATGGCCATTGGAATGATCATGGCGGACCCCACCCCATGCAGAATCCGGATAAGCACCAGGTGCCCCACAGCCGTCGCCAGGGTATACATATACCCGGCAGCGGCGTAGATCAAAAGCCCGGAGACCAGGAAACGCTTTCTGCCATGCTTATCCGCCAGGCCGCCCACAAAGGGCTGGAGAAGACCGCGGCTAAGAGAGAATCCCGCAACGATCAGGCCCAGGGTAAATCCGGTGGCACCGAGGTCGGTGGCGTATATGGGCATCACCGGGGCAATAATGCCGATGCCCACCAATGCGATAAAGAGCGATGAGAGCAGGGTAAACAGTATGGATTTTTTCATAAAGCCACGGAATTCAGGTTCATGGTGCTTTCAGGCGGCTATTGCGCATCCGCGGGAATTTCCTGGTCAATATAATGGGAAAACAAAAGGAACTGATCCGAAGCGCTCTTTTGTTCCCGGTCAAATGGGTGTGAACCGTCCATGTCCGCCATATGGGCCTTGATTGTGAGCAGCAGTCCGGACAATTGGCGGATAAATACATCCGGTTGCAGCATTTCGCCATGAAAACGGGTGTAAGAGTAGATGTAGAGATTGTCTGCCTGGCTTTTGCGGGCCGTCTCAATGGCGGCTTCCAGCATTTGAATGGTATGCCGGGCGGTTTCAATGGAACGGATGGGGAAAAAGTCCCAAAGGACGGCGGCATAGCAGAAATAAACGGTCGGTCGATACGTTTCCAGGGCCAGCGCATTGTTATGCCCCTGAAACATTTTGAATAATGCGCTGCCGAGCGCATCGAGCTGCTGCTCAACAGGTATGCCCTCGTCAAGAAATCCCATGGCGTAAAACATGTCAAGCGCCGGCTCCCTGGCGATATCCACAGGGATGGCAATCGGTTTGTCCGGATTGATATAAATATCATCATCCCAGGCGAGTATCCGTTTCAGCATCCGCACGCAGATCAGCAGGTAGACCGAGCGTGTGCCGCTGGGCGAGACGCATATGCCGGTTTCAAACAGATCCTCCGCCCTGTCCAGGAAGTGGTTGACCACGGAGGGGCTGAAATGGATGTCATGCTCCGCAGGAGTGCCGCGATGTCTGCGCATGAACCGCAATATCGTGATGGCCCGGGTCAGCTGCAGCACCGCCAATTCATCATAAAAATCCTCGTCCAGGGGGCTGCAGTTGGCCATTATAAAGGCCGCTTCCTTTTCCGCGCGCTTAAATTGCGCCACGGCAACGGTGTAAGCGCGCGCGTTCGCCCCCAAATTGCGATAAATCATCATGCGAAGACAGCGGGCATTCAGGTTGGCGGGGTTGGTGCTTAAAATAATGCGCAATATCTCCAGGGCCTCCAAAAATTTGTTTCGGTAGTAGAGGGTTTTGGTGATTTCAATTCCCAATAAGGTGTTCTGGGGGGATTGTAAAAGCGCCGTCACGGCGTTGGCCTGCCCCGGGGGCGCAATCTTGGGTTCTCCTGAATAATCGATATTTAAAAGGCTTTTGAGAAGCTTTGTATCCGAAATCGCCTCATCTTTGAGCAATATCGGAACAAATGGCCAGTATATCGAGCTCCACAAGCCCACAATCCACCAGATTGTCAGCTGTTCCCCGTTAAATAAAGTGACCGCCTGGGGCTGGTTGTTGCAAATGGCCCGAATGTCATTGACCATAATGCATTGCCGGGCGAAATCGGAAATGCGAATAACCGGATCCCCGGGGAGGTTGGCATTTAGGAGCGGTTGAATATAATTGTCCAGGGTAATAAAGTTGCCTGCCGCAATGCCGACCACGAGGAAGCGTTTTTTTGTCGCAAAAGGTGAGAGCGCCCACCGAATTGCCATTTGGTGGGCAACTGAAATCGCATTTCGGATGCTTTGCTGGTAGCAGGACAGTTCACTGATGCCTTCCTCTTTCGGAAAATCCACACACAAGGTGGTGATGTCGTAGAGGTGCACCATTCCCCATTGGCCGTTGGAGGGGACTTCGATATTCTC
The DNA here is from genome assembly GCA_964575805.1 of uncultured Desulfobacteraceae bacterium. GTDB lineage: Bacteria > Desulfobacterota > Desulfobacteria > Desulfobacterales > Desulfosalsimonadaceae > M55B175. Next base: position 10,218 of record CAZNSO010000069.1, read on the forward strand.
TTTGACGAACTGTTTGATATTTTTTTTCAGCCAGGTGATGATGTCCTGCTCGATAATATCGCCCCGGCTGATCAAAGAAAACCCGAGACGCACGCCTTCCCTGACATTAACGGGGCGATCGGATTTGGGACAGATTTGGAGCAGGGTGGCATAATTCCACCCCGTTGCCAGTTCGCTTTTTTCATAACCCAGCCAAAAGGCCAGGCTGCGAATAACGTTTTGTTTATGTGATGTATCGGCCGGCTCTTTTTTTATTCGCGTCAGCATCGTGTTGCTGATTTTAGGCAAGGCGACATGCAAACGTTCAAGCAGCCCATTAATGCGGGCGACCAGTCCACGTCCGGACAAATCGGTTTTCAGAAAGTCCTCCTTATTGTCCAGGAGCGCTTCCATGGTGATCCTGTGGGGAGGGATCCGTTCGGATCGATGGCTGTCATGGTTTTCGATCAATTCCCGCAACAAGCCCCGCTTCTCTTGAGGAATGACGCCCGCGCGGACGGCAAAGGCAAGCAAGGAGTCAATGATTGGCTCCGAGCCTTCACTGCCCAGAAAGTTGTCATATGATTCAACAGTAGGGAAGACCGCGAGAATAGCGGCCATGGCTTTGCTCTTCAAGGGAAACCTCCATAGATATTCCACAAAACAACGGTGTGTTTCATATTAAAACAGATTTTTTTGCAAAACAGAACCATTAATTGACATTATTTCTGAAACATTTTATTTCAAACTAAAGGTAAATTCAAGCTAAACCTATATAACCCGCTATTAATTAATATAATTTTTTATAACGCAATCCTGATCTGAACAATTTTTGGCATTTTATTTTGAAGGCAGGCAAAACAACAGACTTTACAGTCCAGCCAACAGGAGAAATCATTATGTTACCTGAATTTTATCAGTTTCAAGTATCCACAAAGGTCTTGTACGGACCGGGCATGGCCCTTGATTTTTCACATGAGCTGCAGGAAATCGGCGTCGGCAGGCTTTTTCTCGTAACGGACGGGATTATTCACGAGCTTGGGCTTGCCGATCGGGTAGTTGATCAATTAAAGGCGGATGGCTTTGAGATTACCGGGATTTATCGGGATGTTCCACAGGACGCCGCGGTTGACTGTGTTTCAGAGATTGCCGAACAAGCCGGCCGAACGGGCGCGGAAGCTCTTCTGGCAGTGGGCGGCGGAAGCGTTATTGATGCCGCTAAAGCCGCCAACTTTATTTTTACCCATGGCGGCAGCCTGGTATCGGATTACTCCGGAGCGGGTACCCTGTCAGCGCGTCTGAAACCGCTTGTGGTTATTCCGACAACAGCCGGCACCGGCAGCGAATGCACGCTCGCAGCAGTAATTTATGACCAGGAGAATCATACCAAGCTATCGTTTTCCGACAAATTCCTCATGCCGGACCTGGCCGTCCTGGATCCGCAAATGACGGTTTCCATGCCCCCGAAACTCACGGCAGCCACCGGCATGGACGCCCTTACCCATGCCGTGGAAGCCTATGTCGGACTGGATACCTCGCCGCCCGCGCAGGCGCTTTCGCAGCACGCGGTTTCCCTTATCGCCGGCCATATCATCCGGGCCGTGGAATCCGGCGATGACCTGGAAGCCAGGGGCGCCATGCTGGTCGGGGCCAACCTGGCCGGCATCGCCTTCTCTCATTCCATGGTCGGATGCGTGCATTCCATGGCGCATGCGGTCGGCGCTGTTGCCCGGGTTCCCCACGGCGTCGCCAACGCTGTTCTGCTGCCCCATGGCATGAGTTATAACCTGGCGCCATGCGAGGCGGAATTTGCCCGCCTGGCCCCGTTTCTGGGGGAAAACACAAAGGGCGCGGGGGATGCGGATGCCGCCCGATTGGCGATTGAAGGGGTAAACAAGCTAAAAGCCCGGCTCAAGGAAGCCTGCGATCTGCCCACCCGTTTGAGTGAGGCAGGGGTGAGCGAAGACATGCTCTCATTGATTGCCCAAAAAGCCGAGGAAGACGGCACGGCCATTTATAATCCGCGGGAAGTGATTGCAGCGGATATTATGGTTTCGCTGCAAAACGCATTTTAACCGGCTGCCAAAACCTCCGTATATTAAATAATTACAAACACTCAGTTCAGGTGAAAAGAAAGGATTGACCATGGGAATGTTTGCCACAAGCGAGGAATTTGAAGAAATTATTGTCGGGTATTTTAATCAGATCGCAGATACTCCGGAGGTCGCGGACAAGCTGCGGGCGTCGAAAATGGTTATCCGGTTCAACTACCAGGAACCGGAGGTGGTTGTTCTGATTGACTGTTCGCAGGATAAGATTCGGGTCATCCCCGGCGACAGGGAGACCAAGGCCATTGTGGAAATGTCAATGAAGGCTGATGTCGCCCATCAATTCTGGTTCGGCAAGGTGAATCTGACAAAGGCCCTGGCGAGGCGGCAGATGATCGCCAAGGGCCCGGTGCCGAAAATATTGAAACTGCTGCCGGCCATCCGGCCGACCTATGCCATGTACCCCAAATATCTGGAGGCCAACGGGTACCAGGATTACATCATTTCCTAGCACGAAAATAAGGGGACAGAGGAGAAGCAAAATGGGCGGATATGCCGGCCAACTCTTAAAAGTAGATCTCAGCTCCGGAAGGATAGAAAAGCTCCCGCTCGAGGAGACTTTTGCACGCAAGCATATCGGGGGTCTTGGGTTCAGCGCCGAGCTTTTTCTCGAGCTTGTCAAATCCAATCCCGATTTTGATGCTTATGATCCGCAAAACCCCTTTATTGTAATGACCGGCCCCCTTACCGGCATCTCCATGAACGGCATGGCGCGCTGGACCGTCTGCGCCCGGTCTCCGCTTACCGGTTATTGGGGAGATGCCAATATCGGCGGCTATTTCGGCGCCCGGCTGAAATGCGCCGGCTATGACGGCATTATTATCACCGGTGCCTCGGCCAGGCCGGTTTATCTATACATTAAGGACGACACGGTTGAAATCCGGGATGCCGGACAATATTGGGGAATGGATACTTACACGGTCAATGATCGCCTGATCGCCGATTTGGGGGGCCCCGGAAAGAAAAGGGGCCATGCCCTTTGCATAGGACCGGCCGGTGAGCAGCTTGTCCGTTTTGCCGCCCTTGTTCACAACAAGGGCCATGTGGCCGGGCGAACCGGCTTGGGGGCGGTTTGGGGCAGCAAGAAGCTGAAGGCCATTTATGTTTCCGGGAGCGGTCGTGTTCAGCCGGCACGGCCGGAGGACCTGAAACGCCTGCGAAAGGAACTGAAACCGCTGTACGAGGAAAGCATCGGCATCGCTGCCATGCGTGCCACCGGCACCGTGGCGCACATGGACGTCGGCATCCTTGGCGGCGATATTCCCATTAAAAACTGGAATCAAAGTGATTGGGAGCATATCGATGAACTGGGGCCGACGGCCATTGAGGAAAAAATTCATGTGGGGCATCGGACCTGTTTTGGCTGCGGGGTGGCCTGCAAAAAAGACGCCCGCGTTTCGAAGGGGCCCTATAAAATAGAGAAAGGCCCGGCGCCCGAATATGAAACCGTTGCCACTTTCGGCACGATGTGCCTGAATTCAAGCATTGAATCTGTTGCCAGGGCCAACGAGATCTGTAATAAAGCCGGCATGGACACCATTTCCTGCGGCGCCACCATCGCCTTTGCCATGGAATGCCATGCGCATGGCCTGATCAGCGAGGCGGAGGCCAACGGACTGGACCTTTCCTGGGGCAACACGGAAGCCATTGTCGCGCTGGCGGAAAAAATCGGAAACAAGGAGGGCCTTGGCGCCATTCTTGCCGAGGGCAGCCAGCGTGCCGCGGCTTTGTTCGGCAAGGGGGCCGAAGCGTTCCTGACCACCGTGAAAGGCCTGGAAGCGCCCATGCATGACCCTCGAGGCGCCCACGGGTATGGCCTTGCCTATGGGGTTTCGCCACGCGGGGCATGCCATGAAGCCAGCCTTACATTCGAGGTTGAGGGCGGGATGTTTTATCTTCCCGATCTGCCGGGATTAGAGGAAGACCTGCCGCCCGGAAGCGAGGGCAGGGCGCAGCTCAATATCGTTTGCCAGGATTATGGCATGGTGTTTTCGCACTGCGCGGTTTTTTGCAACCTGGGGGGGATGCCGCTGACGGCAACCCATGCCCTGAAAATCATCACCAGCGTGACGGGCTTTGACTATACCCTGGAAGAGCTTCTCGCGGCCGGCCGCCGCTTGTGGCTGCTCAAGCGCGGCATCACCAACCTCTTCGGGGCCCGCCAGGAAGATGACCGGCTGCCGAAAAAGCTCATGCAGCCCCTGCCGGAAGGACCCACCGAGGGAAGCGTTCCGGATATGGAAACCATGCTGTCGGAATTTTACAGTCTCAGAGGTCTGGACCCGGACGGACGCCCCGGCAGAGGAATTCTGGAGGCCAATCAATTAACTCAGCTTGCCGATCTTCTCCACTCCTGAAATGAGGGGACGCAGCCGCGGCTTTTTTGGAGACCGCGGGGTCTGCGGACTAGTTCTCTATCCGGGAGACATCGTTGTGCTGTGAAATCCGGAAAAATTCATCCTGTATCTCCAGGCAGGCATCGGCCATGACAGGATCAAAATGGGTGCCGCTGTCATTTTTTATTATCTCCACCGCTTTTGCGTGGGAAAAGGCGGGCTTGTATACACGCTTGCTGATCAGGGCGTCGTATACATCAGCGATAGCCATCAGCCGCCCGGATATGGGGATTTCATTTTCCTTCAGCCCCTGTGGGTAACCGGTGCCGTCCCATTTTTCATGGTGCGTATAGGCAATTTCCCTGGCATAGCCCATAAAAGAATGGCTTCCAAGGGTAGCTTCGGCAACGGCCAGGGCATCGCGTCCATACGTGGTATGTTTCTTTATTTCCTCGAACTCTTCGCTGGTCAGTTTGCCGGGTTTTAACAGGATGTGATCCGGCACACCGACTTTGCCTATATCGTGAAGCGGCGCTGCCTTGAAAATAAGGTCGATGGTCTGATTGTCCAGGTATCTGCGGAAATAGGGATAACCTTTCAATTTTTCCGCCAGGGCCTTGACGTAGTTTTGCGTGCGGACGATATGGCCGCCTGTCTCCATGTCCCTGGTTTCCGCGAGCGAGGACAGGCTTAAAACAGTGACTTCCCGGGTAAGGGACAGTTCATTGTAGAGTTTGGCGTTTTCAATGGAAATGGCCGCCTGGGAAGACAAGACCTGCAACAGCTGCAGGCGATCCGATGTAAAAACATTGGTGCTGAACTTGTTTTCCAGGTAAATGATGCCGCTGGCTGTCCCTTTATATTTAATAGGGGCGCAGATTATGGATTTGATCTTGTTTTCATTAAAAAATGGATCGTTGGTGATAGTATCTTCCGCGGGGACATCGTTTATTATGATATCTTCATTGGTTTGATAAACATAATTGATTATGGAATGGGGGATGTCCCGGTATTTTTCCAGGGGAACCGAGTCGAGCACCTCGATGCCCCGGTCGATTTCCCCCGCGGCTTCAATGTAGAGGTTTCTGTCTCCGTTTTCCATTATCAGAACCCCCCGGTGGGCGCCTGAATTTTCCAGGGCGATTTGCATGATTTTTACCAGCAGGGAATTCAGGTCGATCTCACTGGCTATAATCTGGGTGGACTTGATGGCAGAGACGAAGTCTATGGATTGAACCTGGGAGGTGGTGGCGGTAACCGAGGGATCCGTCGTGTTCTCATTCTCAAAGCTTACGGGATGGAAAAAACCGGGAGAAATCAAGTCGGCATATTGTTGCTCGAGCTGCTCCGCTTTGGCTTTGGCGCCCCATTGGGAATAACCGGAAATGGCTTTGGTGATGTAGCTTTTTTGAATGTTGTCAAAGCCCAGGCTCTCATAGAAACGGGCGGCCAGTTCGCAGGCCAGGGCTTCCTCCTGAATAAAACCATTGGCATGGGCTTCCTGGACGGCTTTTTCGTAGTACTCCTGGGCTTGTAGAGGCTTTCCCGTGATACCGGACAACTCGGCTTTTACCAGGTAATATTTGTTGGTGCAATTTTCAGGCGCCTTCTCTGCCCATTGTTTCAGCTTATTCTCTGAATGCTCGATTTTCCGTATAATTTTTTTTCTTTGAAATGTCTTGTCTTTTTTGCATAAAGCGATTCGCAGCAAGGGGTTGTAGAAATGGTATACGGCATAAAAGTAATAGCC
>CAZNSO010000070.1:0-16285 GCA_964575805.1 uncultured Desulfobacteraceae bacterium
GCCGGAATATTCTTAAAAAAAAGCCCCTGCCGCATATTGCCGGCAGGGGCTTTTTATTTCTGCGATCGATCGCTTAATCCGCCAACCCATCCATGCCTCCGTCTCCGATGGTTTTCCCCCTGATCAAAAGATGTTGCCAATGAATCCGTGCTTGTTTACAATATCCGTATGTGTCTTGCCTTTCGGATGAGATTCAGTCTCTTTTAACCTGTTAGTGTGTCAGTAGATCATCATGATTCAGGGCCTGAAAACACAGTTGGGTTTTAATCTCGTTTTCTTTCTGCTAGTTGCCATTCTTTTATCCGATTTTGTGCTGGTCCGCCTTATTGAAAAAGGCTTGATTCACCATCGGGTCGCCTATGGGCGCCAATTGATAGAGGAAATCGGGGACGATATGTTTGATTCGTCTTGGTTTCAAGGATCAAAAAACGCTTCTGCTACCCATAAATCCCCGGCAACCGATCATCCTTTTTTGATTCACGGCCTGTTTACCACTAAAGCGGGAGAGATTGTCGAACTTGGGGAGCTTCCGGCCGACATAGCCTTTGATATGGCCGGAGTGAATGAAAGGACCCGCAGCAGTGGCGATGTTCGTGAATTTTTTTCAGGTCAGACCTGGGGTGTTTTCTGGAAACAAAGCAAATATTTTGTCATCTCCGGACCTGTTAGGGAGGGCTCCCGGGAAGGTGCGGCCACCCTTTTAATCCAGCTTGAAGACATTTACCGCGTGCTTCGGGATTCTCAAAAACTTTTCCTCATTTACGGTCTGGCCAACCTTTTTCTGCTTTCCGCCCTTTCCTTATTCAGGTTCAGCCGGATTGTGGTGCGACCGATTCATCGCTTTATTCGTCTTACTGAACAGGTCCGTTCCACCGAAGAGTTCCCTGCCTATCCCGGGAGACGAAACCATGAGTTTAACCGGCTTTCCAATGCGATCCACCAGATGGCCAAGCGTATCGAAGCCGATAAGGAGCAACTCCAAAGCTCCCTGAATTCCCTTGAAGTCGCTCATCGGGAGCTTAAAAGCACCCAGAAGGAGATGATCCGGGCTGAAAAACTGGCCTCGGTGGGTCGGCTCTCAGCCGGGGTTGCCCACGAAATCGGCAACCCAATCGGCATCGTTCTGGGATACCTGGGCCTTTTGAAACGGCTTCCGGTTCTTCAGGCAGAAAACAAGGGCCGGGATTACATAGAGCGGGCGGAACATGAGATTTCCCGCATTAACCATATCATCCGGCAGTTACTGGATTTCTCCAGAACATCTCCCGGGGAAAAATCCATTTTCTCGATACATCCGCTTATCCAGGATGTCGGCCGCATGATCGCGGATCACCCCTTAATGCGAAATATCGAGTTGCGCTATCATCTTTTGGCTGTTCATGATACGGTTTTTGCTGACTATCAGCAGCTTCGCCAGGTATTGGTCAATCTTTTGATCAACGCAGCCGACTCCATCGAACTCTCTGACCATCCGGAAACCGGATGGATTCGGCTCCAAACCCGGCGGATTGAAGCGGATGATCCCGCCGCCCTTTCCGGTGCGGCCAGCATCGAGGTGAGTGTGACAGACAACGGCACCGGCATTGCCAGCGAGGATATCGAAAACATATTTGATCCGTTCTATACGACCAAGGAGCCCGGCAAAGGAACCGGTCTCGGGCTGTCCGTGAGTTACATGATTATGGAGCAGCTAAACGGGCGTATTGAAGCGAGAAGCCAGTTGAATAAAGGAACCACCATGTGCCTTTTTCTGCCCCTGGCCATGGCGGCCGGTACTGTAAAAGATGGAAACAAAGAGTTGACGGATGAATCAGAGACCTCCCAAAATTCTCATCGTTGACGATGAAGCCAACATGCGGCACATGCTGCAGACACTGCTGGGCGAATCCGGTTATGAAGTGGATGCGGTATCAGACGGGGCCCGGGCGTTAACGCAGGTCCAAGAGGTGAGTTACCAGTATATTTTTTGCGATATCCGGATGCCCCACATGGATGGCCTGGCCTTTTTGCACGCAGCGCGAGAATACCTGGATCAAACCAATGTGATCATGATGTCCGCCTATGGGACCCTGGATACTGCTGTTGAAGCGATGAAGCTGGGAGCTTATGATTATATTTCCAAGCCGTTCAAGCCTGACGAGGTTTTGCTGGCCTTGAAAAAGGCCCAGGAGCGGGAGCGCTTAAAGTCAGAAAACCGCCGTCTTCGGGAACAAATCCAATCTATTGAAAAGACCTGCCATTTCGGAGAAATGATCGGAAAAAGCAAGGCCATGCAGGAGGTTTTCAAGCTGGCGGCCAAGGTTTCCCACTTTGAAACCACGGTATTGATCACCGGCGAGAGCGGTACGGGCAAGGAACTTGTTTCCAGAGGCATCCATTTCAATTGCTCAAGAAACAAATATAATTTAATTCCGGTAAATTGCGGTGGAATACCTGAAGCTTTACTTGAAAGCGAGTTGTTTGGCTACAAAAAAGGCGCCTTCACAGGTGCGGAACGGGATTACCAAGGGCTTTTTGCAGCCGCTTCAGGCGGGTCTTTGTTTCTCGACGAAGTCGGGGATCTGCCCCTGTCCCTCCAGGTCAAGCTGCTGCGTGTTTTACAGGACAATGAGATACGACCGGTCGGCACAACCCGGACAAAATACGTGGATGTGCGCATTATCGCCGCGACTTCAAAGGACCTTGCCAAAGAGGTTGAAGCCGGCAGGTTCAGGGAGGATTTATATTATCGGTTAAATGTCATGCCGATCCGGCTGCCGCCCCTGATCGACCGCAGCGAGGACATCCCCCTGCTTTGTCACTATTTTATTGAACGCTACAGCAATAAATTTAACAAGCCAATGCCGGCTGTTTCTCCCGCGGCCATGTCCCTGCTGTTGGAATATCATTGGCCGGGTAATGTCCGCGAGCTTGAAAATGTGATGGAAAGGGCGGTTGTGCTGGCTGAAGGAGATGTTATAGAAGCCGGGCTGCTGCGTTCTCATCTGGGCGGCCAGGCCGGTCAATCCGGCCTTGAGGATATTTTCCGGGGGTATTCCTTAAAGGCAGGAAAAGCGATACTGGAACAAAATTTGATCCGGCGGGCACTTGAGGAGACAAAGGGGAACCGGACCCAGGCCGCCCGTTTGCTGGAAATAAGTCATCCCTCACTCCTGCAGAAAATCAAAATCTACAATATAGACACATAAAAAAACCTTCGCAGCCGTTTGCGAAGGTTTTAGAGCTATTGCACTGCCGATAGGGTGCCGCTGCAGCGGGGAAGCCGTCGGTTTCAGCTGTTCTGGCGTTTGTTGATGGCTTCCCGCAATTTGCCCGAACACTTGAAAGTGACCACGTTCCTGGCGTCCAGGAGCAAATCGCTTCCTGTAGCGGGATTTCGCCCCCGCCGGGTTGATTTTTCCTTAACGCAGAATTTTCCAAACCCTGAGACAAGCACATCCTCATTGTTTTCCAGGCTTCGTTTGATTATCTCCAAAAGATTTTCAACAATATCAACGGATTTTTTTTTAGTGAAGCCGAGTTCGTTGACTCTTTCGACGATATTATTTTTTGTCAGTGCCATTATGCCTCCTGATCATGGCTGATTGGGGGTTAATCAATTTTCCTCTGGCTCGGTCCCGGAATTTTCATCCTTTCGGGTGGCCGCTGTTTCCGGATAGTGATGGCTGACGTTTTTAATTATTCTATCGATTCTGGATACGATTTCATCGAGCTGCGCTTTTAATTCATTTTCGTCGCCGCGATTCATAACAAATTATAAACTGTTGATCATTTGAACAATTTACCCAGCCCAGCCAAATACCATTAATATTGCTCAAAATACATTCGGGTCAAACCTATGTCAAGTCATTTTTCAATTTATCAAAAGGGTTGGCGTTTTTCTCTTCTTCAACCCCCCGGCTTATCAGAAGGTTCCCGCACAAGGCTTGCCACGACCAGACAAGGCTTCACGACCGGACAAGGCTTCAAGACCGGATAAGGCTTGCCAAGAATGGCCGCATCAATTAAAAAGGGGTTCCGCATGATGCGAACCCCCTGGTGCGTGCTGGAGCCGACGAGCGGACTCGAACCGCTGGCCTGCTCATTACGAGTGAGCTGCTCTACCAGCTGAGCTACGTCGGCTGAAAATATTGAACTCACTTAACACGCTGTTGACAGAGCGTCAAGGGATTTTAAAATATCGGGTAATTGTTCTTATGCTTACCCATCTTTGTGTTATTGGAGCCCAAAAAAAATGCAAAGATGGGTAGTAAGGCTGCAGGACGCCAATCAACAAATTTTACAAAGTCCAAGGATTTTTTTTCAATGAAGCTTGACTCATATGCCCACCCGCCCATAGAGCCGATTGTCGAGAGAATTCAGAACGGCAAAGCCCTGGCTTGCACGAATGCTTCGGGCTCTGAGCGGGCATATATAACCGCCCAAATCGCGCGAAGCACAGGGCGGCCCATTTTCATGGTGTTGCCCACCACTAAAAGCTGTGAAACCATGGCCGCCGATCTGCAATTTTTTCTTGGCCGGTCAAACCGGGAAATCGCCATTTTCCCTCCCTATAATATATTGCCGTTCAAGCAAATCGCCTATCACAATGAAACCGCTGCCAGGCGCATCCATATGCTGTATCGGCTGGCCTCCGGTGCCGCGGATGCCATGATTGTTCTTTTGCCGGCCGAGACCTTGCTGCAGCGCTTGATACCCAGGTCCATTATCACCGATTATGCAGAGCTTCTGATGACCGGTGAGGATTTTGAACGGGATGCCCTTACAACCCACCTGCATGCCGGAGGCTATACACGCACCGCGCTGGTTGAAGAACCCGGCGAGTATGCGGTCCGCGGCGGCATCATGGATGTGTATTCTCCCTTGTATGCCGAACCGTTCCGTATTGAATGGTTTGGCGACACGGTGGACTCCCTGCGGTTTTTCGCCCCCGCGACCCAGCGCAAAACCAATAACACGGATGAAGCCGTTATACTGCCGGCCCGGGAGGCAGTGCTGAAAAAGCGATGGCTCGATGAGGTTGTTCTGCGGGTCAGAGAACATGGGGAGGCATTTGGCCTATCGGCAGAAAAAAGGGATCGGTTTATTTCCCGTATCCGGACGGAAGGGGTTTTCAATGGGCTGGAAAGTCTGCTGCCGCTTCTTTATTCCAGGCTTGACACGATTTTTGATTATGCCCCGGAAAACGCCCTGTGGGTTCAGGCCGAATCCGGGCAGATCGAAAATGAAGCGGTTTATGCCGAAAACATGGCCATCCGCAATTATTTGCAAGCCAGCAGTGAAAACCGGCTGTGTGTGGATCCCGGGCATCTCTATGAAAAATGGGAGTCCGTCCAGACCCGGTTAAAAGAAAAAAACAGCCTTTTCTTCCGCACCCTGCCGTCTCCGCAAAGCGATTGGGAGGCTATCCCCTCGGTAAACATCCGGGCTGACGACAATTCGGAAATCGTTGCCAGTCTGAGCAGCGGACAAAAGGACGAGTATAGTTTAAAACCACTTGTCCAATGGATAGAGGCGCACCGAGCAACCGGTTTGCTGACGCTTCTGCTTTTCCATACAGAATCCCAGGCCAGGCGAATGCAGGACCTGCTGAAGCCTTACGGGATCACCATTGATATAACGGATCAACCAGATCCCTTAAAACTCCGACCGGGCCGGGCTTACATCTGTCTGGGGCAGTTGTCCGGGGGGTTTGTGTGGCCGGAAATCAAGCTTGCCATTATTACAGAAGCTGAGGTTTTCGGCAATCGAATGCCGCGGCGGCGAAGAAAAAAAGGCCAGGGGGAGGTTCGGACCCAACTGCTCGATTTCGGCGAATTAAACATTGATGACCGGGTAGTGCACAAGGAGCACGGCATTGGCATTTATAAAGGGCTTTTTAAGCTTTCCATCGAAGGCATGACCAGTGACTTCCTGAAACTCAGCTATAAGGACGGGGACAAGCTTTATCTGCCGGTTGACCGGATGGATATGATCCAGAAATACATGGGGGTGGAAGGAATGGAACCGCCCCTGGACAAACTCGGCGGCAAATCCTGGCAGCGCTCCCGGGCCAAAGCCAAGGAATCGGCCGATAAAATTGCCGGGGAACTGCTGGAACTCTATGCTGCCCGAAAGGCGGGAAACGGCCATGCCTTCAGCCCGACCGACAGTTATTACAAGGATTTTGAGGCTGGTTTTCCGTTTGAAGAAACAACCGATCAGCTCAAAGCAATCGATGATGTTATCACTGACATGGAGCAGGAGCGCCCCATGGACCGGCTTATCTGCGGGGATGTGGGGTATGGTAAAACCGAAGTGGCGCTGCGCGCCGCGTTCAAGTCGGTCAATGACGGCAAACAGGTGGCTTTGCTTGTGCCCACAACCCTTTTGGCCGAGCAGCATTATGTAACCTTCTCCGAGCGGTTTTCCCGGTATCCCGTAAATATTGCCTGCCTGAACCGGTTCCGTTCGCTTAAGCGGCAGCGCGAGATTGTCAGCCAGCTTAAAAAGGGACAAACCGACATTGTCATCGGAACCCACCGGCTTTTGCAAAAGGACGTAAAATTTAAAGACCTTGGATTGATCGTTATCGATGAAGAACAAAGGTTCGGGGTGAAGCACAAGGAAAACCTGAAAAAGCTGAGAAGTGAAGTCGACGTGTTGTCCATGACCGCGACACCGATTCCGCGGACCCTTCACATGTCTCTGATGGGCGTTCGCGATATCAGCGTCATCCAGACGCCTCCGGAGTTGAGGCGACCGATCATTTCCTATATCTCGGAATTTGATCCCATGATTGTCACGGAAGCCATTCGCAAAGAACTGGAGCGCGGGGGGCAGATTTTTTTTGTGCACAACAACATTCACACCATCTGGAATACGGCAAAAAATTTGCAGGACCTGGTGCCGGAAGTCCGCCTGGCTGTCGCCCACGGCAGGCTGGGGGAAGAGGAACTGGAGAAGGCCATGTATCAGTTCATGAATCGCGAGATTGATATGCTGGTCTGCACCACCATCGTCGAGTCCGGCCTTGATATTCCCAATGCCAACACCATGATCATCAACCGCGCCGATGGCTTCGGGCTGGCCCAGATATATCAGTTGCGGGGCCGTGTCGGCCGCTCTAATGAGCAGGCCTACGCCTATCTGTTCGTGCCCCGGGATGCGGCACTTTCCCGGGATGCCCAAAAACGACTGAAGGTGCTGATGGAGCACAGCGACCTGGGCGCGGGTTTTCAGATCGCCATGAATGATTTGAAAATCCGGGGCGGGGGCGCGGCCCTGGGCGTGGAGCAATCCGGCCACATCGCAGCGGTCGGTTATGACATGTTTCTGCGGCTGCTTGAGGAGTCGGTTTCACGGTTAAAAGGGGAACTTGTGGTTGAAAAGCTGGAGCCGGAGATTAATGTGCCCATGTCGGTCTACATTCCGGAAACCTACATCACTGAAATTGACCAGCGGCTCTCGGTTTACCGGCGCCTGGCCCGGATGAGCGGCTTGAAGGATGTCGCGGATATCAAATCGGAACTTGCCGACAGGTTCGGTCCCCTGCCGGAGCCGGCTCAAAACCTCCTGCTAAAGATCATGCTTCGCATTCTGGCCATGAAGGCCGGGGTCAAGCGGCTCGATCTGACCGAAGGGCTGATGGTTCTGACTTTCTCCGAGGCTCACCAGAAGCATCCGTTTGGTGTTCTGGATTTGATAAACCAATCGCCAGGGAAATATCGATTCACGCAGGAGAATGCGTTAAAAATTCAAATGTCCGCCAATTCCATCCCCAGCTTGCTGGCGGAGGCGAAAAACACCTTGATGGATATTGCAACGTCTGTTAATAATTAAAAATTTTAATCCAAATGGAAAAGGGGTGAAGAAACATCAATGCAAACGATTAAGATGAATTGCCCGCTTCGGGCGCTGGTTTTTCTGTTTGTTCTTTTTATGGCAGGGGGCCCCGCGGTTGCAGCCGCTGAAACGGTGGACCGCGTGGTAGCCATTGTAAATGATGATATTATCCGGCTCAAAGAACTGGAAGCGGCCATGGAATCCGCATCCGAGCAGATGCGTGCCGCCGGAAGCCCTGCCCGAAGCATCTCAGAGGAGCTGGAAGGCAGGCGAAATGAGGTCTTGAACCATTTAATCAACCGTACCCTGGCGGACCAGGTGATTGAAGAAGAGGGCATTTCTGTTTCCAGTACGGAAATCGATCAGGCCATGGAACGGGTGAGATCAATGAATGATCTGACGGAGGAAGATCTGAGGCGTTCTTTGAAAATGAACGGCCTGGACATGGAGACGTATCGGGAAGAGATCCGCCGGCAGATTCTGCAGAGCAAACTCGTCAACCAAAAAGTCAAGTCGAGCATTGTGATCACTGATGCCGATATCCGCGAGTATTTCGAAAATCATCCGGAGAAGTACCAGGAGAAAACCAAGTACCGGTTAAAAAATATTTTTATGGGTCTTGATGAATCCACAGACGATAATGAACGCGAAGCCATCCGGCAGCGGATGGCTGAAGCCAGGATGGAACTGGAGAAGGGGGAGCCTTTTGAAGCTGTTGCGAAAAAATACTCGGAAGGCGGCAATGCCTCCGAGGGGGGCGAATTGGGGGATTTTTTCCTGGATGACCTGCAGAAAGAGCTGCAGCCTGTAGTCAAAAACCTCGCGCCGGGTGAGACCTCGCAAATTGTTGAGACCGAACAGGGCTTTCAGTTATTCTATCTGGCGGAGAGGGTTAACCCCCCCGGCCAATCCCTTGAATCGGTATCCGGAGACATCCGCAGGCTGCTCTATGACCAGGCTGTGGAGAAAAAGTTCCAGGAGTGGATCGAAAACCTTCGAAAAGACGCCCATATTAAAATCATTGAATGATCAGTGACTGCTGGATCCGCAAAAAATACGGGTATAAATTGTTTTTTTTTAATGAATGCCTTATGATGATGGGACTTTTGCACTCGTTATTTGTAACTTCAGGGGTTCGAATTGAATGACAAGCGCTCCAGCCCTGATTTAAGCCCGGTTGCTTTTGGCGGCTACATCCGGGTGATCCGTGAACAGAAAGGGATAGACTTAAAGACCGTTTCCCACGCTCTCAAAGTCAGCGTGGACAAGCTGGCGCATATTGAAGCGGAGGATTACGATCAACTGCCGGATGGAATCTATATCAAGGGAATTCTCCGCTCTTATGCCCATTATATCGGAATTGATGCGGATGACCTCATTGATCGGTATGAAATTAATCGTGCAGCCAGTGCCTCGGCGACCCGCACCCCGGAAAAAGGGGGAAGGCAGGAAAAAAAGATGCTGCTGCGGATGTTTTTTTCCCTCATGCTGTTAGTCGGCATTGGCGGTATATCCATCGGGCTGTTTTATCACTTGGATCTGTTTCGCCATGGCGGGTCCGGTACCGAACCGGCCCCATTTCGGCGGGAACCTGCGGTTCCGCAAGCCGTACCCGCTGATAATGGCCGGGAAAAGCAGGTTCTCATTATCGATGCCATTGAAAAAACATGGATAAAAATCAATATTGATGGCGATGAACCGCTGGAGTACCTGTTACGGCCGAGGGATCACGTGGAGCTTGAAGCCGACTCCCGGTTTAACATGTTAATCGGCAACGCCGGCGGACTGAAAATGCGTTTGAACGGGGAGCCGGTTGAGGTCGCCGGAAAGAGCGGAGAAGTGGTTACTCTTGAACTGCCCCGAACCGCCGGAGAGTAAGAATCGAAACAAAGATGCTGACTGAACGAAACAAAATACTGATTGAGACGCTCAAGCGGCTTTTAAGGCGCGGGTCTTACTCCAGGCTGGAGAAAATCATTGCCAAAATCCATGCCGCTGATCTGTCCGCGGTGTTCCCCTCCCTTTCCGCGCATAACCAGAGAGAGCTCTTTCATTTAATCGAAAGCCGGGAAAAAAGGGGAATAATTCTTAGCGAACTGGACGAGGACATTGTCCTGACCATCATAGAAGAGCTGAGCGTCGAAGAATTGATGGAAATCCTCGCCTATATGCCTTCCGATGACGGGGGTGCGCTGCTGCGGCTTCTGCCTCAGGACAAGGCGAATGCCGTGATTGAGCGCATGAAAACATCCGGCTCCGAGGATGTGGAAGGCTTGCTGAAATACGAGGATGATACAGCCGGGGCAATGATGATCCCGGACTTTATCGCCCTTGATGAGAACATGACGGCCAAAGAGGTCATTGAATCGCTGCAGACCCAGGAATATAAAGATGTGGAGATGCCCTTCTACATATATGTGGTCGATGACAATAACCGTCTTGTCGGAGTTTGCTCCCTGCGCCAGCTGGTGGTGGTGCCATCGGCAACCCCTTTGAAGGAATTTATGGCCACGGATGTGATATCGGTAAAAACGGATATGGACCAGGAAGAGGTGGCCAAAATTGTGGCGCGCTACAACTTCCTCGCGGTTCCGGTGGTTGATGAGGATCAGCGAATGGTCGGTATTGTGACGGTGGACGACGTTATCGATGTTTTCCGGGAAGAAGCCACCGAGGACATTCTCAAAATGGCCGGTGCAGGCGAAGAATTTGTTGAAACCAAATCGGTTTTTCGAAGTACCCGCATCCGCCTCCCCTGGTTGTTTGCAAGTTTTGTCGGTGGGATTATAGCCGTGTTCATCATCGGTCATTTCGAGGAAAGCTTAAGGCGCATTTCTTATCTGGCGGCCTTTATACCGGTGATCATGGGGATGGGGGGCAATATCGGCATCCAGTCTTCAACGATTGTCGTCCGGGGGATCGCCACCGGCCGCATCAATGTCCGGCACCTGGGCCGGGTGGTTTCCAAGGAGCTTTTGATCGGATTGATCCTGGGGGCGATTTATGGCCTGCTGCTGGCCATCGTGGCCCAGCTGCACTCCAGTGCCGCGGTGGTTGCCGTTTCAGTCGGTTTTGGCGTGGCCTTGTCCATGAGCATTGCAGCCCTTGTCGGTTCTTTTCTGCCCATGGTATTCGCCCGTTTTGAAATCGACCCGGCAGTTGCCACCGGTCCTTTTGTAACCACTTCCATCGACATCCTGAGTGTGTTTTTCTATTTTCAGCTTGCCACCTTTTTTCTCGGTTTTTAATCCATGCATCATCTGTCCACGTCCGGCATTCTTCTGCGTCGCACTGAATACGGGGACTATGATCTGATTGTGACCCTGCTGAGCCTTGACTATGGCAAGCTGTCCATGATCGCCAAATATGCCCGGAAGAGCCGCAAACGATTCTCCGGGACGCTGGAGCTTTTCTCAGAGATCGGATTCGTCGGGGTATTGCCCAAAAAAGGGGGGCTGCCCATAGTTCAGGAAGCCTGGCTGCAAAATCCGTTCCCCAATATCCGCTCGAATTTGCAGAAAACCGCCTATGCCAGTTATTGGAGTGAGCTTCTGCTTGCCTGGCTGGAAGCGGGCAGAACCCAGAGACAAATTTACCACCTGCTTCGCCACTGCTTAGAGTCACTGGACAAGGGACAGTCCCCTGCGGTTGCCAGTATTGTTTTTCAGCTTTATTTTCTTAAAGTTTCCGGGCTTTCCCCGAATTTCACGGAATGCAGCCGCTGCCGCACGGCCCTGGAGGCAATGAAGGGCGAAAGATATGGTTTCGATATGGCAGCCGGCGGTTTGATATGTCAGGCGTGCCTGTCGGGAGAGACCCTGAGACACCCGCTGTCCAGGGGAACCATCAAGCAGCTGGCGTGGATGCAGGCGAGGCCTTTAGAGCAGGTGGGGCGACTGAAATTTTCGGATCTTGCCGCCAGGGAGGGCCTTTTCTTTCTGGAATCTTTTGTGCCCTACCATCTCGGCCGGGAGCCCAGGAGCCTCAAATTTTTAAACCGCATGCGACTGCTGAAAGGCTGAGTCCAAAATGGCAGCATCTGTTCCGGACATACTGGCTTCGGAGACAATCCAGGCCTCCGCCCCCTGCCGGATAGACATGGGTGGAACGCTTGATATCAGTAGTTTTTATTATCCCCTGGCTTACCTGGGGCCATGTACGGTCAATGTTGCTGTGGATCTGCGCACTACCGTCAGCCTCCACCCCCATCGCAGCGGGCGGATAAAAATTTCATCCCGGGGATTTGAGGCTGCTGATTATGGAGTGGATGATTTGCATTTTGATCATCCCCTGGGTCTGATAGCGGCAATAGCCGCCTATTTTCATATCGACGGCCTTCATATTTGCATCGATTCGGCATCTCCGCCGCGAAGTGCCCTCGGGGGGTCCTCGGTTGCGGCTGTTGCCTTGATCGGGGCGTACCAACAGCTTTATGCCCGACTGGGCCGTCAACTGCTTGGCCCGCAGCAAATCGCCCTGCTGGCCCATGCCATAGAAGAAAGCATCGCCGGCGTCCCCTGCGGCCTGCAGGACCAACTTGCCGCCGTGAATGGGGGGATAAATGCCTGGCACTGGAAAGGTGCCGGAGGGCCGGACCTGTTTGCGAGAGAGGAGTTGGTGGTGCCGTCGGATCCGCACTCGGCGCTTGACAAATCAATCCTGCTGGCATATTGCGGAATACCGCATGCATCAAAAAATATTAACAGCCGATGGGTCCGCCAGTGGTTAACCGGCCGGTACCGGCAGGAGTGGATCGAAATTGCCGCATGCACGAAAGCCTTTGCCGGCGCCTTAAGGTCTTTGAACCTGAAGGAAGCCGTTAACTGGATGAACCGGGAGGTGGATATCCGTTGTCAATTGACACCGGATGTGCTCGATGATACAGGCCGGCTTCTGGTCTCCCTCGCCCGGCAGAGCCGGTGCGGGGCCCGCTTCTGCGGTGCCGGCGGCGGGGGATGCATCTGGGCTCTCGGGGATGCGGGGTCAATCCGGGAATTAAGGCAGGGATGGCTCTGCGCCCTCAATGATGTCGCCGGCAGTCGGCTTTTTGACGTAAAGGTGGACCATCAGGGCTTGCTGCCGCTGCCCGGGACAAGAAACAATAAAAAAGGTGAAATCATCAAATGAAATTTCAAGAGGCTATCCTTTCCTTGCAGAATTTCTGGGCAAAAAAGGGTTGTGTGTTGGTCCAGCCCTATGACCTGGAAGTTGGCGCCGGCACCTTTCACCCGGCGACCTTGTTGAAATCACTGAGTCCGGAGCCCTGGCAGGTAGCCTATGTGCAGCCCTCCAGGCGGCCCACTGACGGCAGGTACGGTGAGAACCCTTACCGGCTGCAGCATTACTACCAGTTCCAGGTGATACTGAAGCCCTCGCCAAAAGACGTTCAGACCCAGTACCTTCAGAGCCTCAAAGCGCTCGGCATAGATACGCTCAATCACGATATCCGTTTCATTGAAGATGACTGGGAATCGCCGACACTGGGCGCCGCCGGCCTGGGGTGGGAAGTCTGGCTGGACGGGATGGAGATCACCCAGTTCACCTATTTTCAGATAGCCGGCAGCATCGAGGTGCACCCGGTATCGGTTGAAATTACTTATGGCCTGGAACGTATCTGCATGTATCTGCAGGGGGTGGACAATGTTTTTGACCTGATGTGGAATGAACATTTAACTTACCGTGATATTCACCACCAACAGGAAGTGGAGCAGTCCCGGTATAACTTTGAAACCGCTGATGTGGAAATGCTTTTTGACTGTTTTGCCAAATTTGAAGCCGAGTCCCTGCGGATTATAAAAGATGGCCTGGTGGCGCCTGCTTATGAATACTGCTTGAAATGCTCTCACCTGTTCAATCTTCTGGATGCCCGCGGGGCCATCAGCGTGACTGAGCGCACAGGGTATATCGCACGGATACGGCAGCTTGCCAGGCGCTGCGCCGATGCCTACATCCGCCAGCGCGAGGAGATGGGGCACCCCTTGATGAAAAAGCAGGCATAAAGGCCCGACCGAAAAATTCAGCCAAAGTCATATGTTAATCCTAAAACCAGAGGTGGCAATGGCCCGATTGTTGATTGAAATAGGGACCGAAGAAATCCCGGCCGGCTATATTGATCCGGCATTGAACGCATTTTGTGATCACCTGATGCGGCACCTTGACGAGAACCGGATCGCGCATGGCGCGGCGCGGGTTTACGGCACGCCCCGGCGGCTTTCGTTGCTGGTAGAAGATGTGGCGGTCAGGCAGGCTCCCCAAACAACCGAACTTGTCGGTCCGCCCGCCCGGATCGCATTTGATGAGAACGGCCGTCCAACTGTTGCGGCCAGGAAATTTGCCGAGAAAAACAATGTCCCCCCAAATCGCTTGTCGATTATCGAGACCGAGAAGGGCAGATACGCCGGAGCCCGGAGGACGGACCGGGGTAAAGCCACCCGCTCCATTCTCAAGGACTCTCTTCCGGGGATCATTCTCTCGATCCCCTTTCCCAAAACCATGCGATGGGCCGGCCTGTCCATCCATTTTGCCCGCCCGATTCACAGCCTGCTGGCCCTTCTGGACAAGCAGGTCATCTCTTGTGTTGTCGGCGATATAAAAAGCGGGCGCCACACCTTTGGCCACCGGTTTCTGCATCCGAAAAAAATCAAGCTGGCCGATACCACCGGGTACCTGGAGCAATTGGAGAAAGCCTGGGTAATTGCGGATATTGAAAAACGCCGCGCCATGATGGAGCAGCAGATGCATGAAGCGGTCGAAACGGTAAAGGGCAGGGTCCTTCCGGATGCCGGGCTCGTGGCAATCGTGACCCATTTGATTGAGTATCCGGCAACCGTGCTCGGCGGTTTCGAAAAGCGGTTTCTCGAACTCCCCAGGGAAGTGCTGGTAACCGCCATGCGGGAGCATCAACGCTATTTTGCCGTCGTTGATGGAAATGATCGCATAATGCCTTATTTTTTGGCTGTCAACAATACCCTGGCCAGGGACATGAACCTGGTCAAAAAGGGGCATGAGCGGGTTCTCAAGGCCCGTCTGGAAGATGCCCGCTTCTTTTTTCAAACGGATTGCAAAACATCCCTTGATGAGATGACCCAAAAGCTTCGGTCCGTTTTATTCCAGGCGGAGCTTGGCTCGGTTTATGACAAGGTCAGTCGAATCCGAAACGTTGCGGGCCAGCTGGCCCGGCGGCTGGAACTCGACGAAGCCATGGCGGGGGTACTGGACCGATCAGCCTGTCTCAGCAAATCTGATCTTGTTTCTTTGATGGTAAACGAATTTCCCAAGCTGCAGGGTGTCATGGGGAGGATTTACGCCCAATACGCGGGAGAGCCGGATGCGGTGGCTCAGGCTGTCGAGGAGCATTACCGACCCGTCGCCTCGGGTGGCGAATTGCCCCAAACCCTTGCAGGAGGATTGCTAAGCATCGTTGACAAGATGGACTCCATTTGCGGCTGTTTCCTGATCGGCCTGGTACCTTCAGGCGCCTCGGATCCTTATGCTCTCAGGAGACAAGGAATCGGTCTGCTTCAGATTATCCTGGAAAACCATCTCCAGCTCTCCATCGATTGGCTGGTGCAGACAAGCCTTGCTGCCTTTACCGGGATTCCCGCCGCAGCTCCTGAAGAGCACAAGGCGCAAGAGCAGGCCCTTGCATTTTTAACCGCACGCCTGGCCCATATTCTTGAATCCGAAAACGTTTCAAAAGATGCCGTTGCAGCGGTGCTTGCGGTTTCTCAATCCGAACCGGTACCGGTGATCGCAGCCAAGGCCCGTTCACTCCAGCGCCTGAAAGCCGAGCCCGAATTCGATACCCTCGCCACCGGTTTCAAGCGCGTGGTGAATATTATTCGCAAGGCTGAGCCCGCAGATACCATGCAAACAGAGGTGGCCCCCGCCCTTTTTGAATACGCAGCGGAAACCGGCCTCCACAATGATTTTATGGCCATCCAGGGCCGGGTCCGGCAGAATCTGGAAGAGGGGGAAATCGATCAGGCATTCAATGCGGTGGCCGATTTGCGCGGGAGCGTGGACCGGTTTTTCGATGATGTGCTGGTAATGACGGAAAATGCGCCGCTTCGCCGCAACCGCCTGGCCCTGTTGAAGCAAATATCCCAGCTGTTTGCACTTCTGGCGGACTTTTCGAAAATTTCGACTTGAGAGCTTGAGAGGATGAATCCCTTTAAGGGAACCTGACTGAAAATATAGAAACGCTTTGTTTAGTAAAGAGAAAGGATTGTTATGGCCGGCTATGATCCGGAAAAAGACAAAATGCTGAAAGAGTGGGTATGCGAGGAAACCGGTCTTCATGTATCCATCAATCAATACGGGGATGGTGAGCCCAAACTTCAAATCGGGCCCCGGATTCTGATGAAGAAGGACGGTACCGCCAGACGTCCGGCAAAAGCGGGGCGCCTCAGTATTGAAGATGTAATGTGGCTCTATGAAATCATTGACGAGGTTAAAGAGG
>CAZNSO010000071.1:0-16281 GCA_964575805.1 uncultured Desulfobacteraceae bacterium
ATAAGCTTTCCCTGGGACAGGACATAGTTGCGGTCAGCCAGGTCAAACGCGAAGCCCACGTCTTGCTCCACCAGGAGAATCGTGATACCTATTTTGTGTACTTCCCGGATGCGCGCAAACAGATCTTTTTTCACCAGGGGGGCAAGCCCGGTGGACGGCTCGTCGATCATGAGCAGCTTGGCTTGGGACATGAGGGCCCGGCCTATTGACAACATGGTTCTCTCGCCACCGGAGAGAGTCCCCGAAATCTGTCCTGACCGGTCCGCTATCCTTGGAAACAGTTCGTAGACCAATTTTTTTGTGCGAATGGCCTCCTTCTTGTCGTCGACCAGGTAGGCCCCTGAGTCCAGGTTTTCCTCCACGGTCATTTCACGGAACGGCCGGCCTCGCTCCGGACATAGAACAAGGCCGCGTCTGGCGATCCGGTGGGCCGGAAGCCCCATCATCTCATGGCCAGCGAATTTT
This sequence comes from uncultured Desulfobacteraceae bacterium, assembly GCA_964575805.1. Lineage (GTDB taxonomy): Bacteria > Desulfobacterota > Desulfobacteria > Desulfobacterales > Desulfosalsimonadaceae > M55B175. The sequence goes on from CAZNSO010000071.1 coordinate 466, forward strand.
ACGCTTCCGGATAGGGTGATGCGGCCCTGAATGGTCCCCTTGTGGGCATCCTTCTCCCATTTCACGAGGCCGGCTAAAACGCGAAGCAATGTGGACTTGCCCGCCCCATTGGGACCCACCAGGCTAACCAGTTCCCCCTGATTCACATTGAGGCTGACGTCATTGAGCACCACCGCACGATCATACAGTACGCTTATTTCCTTTGCTTCAAGATACAAGATTCTGTACCTCCTTGCCAAGATAAGCATCAATTACCTCCGGCATCTTCACCACCTCTTCGGGAGTTCCCTGAGCGATGATTTCCCCGAAGTTGATCACGATGACCCGATCGAGTATGGGCATGAGCTCAGAAAGCTTGTGTTCGACAATGAGCATGGCCGGGCCTTCGCTGTGCAGGCGTCCAAAACGGCCTCCCTTGTGAAGGCGTCTCAGAGAACGGGCGATCAGGGATGTCTCTGCCGGGTTCAGACCGCCGAAGGGTTCATCCAAAAGAAGGAATTCCGGGCCCGTAGCAATGGCCCGTGCCAATTCAAGGCGCTTGAGGTCGCCATGGGAAAGCACGGAAGCCTTCTCCAGGGCCATGTCAGCGATTCCACAGAACTCGAGGGCATCTCGGGCGCGCAATTCCACGGTCTTCACCCATTCCCCCTGGCGGCTGGCGCGCGGCGAAAGGCAGCTAACCATAACATTGGCAATGACCGGCAAATTTCGGAAAGGCTTGACCACCTGGAATGTCGTGGCAATGCCCCGATTAACGATATCCCAGATGGATTTTCCAGTGATGTCCTTGCCCTTGAAGTGCACGGAGCCGGCTGAAGGGCTGAGAATCCCCGAGATACAGCGAAGGGTCGTGGTTTTGCCCGCACCATTGGGGCCGATGAGGCCCACCATTTCATTGCTCCCAACGGTGAAGGTATGGTCCCGCACCGCGGTAAGCCCCCCGAAACTTTTGGTAAGATTTTGAACTTTGAAAAATTCGGACATGTTCAGGCCTCTTCTTCGCGGAGTTCCCGCCGGGACACCTTGCCCACGTCGGTCTTCGGCACTTCCCCGACAAATTCGATGATTCGGGGGATCTTATAGGCAGCCAGAAGCTCCTTGCAGTAGTCAGTTATGTCAGCCTCCGATACACTGCCCCGGGATTCCGTCTCCAAAACGATCATCGCCTTGACCTGTTCGCCCACCTTGGGGTCGGGTACTCCGATGACCCCGACTTCCCTGACCGATGGGTGGTCCATAATCACTTCCTCCACCTCCCTGGCGTAGACGCGCAGCCCCTTGTATTTAATAAGGTCCCTTTTGCGGTCATAGATGTAGAAAAAACCGTCTTCCTCCATCCGGCCGAGGTCACCGGTGCGCCACCATCTCCGGTCGTTTATCAAGGCTTCACAGTCACGGGTGGCATTTTCGTTCTGCCAGTAACCAGGCGTGACCTGGGGCCCGCTGATTACAAGCTCCCCAATCTCACCCACCGGCGTTAACTCGTCCTCGAAAGGATCCACAATGGCGGCATAGGTGCTGCTTACGGGGACACCCACCGAACCGACCTTCACATTTCCGTAGGGGGTTTCATGGGTAAGCACAACGCACTCCGTCTGGCCGAACCCTTCGTAAATGTCGGCGCCACTTCGTTCCTTCCAGTCCCGCGCGGTTTTTTCTCTCAGGGCATCAGCACCGGACATAATTAATTTCATGGCGGCCCAGTGGACTTGATCGGTCTTTTTGTGGTCCTTTAACATTTCATACAAGGTAGGCGCCGCGAAAAATGCATTGGGTTGGTAGCGCACAATGGAATTTAGGATGTCGTCCACGTCCGGCGTGGTGATAATCACCAGGGTATAAGCCTGAAGCACGCCAAACAACAGGGCCACCGCCTGACCGGCCGCATGGTAGAAGGGCATGTAGGCAATCCAGACCTCTTTGCCTTCATCGAGCATGTAGAGAAAGGCGCGGAACTGGGTCAGATTGGCAACCACGTTCCGGTGAGTTATCATGACACCCTTGGGTTTGCCCGTGGTGCCGCCGGTATAGGGAAGGGTCACCATATCCCTTTCCGCGTCGATTTTTACCTGGGGAGGGTTCGGTGGATATTGGGACAACAACTCATGAAAGTCCAGAAAGCCTTCGGTGTCGAACTGGCTTCTGTTCGGCGGCGCCATCTTCTGATACACACCTCGAAGAATGCTCTTTCCCAAAAGCTTTTTGAACTTCGGTAAAGAGGCCGTAATGTCTGCCAAAATGATGTTTTTAAACGTGAGCCCGGTCTTTTCCACCGACTGGTACAAAAAATCCTGGCAGATAATGGTGTCCACTTGACTGTCTTCGAGTTGATGACGGATCTCGGAGGACACGTACACGGGGCTCACCGCGGTTACCGCGGCACCTAGCTTGAGCACGGCATAAAATGCGATGACATGCTCCGGGCAATTCAAAAGCAGAAGGGCCACCCGGTCTCCCTTTTTTACCCCAAGGTCGGCTAAGGCTGTTGCGAAACGGTCCACCTTTTCCCGAAGCTCCGCGTAAGAGAGCTTGTTCCCGTAAAAGATGATTGCGCTGCGTTTGGGGTACTTCTCGGTGACCTTGTCAAAAAGATCATTTACCGAAGCATCCGGTACTTCAATGTCTGCCGGCACTTCCTTTGGGTACTGTGAGAGCCAGGGCCTTTCTTCATAGGGTGAGGTCATGATAATCGCCTCCTTACTTGGGAGTAGCCCGAGTTTCGGTCTTCGCCTGCTGAGCCGAGCTTAGCAGGGAGGCCCTGCATGCCCGGCAACGGTGGCGGGTGACCGCATTAATGATCTTGCAGCGCGGACAGGTTGTTTCGATCCGGTTCAGTACCCAGGTTGTCAGCCCCTGGGGCATAAACAGCATGCTGAGAATAAGAATCAGCGCAAAGACAATTAACCGCAACTCCTGTCCAAGCGGCAAATTTACCATCAGCTCGATAAGGGGGTACAGAATGAACACGCCTGCGACTGCTCCATAAATGGTTGCTATTCCGCCAAATATGGTCCACAGGATGGCCTGGAAGGAGAAGAACAGCTCCAGCGTCGAGGGGCCCACGATTTTCATATAATGGGTGTAGATGCCGCCACTGATTCCGGCGAAAAAAGCGCTGACCGCAAAAGCGATAAGTTTATACTTGATTGTGTTTATCCCCGACGCTCGAGCAGTGATTTCATCCTCCCTGATGGCATGCAGAAGCATGCCCGTCCGCAGATACTTGCTTTCAGCATCGGTGAACTTGTACATGGCGTAGACCGAGAGGATCATTATAAACACGATGACGTAGTAATCAGCTATGCGGGACCGGGTAAACCCATCTATTCCATAAAGACCCAATTCTCCTCCGGTGAAGTCCGGGAACATGAAGATTATGCCCGAAAGAATCACCGGCAGGGCCAGGGTCACTAAAGCCAGATAGAAACCCCGGAGCCGGAGGGCCGGAATCCCGGCTACGAGCCCAACCAAAACGGCCGCAAACCCGCCCATAGGAATGGTGATCCAGGGAGGCAGGTTAAACAGCAGGTTCAACTTGGCACCCGTGTAGGCGGCCACTCCGAAAAAAAGGGCATGCCCCAGATTTATCTGGCCTGTAAATCCCGACAGAACATCCCAGCTCGCCGCGAAAATGGAGAAGATGGCCGCCAAAGTCAATATCCTGAAGACATAAGGATGCGAAGAAAACATCGGAAAGAGAAGCAGGCCGGCGAGAAATACCGCAGCAATCATCCTTCCCGGAACTTGCCAGACTTCCGTCTTCAGAAGGTGAAATAAAACCCGAAAATAGTATCTCATTCTATAGCCTCTCTTCCTCGAACGCTATACCGTAAAAGCCTTCCGGGCGAACCACCAAAACGGCAACCATGACCGCCAGTGAGACCGCGCCCCGCAAAAAGCTGCCACTTGGTATGAGAAATGTGACCATAGTTTCCGCGAATCCTAAAAGGAAGGCGGCGATGATGGCGCCCTTGATACTGCCTAAGCCGCCAAGGACAACTGCGGCCAAAACCATGACCAGGGGCTGCATCCACATGAACGGCTCGACCATGTAGATGGGCCCGACGACAGCCGCGGCAAATGCAGCCAAGGCTGCGGACAACCCCATTGTGAGCATGGAAATCAGCCGGACGTTGATGCCGACCAAATTGGCTACCTCACGATCCTGGGCCACGCACCGGATGGCATTGCCCAACTTGGTTCGGTTCAACAAAGACCAGAGCAGCAGAAGGGTCACGCCACAGGTAATTATGGCGACAACATGTTTGTAATCCACCCGCACCCCGGCCAGGTCGAAGGAACCCGAGACAAAGGCCGGGATGGGATTGAAATGGGCACCGTATAACAGGAGAAAGATTTCCTGGAAGAGCAGGGCAAGCGCAATGGAAACGATCAGAACAGCGGTTTCGTGCTCCTTGATGCGGTCAAAGAGCAAGACGTAGCATATTACGGCGAGGACTGCTGTGAGCCCTATGGAGACAACAACAGATATCCACAAAGGAAGGCCCAGAGTTTTGACGCAAGCCAGGATGATGAAGGCGGCCACCATGTAAAATGCCGTGTGGGCCATGTTGACAATCTTTGCCACGCCAAAAATGAGGGCGAATCCCACCGCAAGCATGGCGCACATGCCGCCATAGGACAGCCCGTTTACCAGAATGTTCATCACAAGGTTCATAATTCCCTCACCTTTTGAGCGTAACGGCACTTCAATCTGCTAATCCATGCAGTCAGCCTTTCGCAATGGTCGATGATATCCATATAAGATGATGGCCATATAATAATGCATAGATCAGTCAAATGATCTCAGGCAGACCCGCCATAACCCTTGGGCCACAGGATATGGCGGGTACAGACAGTTCCTGAAAAATAACCGGCTACTCTTTATTCTTCCAGTGTTCCACCATGACCGGAGGCAATTGGTAGTCAACCGTTCCCTCAAAGCGCAGTCCTTCCCAGCCGGGCTTAAACCCCAGAACGGAATCGGGTTGTTTGCCATCGGGCCATGTAGTCTTTAGCTCGCCGTCCACCCACTGCTGGCCGAACAGGGTGGAAAACCGTGCCCCGTAACGCAGGTCATGCACGCTATTGGAATCCTTCCCCAGAAACTGTATGCGCCCGGCCATTCCAAGATGGTCCGCTTTCTCGAGCTGGGCGACAAGGGCTTCCGGATCCATGCTTTTTGCCCATTCGGCCGCCCATTTGATGAGAAACACACCGTCGTATCCACCTACGGCCGTATACATTGGATAATTCCCGGTTTTATCGACATAGGCATCATATGCCGGGATCGTCTTTTTTGTGACTTCTGCGCGTACTACCGGATTCATGATCATCTGGTAGGCGCACTTGCCGCTTGTGGCTTCCCAGTAACGCTTGGTCATACCCTCGATATTCACGCCCACTGTTGCAGCCGGGATCTCGAGGTCCCCCATTTGTTTGCCGAACAGCACCCCAACCGGTCCGGTAAAGGCCGTAAACACGATGTGAGTGCCGGCGCTCTTGATGGCTGAAAGTTCAGAGCTGATGTCATTGGCGTTGGGAGACGGTCTCCAGACGCCAGCTACCTCCATGCCCATCTTGGGAAGCATGTTCTGAGCATACTTCACCATTCCGTCGGTCCAGACCGCTTTCTCCATGAGCAGTGCCACCTTTGGCTTTTCGATGCCGAGTTCGGAGCGGATTTTGTTGGCACAAAGCTCAATTGTGGCTGCTGTGGCCATGACTTGATACAGGGAGTTCGGCGTGCTCGTCCGAAAAAAGTACTTGTACTTGTCGTAATTCTCTGTGACCGGGCTGCACAGCTTGGGACTGCCGCCTCCGGCCATCAGGTACGGAATCTTATGGGAGGCCATCACTTCCTGCTGGGCAAGAATGGCCTCGGAGCGTGCCCCTCCGATCACGGCGTGCACTTGGTTATTGGTGATTATGCGTACCAATGCGTTCACTGCATCCGGTACGCTCCGGTATTCATTGGAATCCGCCTTTACCAAATCAATCTTGTAGACCTTTCCGTCAATCAGAACACCGCCGCGGTCATTGATTTCTTGAGCAGCCAGTTCGGCTCCGTTCCACATATGTTCCCCGGCGGGGAATTTCATTGGACCGATTACGCCGATTTTCAGGGTGTCGGAAGCGTGAACATTCAAGGCACCAAGGCCTGGGGTTAAAATTGCCAGGCCAAGTGCTAAAACAAGTGTATAAATGCTTTTCTTTTTAATTGGTACAGCCATGATTCACCTCCGTTTTAGTGATTGTCGGCACGTGAGGGGCGGCCGCCATGCCGGTCTTACGGCACCCGCCCGCGATGAACGCTACAGGCCTTCATCCGGTGCCTGGGGCATCAGGGCTTTCCCTGATGCATCCGCATTTCATGCTTTCACCAAGGCCATAGGAGCCTGGCCTAAACACCCTTTACGGTGGCCGTTTCTGTCACGGCCGCCAGCAGATAGAAGGTAATCCTGCTGATTTCAGAAAATTTGTCGTCCTTTGGGGTCTTGTCCACGATAAACCACCGTAAGCACATGTGGGTAAACACGCCCCAAAACATGTTGCGAAAAACGCGGACATTGCAATCGGGCACAAAGCTGCCGTCCTGGATACCCTCTTTCACGATGTTTTCGAACACTTCGATGTAGCTTCGGAGGCTTTTGTATGCCCTGCTCTGGTAAAACCGCCGGTTCAGCTGAATCATGAGGAGGTAGATGACCAGAAACTGTCTGTCGTCCAGGTAGAGACGAAAGTGGTTTCGAACAAAACGGCGAAGTTTGCGCGAAGAATCCCGGATGTCGAAAGTGTCGGACAACTCCTCCAGGTGTGTCCGAAAGCGCTCCTCGGGGATAGTGAGCAGCAAGTCCTCTTTGTTCTCAAAGTACTCGTAGACGGTTCCCTCGGAAATTCCCGCCCGCTTGGCGATCTCTGCGATCGTTACCCTGGCGTAATCCTTTTCGGAGAACAACTGAATGGCAACTTCGAGTAGCTTTTCGCGCTTTTTCGTTTGGCTGAGTTCATTCTGCGGACGCTTGAGTATGATTCGTTCCAGAAGCGACATGATGTGCGGGTGATCCGGCGCAGCCACCTCGATTTCCTGGGTCACCAAAACAGTGTAAGCTTCGAAATCCAGAAGGCCCAATATGAGATCGCGTATGAGCCGTGGATCGAGGTCCTCGCGAAAAACCCCCTCGTCCATTCCTTCCTGCAAGATACTCAGGTAGGTGCCGGAGTAGTGCCTGAAAATGTTGTATGCCGTCGAGGAGTAAAATTTGGAGTTGGCCCGGCATTCGAGAAGAACCAGGGTGATGTATTCCCTGTAAAGATCATTGTAGCGCAAGTGGGCCCAAACGAGCTTGCGCAGTTTGTTGTAGGCACCGGCAATGCCCAGGGTCTGTTCGTATTGAAAGGCTATCATGTGCTGGGCCTGGCGCTCCACCGCGGAGAAAAGAAGGTCTTCCTTGCTTTTGAAATACTGATAAATGGTGGGCTCGGTCACCTTTGCGATTTTGGCGATCTCTCGGATAGTACAACCCGCATACCCTTTTTGGTTCATTCGTTCCAAAGTGGCATCCAGGATTCTGTTCTCCACGGGTTTCAAGTTGTCGGCCGCGAGCCGATTTGAGACTTCCGGGAAGGCAGGGTTTCTCAGGTTTTCCATTAGCCGGCCCCTGAAAAATTTAAATGGCGCTCAATTTTTCTTAATCATTAAGTTATAATATGGTAAAGGTCAATATTTTTTTCGAATCCGTTCGTTTATATTTATATTAATAAAAACAGTTTAATATATTGTTAAATGGGAAGCGCTGCCAAGTTTGCATGGAAAGCCGCACAATAAAACAAACAAATCGGCGAAAACGCGGCGGGCGCTCCAACTTGACATAATGTAGCCCAAGGCGACTCTTTTGTTGCCTTTATAGGTATAATTTACAAAATTTTTAATAAGTTTAATTATAGTGAGTTAAGCTCAACCATTAAAAACGAATCTTTGGTAAAAATCCTTTTATCGAGGTATAATTAAAATTGTTGCGAGATGGGTGATTAAAATATTTTTGAAAATTGAAATAATGCCAATTTATGAAATAACTATCTGATAAAAAATAAAATATTTATTTCCAACAGCGGCTATATCAGATGTTTCAATTGAGTATTATTTAAAATTCGATTTTTTGCAGTGATTTTTTCGCCATTTTCCAAAGTCAAAAGATTTTTTAGATTTTTTGACGGATACGGGCCAAATTGATACACTTTGAATTAAAAGAGGCTTCTGCCGGGTTATATACTTTCCTATCGGTAAATAAGATGTCAGCACTCACCAATGGAGTTTATAATGGCTTGGATTTACTTGTTTCTTGCCGGGCTCTTTGAGATCGGTTGGCCAGTTGGATTGAAGATGGCCCAGACCCTGGAAACGCGATGGAGCGGCATCAGCGTTGCAGTCGTGTTTATGGGAGCAAGCGGCTTCCTGCTGTGGCTTGCCCAGCGGCACATCCCGATCGGGACGGCCTATGCGGTTTGGACAGGCATAGGAGCAGCCGGGACTTTCCTTGTGGGCGTTCTCTTCTATGGAGATCCCACGTCAATTGCGAGATACGCCGGGGTGGCACTCATCATTGCCGGTGTCGCCACCCTCAGGCTGGCTCAATAAAACCGCAGCGCCTATTTCCTGCCCACGACCTGGTCACCCCACAACCAGATGAGGTAAAACAGCGCCCCGGGGCCCCACATATGCCATGAGATGCGGAGGGGCGGCTTGGGTTTGGATGAGGGGCTCGTTTTCATGGCCATGCTTTGGGGGCTTGGTTTGCCGTTTGTTTTTCCGCTACGGATTCAATATGAGCGTGGATGCCGCGTGGGCATTGATGGCCTTGTCGCTGAACCACCAGTAGCGGATGTCACCCGAGAGAAAGTCCTCAACCTGGTCGGTTCTATGGGGATGAAAAATCCGCTCGGAGACGCCGCCGGGCATCACCGCCAGTACCTTTTCCCGGTCGGAAAGATCGGCCACCATGCGAAGGGATGCACTGTGGGTGACCTCAAAGGGGTTGTCAAAATCGTACCAGCCCCGGCAGAGGGTTTCCCCGGAACCGGGGAACGGGTGGGACCCGCCCCCTAACAGGCCCTTTCCGAGCCCCTCTCTGCGAATGGGGCTGACCAGCTCCAGCTGGTGAACCTTGCCCCAGAGCCATTTTTCCGGATTTTTCCCCACCATTTCTTTGAGCTGCGCCGAGGCGGCCAGTGCTGCCCGGACAAAAAGATCGTCCCGGGTCTCCCGGATCTGTTTCGTGCGCCCGTCGTCGAACCAGTCCGAATCATTTTCCAGGATCATCTCCAGCAGGCGTTCCTGCCATATATACCAGTTGTCCAGGTAGACCGCCGCGGTTTCGTGCCCGAGTTCGTCCTCGAAGACGTGAAAGGCGAATTTTCTGAACACCGCCTGGAAAATGGTCGGCGCCGCCTTGTCCGTGTCATCATGAAAGTTCCAGCGGGCCAGGATGTCGCCCATTTTTTTTGTCTTTTCATTTTCCTTGAGCGCTGCGGCCATCAGGGGCGCCACCTGCACGGCCAGGAGGTTTTTGGTGTCGCGCTGGAACTGCCAGTGCTCCTTGACGTCCGTCGGCTCCTCTCGATCCATGAGTTCCTTGAGGCGCCTGTAGCGGAAGGAAGGGGCAAAATAGGAGGAATGGTAATAGTCCATATCGCGGGTGATTGTGGTGTGGTTGCAGGTGCCGAGCCAGCCTTTTTGGGGGTTGACTGCATGGGGTTTCTTTCCGAACGGCACCCATCCGTTCCAGTTGTCCTGTCCTCCGGCAGCGGGGTAGGGCAGGGTGCCGCCGGCGGTCCGGTCGGGAAGGGTGCCTGTCACCCACCATGCAATGTTGCCCCGGGTATCGGCAAACACCATGTTCAGGCTGATCATGTTGATCCGGGGCAGTGCCCCGATGGCCTCAGCCACTGACTCCGCCGTGAGAAAGCGGTCGAATCCGACACCGGCGTGCATGGTTTCATAGGGGGCGAAGCGCAGGGTCAGGACCTTTTCGTTATCCAGATGCTCGAGCACACCGGATACGACCGGGCCCCGGCGGGTTTTTCGAATCCGGATCGTCTGGGTGTCATATCCGTCAAGGGCATCCTCGTCCTTGAAGCGGATGGTTTCCTCGATGACTTCGAAGGGGATCGATTCGCTTCCCTCAATGTAGTTGGCGGGGTTTTGCGGATCAACGCTCTCCACGTAGAGGTCCTGCATGTCGCCATAGGCGTTGGTCACTCCAAAGGCCAGATGGCTGGTGCGCCCCACCGTGATACCGGGAATGCCCGCGATGTTTGTGCCCACGGCCCTGAAACCGGGCGTGATCATCCCGACGGGATACCAGGGGCCCGGCAGGATGCGGGCATCGAGATGGGGGTCGTTGGCCAGGATGGGGCCGCCGCTTTCAGAAAGGGCCGGCCCGGTCACCCAGTTGTTGCTGCCCAGTTTCAAAACCGAAGGCTCAGGGAAAAGGGGTAGGCGGCCGCTTTCGGTCATGCCGGTAAAAGCCGGCCCCGGCATATCGGCTGCTGCAGTCGAAAATTTGCCGCCGTCCGGATCCGGGTTGACATTGAGTGGGAAGATCTCCCGGGCCTTTTCCTCGCCGACGGCTTCCACCAGATTGTGCAGGGCAATCTCGGTTTGCATATTGGCCGAGGTGTTCCAGGCCATGAGGTACAGGACGGCCAGGGAGTCGGCCACCGACCAGGGTTCGGGCGTTATGCCGGCCAGCTTGAACTCCAGAGGAAAGGTGTCCTTGCGCGTCTTTATATAGGCGTTCACACCGTCGACATAGTTCTGAAAAAAGGCGCGGGTGGAGGAATCCAGCAGTTTTGCATGCTTTTGCGCGGCCCGATACAAGCCCAGGGTGCGCATGCGGGTGTCCAGTTCAAGCGCTTTTTTTCCGGCGAACTCGCTGATTCGGCCTGAAGCGAAACGGCGGTTCAGCTCCATCTGGAACAGCCGGTCCTGTGCGGACACGAAGCCCTGGCCAATATACGCATCCGCCGTATTGGAAGCGCGAACATAGGCTACTCCCCGTTCATCGCGGACAACGGTAATCGGCGATTTCAGCCCGCCAAGAGAAAGCTCTCCGGACTCCTTGTAGTCATTCAGGTAAGCGCAACCGGAGGTCAAAACCGCTAAAATTACGACAATTAAAGACAATTTCAGAATCTTTGGCATCCTGCCATTCCTTTGAAGTTTAAATATTATGGCTCTCAGTTCGCCCTTCAATCCATTGAACGGCTCTTTTTTCGCGTGAGACGGTTGAGGTATATTGATGGGCGGGATAGCCCATCACGAAGCAGGCGTATACCCTACGGCCGGGGGAAAGGGCAACGCGCCGGCGAAGGGTGTTGGAGAATTTGAGCGCAAGGCTCAAAAAGCCGATGTAGCAGGTGCCCAGTCCGCGCACGTGGGCATCGTTCATGAGATTGGCGGCGGCGATGTTGCAGTTTTCGCAATGAAACCGCCCTTTCCCTTTCGCCGGGGCATGGACAAGGATCAGCACCGGCGCATTGTGCAGAATAAAATCCCGGCCCTGATCGGCATGGCGGATGTAGTAGGACATGTTCTCCATGTAGCGTTCCAGGTCATTCCCCGGAAAAAATTTCTGGAGGCTCCTGTAAATCAATCTGCCGGTGCCCTTGCGGGTTTTCTCATAGAGCTTTCTGGCAAATCCGAACAATGCACCGGAGATGGCCTGCAGTACGGCGGGGTCGGTGATCACCGTATAGGCCACATCCTGACGGTTGCTGGCCGTGGGGCTGTGGGCGGAGAGGAAAAGCATGTCTTGGATGGTTTCCTTGGGCACGGGAGCTTTGCGGTAGCGGCGGATGCTCCTGCGGCTGCGGACGATTTCCCGGAATGCTTCCGGGTCCAGGCGTTTTTTGTCGATTTTTCGGATCTGTCGCGGATCCAGACCGTCGTGGAGAATGGCATCCTTGGGACAAATGGCTGCGCAGTGGGCGCACTGGTTGCAAAATCGGGGCGCCACCATTTCAACCCGGCCGTTGACTTTTTGCCAGGCACCGGCAATGCAGTCCCTTGCACATAGGCCGCAATCATTGCATTGCGCTTCGATTTTCCGGATCAGCATTATTTCAATTTCCGGTCAGACGTCAACGTCACATTTAAAGTTCATATTTAATCATCAATGTTCATTGTACTGTTATTATGAAATTGTTTCAGTTGCCTATTCATTGCGCTTTTTGTTTATTATGAATATATAAAAATATTGATATTGTCAAAAAACGTGACATTTTATTACTGTGCCCGGAATTTGCTGCCGGAATCTGCTGTCCCCGGAATTTGCGAATTTGTCCCCGGAATTGGGGGCCGGAAGTGGGTATCATTATGCCGCAGCAGGCGGCAAAGTGTAAACTCTATTGACAATCCGAAAACTATGTCACGGATTCCCGGTCATTACTGCCACCGGCCCCCGCCAGTCCGGAAAAACCAACCTGGTACAAAGCATGTTTCCGGATCGGCCATACGCATCCCTCGAAAACCCTGATATTTTAGACTTTGCCACACAGGACCCCCGCGGTTTTTTGGATGCCTATCCGGACGGCGCTGTTTTTGATGAAGAGCAGCGCTGTCCTGAACTGTAGGGATAGGAACTTGCTTTTGATGTCGAAATGTATAGCAGGATCTGACCTGTAAAAAAAGTTTGATTACCACTTGATCTTGTAGGCGGTTAAAAGGAAAGGATACGGGATGCCAACAGGAAGGCAAGGATTATCGGAAAAATCGTGTCGGCCACCCGAAATCAGCCAAAAATTCGTCTTTCTGACCGTTTTTTTGGCGGCACCGGTCCGATTGTCCGGTTTCTCCAAATCCCTTTACTGCACCCACTCGTCGGCAAAGGGGAGCCGGGCATAGTGGTCATAATAGATCCATTCCACCGTTTGCGCAGGCTTTCCGCCTGGCGGGTCATGGTTCCGGGTTTCCCACAGGCCCAGGTGTTTTAATATCATCATCATAATATCGGCCGCCTCGATAAACGCGATGATTTTCATGTTTCCCTGGCATTTCGGGCACAGCAGGGGATCTACATGGGTAAGTTTTTGAAGTTTAGTATAAATGCACCATGCGGCTATCCTTTCACAAGTCCGATTCCGGACATACTGTAAACTATCGGTTTCAATGAACAACCTTGGGCAATAACACCAAATGGCAAAATCGACTTCTTCACGAAACCAAAGCTTTACATTGACGGCAAACTTGTTCCGGAACGGAGCAAACCCGGAGAGTTATTTGTGCAGCGCAATAAGAACCGGTTGGATGCTGCGATTTGTCAGACTGGAGTAAGGCCGCCCTCTCACCCATCCTTTTTTTGTCATTGGAGGTGCGTTCTGGGCGATGGCGGTTTAATTGGACTTACTCGGATAAACAGCGTTTGAAGATGTTTCATTAGCAACCTGGCGTTTTCACGGACAGTCTTTACGAGGTGTAAAAAAACATTGCCTTAACGATGCGAAGATGACATATTAAAGGATGAAGCAGCTGCCCACCGGGTCTTGTCAGCTGGAGTACCGCAAATTCCCAGTGGCACAATCCGCAAAACGGGAATAGCTGCGTGTGGGCAAATAGAAACAAAACCTATCAAGGGAGAGTACCAGCATCATGAGCAACTTCTCGTTGATCATCAGCTTGGCCATAGCATTAGGGGCAATAGGCCTTTTTTATTGGGTGAGCAAGGGCAGCGCCTATTGCCGTCCGTGAATCATGGTTGGGGTCGGCATCTGCGCCGGGGGCGTCGCATACTATTTGTTGTCCAAGCTGCCATTAAACCATCCTGGGTGTTCGCACGATTATCGCAGCCATGTTTTTTGTTCCTCATCAGTGTAGGACGATAGAGCAGCAATTTCCAAATCGTTTCATTCCTGTCCAAACCCATCTTTTACCTGCATACAATATCAAGCGGCGAAAATCACTTTCCACATAATTCGAATCTTGTTATACATTGGGGCGTCAAAAGCAAGCTCCTATTCTTGGCCCTGCTATGTTATCCCGACCCGCGGTTTGCTGGGATATAGGTCGGAATTCATTTCCGACACATGCGGGATGGGCATTATGAGCTATATCTTCAGCTGTTATGATGACTATGCCGGTGACATGAAAAATCGCAAAAACGGTGTGTTGGTCTGATTGGAGAGTTGCACGACAGTGGCTTACGCCCTTTTCAATTTGCAGAACCGCGGACGGTTTTTTATGGGCCCAGGGGTGAAAGACTACCGCGGACAGATCATTGGTGAGCATTGCCGTGAAAATGATTTGACAGTCAATCCGGCCAAGGGCAAGCAGAGCTTTCTAATGTGCGTGCCGCGGGCCCGATTAAAACGTAATATTAACTCCACCGGTGCAGATGAGCCTGGAGGATTGCATCGCCTATATTAATGAGGACGAACTGGTTGAGCTTACTCCCAAGACTATTCGTTGCGTAAAATCAGCATCGATAAACAACGCCGCGGATAAAAGGCTTGTGAATGGCCTCTAAGCGCATAGGGATTATTTACTGATGAATAAAAAGAGAAACGAAGTCGATCTACGTGATGCCGGACTGCGGATCGGAGCCGTCCTCGGATCAGTTTTCTTTAAGGCTGAGCACTTGCACTATGGCTATTGGGATGATTCGCTTGAGGTGAATATTGACAATCTGCCGCTGGCACAGCAGAGATATTCGGCATTTTTGTTGGAACATGTTCCCTCTGAAGTGAAATCCATTCTGGATGTCGGCTGCGGGGTTGGGGAGAACGCGCGGTTACTGTTGGATAAGGGGTTCAAGGTTGACTGCGTTTCGCCGAGTGCTTATCTCACCGAAAAAACCCGCGAGAAGTTGCAGGATCAAAGTAAAATCTTTGAATGTTATTTCGAACAGGTAGAGACGGACAAGCGCTACGATCTGATTCTTTTCAGTGAAAGTTTTCAATATATAAATATGGAAAAAGCTTTCGAGCAGTGCATGCGCCTGCTGAATACCGGCGGCTATATCCTGATTTGCGATTTCTTTAAGGTGCGTCCGCAGTCCGCGCAGGTTCGCCGGGCGATCAGCGGCGGGCACCGGATTGAAGCTTTCTTCGAAACTGTAAGGCGTTTCCCGCTTGAACAGTTGAAAGATATCGATATTACACGTTACACCGCACCCAATTACACACTGGTTGACCAGTTTGGTAAAACGGTGGTGCTGCCGATCGTCCAGACATTCAAGGACGCCATGCAGTCCAACTATCGTTTCACCAGCCGGCTGTGTTCATTCATCGGCCGCCTGTTTTTTCGCAAAAAGCTGCAGAAACTGCACTATAAGTACCTGAGCGGCAACCGTAATGCCGAAAATTTCGCCCTCTACAAGACCTATCGGCTCTTCCTGTATCGCAAAGTGGACATCCCAAAGGGGCAGCCGCCAGCGCGACCCTCTAAAGCCTGATTGAGTCTGCGACAGCCAACGGCTTAAAGCCCTATTTTTACCTGCGGTATCTGTTTGAGCGGCTGCCTCTGACGGAGACCGGAAAAGATTGCCGGAAACTGTTGCCGATGAACCTCACGCCGGAAACAGATCGCCCTGCCGGCGACGTAGTGTACTTTGCTATGCGCTTACTCGGAGTAGGTGGGAGATTGGTATAGTCCCCATCCGACGACAGCGGTATATGATCCAACGGGGCCATCATCGGCCATTGTTCGAGTGACGTCGGGGGCCGTTACAGGGGTGTTCAACTAATATCTGGCAGTGCACCATACGGCTATGGCCCTACACAAGTGCGGGGCCGGTGCCAGTGAAGCATACCGATATCATG
>CAZNSO010000072.1:0-4599 GCA_964575805.1 uncultured Desulfobacteraceae bacterium
CTTTTTCCGAAGCCATCCGGAAAAGGGGCAGGGCGGTTTCGCCTGCCCCTTTTTTCAAGAGATGACGGGAGATTACAGGACGACGGGTTTGCCGGTTAGGTAGGCCATGGCCCGGCAGCTGGCAATGAGCTGCCCCTGATCGTCGGTCACGGAAATATCGAAATTGCTGATTTTTCTGGACCGGCTGATTTCCCTGGCCTCTGCAGCCAGCTTGCAGCCGGTTTCCGGCGAGGCCATGTAGGTCACATTCACGTTCAAGGCAACAGCGATTGAGCCGCCTGTCTGGCTTGCGGTTTCGAATGCTTCGTCAATAAGCCCGAAAATGGCGCCGCCATGGGCGCGCTGATAGATGTTGTGCATCCGTTCCGGCGCATAATCCATTTCAACCCGGGAATAGCCGCTGTCCAGCTCAGCCAGCCGCATATTGAGAGCCCGGGCAAAAGGTTCATTGGCAACCGCCTCAAAGATTGATTCCTTCAATTGCTGATCCATACGCTTGGTTCCTCCACAAACCTGCCTGTTACCTGAGCCAAAAGTCCGGGATCCCGTTCAGGCGCCGCCTGGCCGGAATCAAGTGTTGGTGGATCATTTCATCTGTTCCCAGAAATTTCTGGCCTGATCGCTCATGCTTTGTTTTCCGGATTCACCGCCGTCGTGATGGCTTTGCCCCGAGGTCCTGCCGCTGAGCCGGGCGATGCGTTTTTCAATGGGGGGATGTGTGGAAAAAAGATGCATCATGCTTTGCCCGGAAAGCGGGTTGGCGATGAACATGTGGGCGGTTGCCGGTTCAGCCTTCATGGGAATCTGTTTGGAATAGGCGTTGAGTTTATCCAGTGCGCTGGCAAGGCCCTCGCTGTTACCTGTTATTTGCGCTGATGTTGAATCTGCCAGGTATTCCCGGGACCGGGAAATGGCCATCTGGATCAGCATGGCGGCAAGGGGGGCGATAATCGACATAAGCAGAAGACCGAAGATGCCGCCGCCTTCTCCCTCATCCCGGCCGCCGATGCCGCCGAATATGGCCGACCACCGGGCGAGGGTGGCCAGCATCATAACCGCACCGGCCATGGTGGCGGCAAGCGTCTGGATCAGCATGTCCCGGTTTTTTATGTGCCCCAGTTCGTGGGCAATCACCCCTGCCAGTTCGTCACGGTTCATATATCGGATCAACCCTTCGGTCAAGGCCACCACCGCGTTGTCAGGGTTTCGCCCCGTAGCAAACGCATTGGGTGCCTGCTGGGGGATGATATAAAGCGCGGGCATGGGAAGGCCCGCTTTGGAGGCCAATTCCGCCACAAGGTGATAAATATCAGGGGCCTCCTCGGCAGTGACGGGCTTGGCGCGATACATCTTCAGCACCATTTTGTCCGAGTACCAGTAGGCGTAGAAATTGAATCCACCGGCAAAGACAAGGGCGATCAGCATTCCCCCCGTGCCGCCGATCATTTTCCCCACCCACATGATCACGGCCGTCAGAACGGCCAGCAGAATTGTTGTTCGTATCCGGCTACCCATCGAAACAGTACTCCTTTATTAAATGCTCAAAATGATATTCAAGCCAATGCATTGCACCGCAATGCATTGGCCGGTAACAGTTTTCAATCGAAACCAGGTTTCAGATAAAAATAAGACGGGTTGGGGCGAAAGCAAGGGGGTGGGGGCGGTTCCTGCCAACTTTTGCATTATCATCCGGGCGTCACCGGTCATTGCCAAAGGCCGGGGATGTCTCTCAAAAGGCCAAAAAAAATGGCGAAGACGGTTGCGGCAGGGTCTCAAAAAGGTTTGTGAGGAAAAAGCAGGAGCGGCTCAATGGCTTCCTGTTTCAAACTTGAAGACAATCTGCTCTTCACCAATCACGCTCAATTCCCGCCGGATAATGTATTCAAGGAACTCCGGATCATTTTTCAGGCGGTTGACGCGACGGTAAAGGCGCAGGTTTTCATTCTCGATGGCGCTGTTGGCCGCCTCGATGGTTTCCAGGCGCTGTCTTTTCCGGTTGAGTTCCAGCCAACCGTTATCGCCCAGGACAATCCGGCCGAAATAAAGGATAAGCAACAGGAGGCCCACGAGCAGTCCGATTTTTATGTGAACCGGTCGAAGCGTCATGAAATCGGCTCATTTTTAATAAGACGACGGATATCGTTTAATTCGGGACAGCGCAGCACATATGCGGCAAGGCAGTAAATGGCGATACCGGCGGCAACCCCGCCGGCCACCCCTGCCACAAGCCGGGTCATCGACGCGGCGGGCGGCAGGGGAAAAAGCCTTAAAAGCCCGCCCAGCACCACACCCATAATTAAGCTACATATCACGGATTTGCCAATAGATTCCATTATTTTTTTCACTTCCAATTGCTCCATCCGTTTGCGCAGGACCCACAGCAGCAGGCAGAAGTTGATCATCGAGGCCAGGGAAGTGGCAAGCGCCAGTCCGCCATGTTTTAACGGCCCCATTAACAGTATGCCCAGCACAATATTGGCGATGATGGATACAGAGGCCATTTTGACCGGCGTGAGGGTGTCCTGCAATGAATAAAAGGTGGAGACAACAATGCGCACGGCTGAAAAGGCCCACAAGCCAAGGCTGTAAAAAACAAGGGCTCTGGCTGTCAGGCGGGTGCTTTCGATATCGAAGGCGCCCCTTTGAAACAAAAGGGCCACAATGGGCTCCCGCAAAACGATCAGGCCGATCATGGCCGGAAGGGTGACAAAGAAAATCAGCTGCAGGGAATAGCCGAAAGTTTCGGCAAGCCCCTTGAAATCGTTTGCCGCCGCCTGCCGGGAAAGGCTCGGCAGGACGGCCACGGACAGGGATATGGCGAACAGGCCCAGCGGGAACTGAACCAGCCGGTCCGCGTAATACAGGTAGGAAACGCTTCCCTCAGGCAAAAGCGAGGCGAGGAGCGTGCCGACCAGGATGTTGATCTGGTAGACCGCGGCTCCGAAGACCGCGGGGCCCATCAGCCTGCCGATGCGTTTAACGCCCGGGTGGTACAAGGCCGCTTTTCGCCAGAACAAGAAGCCTTTTCGGATTAAAACGGGCACCTGCAGCAGAAGCTGAAGCGCTCCTCCGATCAGGACCCCGATGGCAAGACCGATCACGGGGGTATCCATTTGCGGGGCGATGAAAAGGACGGCGCCGATAATGGCGACATTTAAAAACACCGGGGCCAGGGCGGGGGCCGCGAAATGGCCGAGGGTATTTAAAATGCCCATGGAAAGGGCCACCAGGCAGATGAAAAAGATATAAGGGAACATGATCCGGGTAAGGGTGACCGTCAGGGAAAATTTTGCCCCGGTAAATCCAGGCGCAACGATTTTGACGATGAGGGGGGCGGCCAGGATGCCTGCAATGGTCAGGACAACAAGGAGCACCGAGAGTATCCGCAGTGTGGAGCGGGCCATGTTAAAGGCTTCATCTCTGCCGTCACGAGTGAGATAGTCAGTAAATACGGGCACAAAGGCGATTGACAGGGAGCCTTCGGCAAAAAGCCGCCGTAACAGGTTGGGGATCCGGAATGCCACAAAAAAGGCGTCGGATAAAAGCCCGGCGCCAAAAAACCATGCGATCACCATGTCCCGGACAAATCCAAGAATCCGGCTGAGCAGCGTGGCCAGCCCGATCACGCCGGCTGCCCGTGTCATTGTTTTTTTTTCAGAGCGCATTTGCTTGCCTGTGCCCATGGACGCATCTGAGCAAAAATTTTTTGTAAAATAAATATTCTTGACATGAATGGACGGATTCGGTATCAAACCAACTTATCAAAAAACAAAAAAAGGAGTGATACCAGTGGCAAATCATAAGTCTGCGATCAAGCGGAACCGGCAAAATGAGAATCGGCGCCTGCGGAACCGGGCGGTAAAAACTCAGGTGAAAACCGCCACCAAAAAGCTTGTTCAGGCGGAGAAAAGCGGCGACACGGAATCCATGGCCAGTGAGCTGCGCCGGGTTAAGTCGGTTATCGACAAGGCCGCCAAAAAAGGGGTCATCCATCCCCGGACCGCCTCTCGGAAAAAATCCCGCCTTTCTCGAAGCGTCAATCGCATCCAGGCCGCTTAGGGCCACTCGTTTAAAATTCACCGGTCAGCCGGTAATAAATCCGCTCCGCCAGCCTTTCGGAAATGTTGGCAATAGCGGATTTTTTATTCTGCTCCGTACGGTGCTTCTCGGCTGCCACTTCGAAGGAATCGCCGGAGGCAATGTCACTGGCGGACCAGATGCGCCTGCCGTCGGGTGATTGCAACCTTACGTCCAGGTGCAGGGTTATCCGGCGTTCGGTGGAGCGGCCCGGGCTTTCATGGGCAATTGTGCGGATCCTGGCGGACTTGATGGTGCCGGTTAAAATCGCTTCTGCCCGATCCTTTTCAACAATGCGAACGGTGTCAAACCGAAGAAATTGATTGACAATGTCATTGGTCAGCAGGGTTTCAATGCCGGTTTCACCGCTATGGTTTTCAAAAATCCGGATGTTAACCGTTTGAATGCCGCCCGGAAGTTTCCCGCCGCCGGAAAAGTGGTATCCGCAGGCCGTGGCCAGAACCAGGAAAAGCCAGGGAAGGGTTAACGGAATCGTTCTTTTCAGGTGGTATGGCATGCATT
>CAZNSO010000072.1:4699-16098 GCA_964575805.1 uncultured Desulfobacteraceae bacterium
AAAAGCCAGGGAAGGGTTAACGGAATCGTTCTTTTCAGGTGGTATGGCATGCATTTCTCATCTTTTACGAAGCCATTTCAAATTTTTTAGGCGGCGGTCACGATATTGACCAGCTTGTCTTTTACCACAATGACTTTTTTAATTGTTTTGTCCCGGATGAAACGGGCCACATTTTCCTCTGCCAGGGCCTCTTCCCTGACGGTTTCTTCATCCGCGTCAGCGGCAATCTCAAATCTGCCCCTGAGTTTGCCGTTTACCTGGACCACCATTTGCCGCGTATCGGAAACCATCGCTTCTTCGCGCCATTGCGGCCACCAGGCGGCTGACAATTGACCCGGCTCATTGCCCAAAGCTTCCCACAGCTCCTCGGTTACGTGGGGGACCACCGGTGCCAAAAGCATGACAAGTGTGTCGGCTGCGAAGCGCATGACGGAAACGCTGCTGGCCCGGGTCCTGTCGAGTTGCGTGCCATACATGGTGTTGACCAGCTCCATCACGGCGCTTATGGCCGTATTGAAGTGGAATCGCTCCTCGATATCGGTGGTAACCTTCCGGATGGTCTGATGGGTTTTGGAGAAAAGTTTTTTGGATGCTGCATCCAGTTCTTCCAAATCCCCGTCAAAAGCCCGTGCATCCTGGATCAAGGGCTGCCATTCCTTGATCAGTCGCCAGACCCGGTTTAAAAAACGAAAACCGCCTTCCACTCCCTGCTCGCTCCATTCCAGGCTCCGTTCCGGGGGAGCGGCGAACAGGCAGAACAGCCGCACCGTATCCGCCCCATACTGGTCCAGAAGAACGTTGGGGTCCACCACATTTTTTTTGGACTTGGACATTTTCTCGACCCGCCCCACTGTGGCTGCGGTGCCACATATTTGGCAATAGGGCTGATCCCCCTGGTAATCGGTTTCTTCCGGGTACAGAAATCCGTGTTCCGCGCAGCTCACGGTTTCCTTGCAGACCATGCCCTGCGTGAGCAGTCGCGTGAAGGGTTCCTTGAACGCCACAAGCCCCATGTCTTTTAAGACGCGGGTGAAATAGCGGGAATAAAGCAGGTGCATTACCGCATGTTCCACACCGCCGATGTATTGGTCCACCGGCATCCAGTAGGCCACCGCCGCCGGGTCAAACATGGCCGTGTCATGGTGCGGACTGCAATAGCGTTCAAAATACCAGGACGACTCAACGAAGGTATCCATGGTATCGGTTTCGCGACGGGCCGCCCCTCCGCATTCCGGGCAGCTTGTCTGAACAAAGGAGTCAGTGGCCGCAAGAGGCGACCCGCCGCCCTCCAGAAGATCAATATTCTCGGGAAGAAGCACGGGCAGATCGTTTTCGGGAACCGGGACCGTACCGCAGGCCTGGCAGTGGATAACCGGGATGGGGGCTCCCCAATAGCGCTGGCGCGAGATTCCCCAGTCCCGCAGCCGGTAGCTGATGGCTTTTTTGCCCAGCTTGTTTTCTTCGAAATAATCCGTTATGGCGTCTTTGGCAGCCGCGCTGTCCATGCCGGTGAATCGGCCCGAGTTGACCAGGACCCCTTCGCCCGTGTAGGCTTCTGTTTGGGCCACCTCCTCAAGCGGGGTTCCCGCCGGGCAGATCACTGTCAGGATCTCAAGGTCGTATTTTTTCGCGAAATCAAAATCCCGCTGATCATGGGCGGGAACGGACATGACCGCACCGGTGCCGTATTCCATCAGGGCAAAATTGGCGATATAGACGGGCATTTGCCGGTCGGTCATGGGGTTGCGGCACCAGGCGCCGGTAAAAACCCCTTCTTTTTCATAGTTTTCCATCAGGCGCTCGGTTCGGCTTTGGCGGGCCATGCGTTCGACGAAAGCATCCACGCGCGATTCCTGACCTGTTCCCCGGGACAGGGGCTGAACCAAGGGGTGCTCCGGGGCCAGGCACATGAAGGTGGCGCCAAAAATTGTATCCGGCCGCGTGGTAAAAACCCGGATTGTCTCTTCCCGGTTTTCCACCGGAAAGCTGATTTCCGCCCCGATGCTTTTGCCGATCCAGTTTTTCTGCATGGTGGTGACTTTTTCCGGCCAGCCGGGAAGTTTGTCGCAGTACTGCAAAAGGTCCTCGGCATAGTCGGTGATCCTGAAAAACCATTGCCAGAGTTTTTTCTGCTGCACCGGAAGGCCGCAGCGCCAGCAGTCGCCGGCCTCTACCTGTTCATTGGCCAGAACGGTCCGGCAGGTTTCGCACCAGTTGACGTAGGATTCCCCCTGATAGGCCATGCCCTGCTTGAACATCTGCAGGAAGAGCCACTGCTCCCATTTATAATATTCCGGTGCGCAGGTGGCCAGTTCCCGGTCCCAGTCATAGCTGTACCCCAGCCGTTTCAACTGGGTCCGCATGGCATCGATATTGGCATAGGTCCAGTCCGCGGGGTGGGTCTTGTTGGCAATGGCCGCGTTTTCCGCCGGCATGCCAAAGGCGTCCCAGCCCATGGGATGCAGTACGTTAA
This sequence comes from uncultured Desulfobacteraceae bacterium, assembly GCA_964575805.1. GTDB lineage: Bacteria > Desulfobacterota > Desulfobacteria > Desulfobacterales > Desulfosalsimonadaceae > M55B175. The sequence continues at coordinate 7,173 of CAZNSO010000072.1, forward strand.
ATCCGCGCATCCTTTTGTAGCGGGCGATGACATCGCCAATGGTGTAATTGCGGACATGGCCCATATGGATTTTCCCGGAGGGATAGGGGAACATCTCCAGAAGGTAATATTTCTCCCGGCCCGGATCTTCCGTAACCTTGAACTGCTCATTCGCATCCCAGACAGTCTGCCATTTCGGTTCGATTTGTTTAGGGTTGTAACGGGTTTCCATGGCTCGCTCTTTGTTTTTGGAATTAATGTTCGGAATTTTTTATGATTGGCTATGTCATGCCATAAAGTTTTTTAAATATCAAGACTGAGGGGGGGCGATGAAGGGCGGACAAACGGATTTCCGGTACGCTTGCCCGCAACTTATTTAAATTAGAAATTATTTGACTTGACCGAGCTGATTTTATATGAAAGTAGGCACTCGTGTGGATCCGTCCGATTATTTAGTGTCTTATATCCCGAATACTGGGGATGCATGAACCTGACAGGGAGGTGGCAGGCATATCGCCATGAACAGTAAAATATTGGTCAACGCCGTCGATCCGGAAGAATGCCGGATCGCCAAAGTTAAAAACAACCGGCTGGAGGAGTTTCATATTGAGACCACGGCCCGGGAGATCACCCAGGGAAATATCTACAAGGGGGTGGTCGCCCGCGTGGAGCCGAGCCTTCAGGCCGTTTTTGTCGATTATGGTGCAGAAAAGCACGGATTTCTGCAAAAGCATGAAATTCATCCGGATTATTATCTCGATGATCCCACCGGGGATCAGTCCCTGAAGAAAATTATCCAGAGCGGCCAGGAAATGCTGGTGCAGATCACGAATGACCCCTTCATGCACAAGGGGGCCATGCTGACCACCTTTATCTCCCTGCCCGGGCGCCATACGGTCCTGATGCCCGGCAGCAAGAGCCGCGGGGTTTCAAGGAAAATCAGCGATGATGCCGAACGCAAGCGTTTAAAGGAAATCCTGGATAAACTGAAAATTCCCGAGGAGTTCGGCATTATCGTGCGAACGGCCGGCCAGAAATGCACCAAAACAGCGATTGAAAAGGATTTTCGGTATTTGATGCGGCTATGGAAAAATATCAACAAGCAGGCCGTCAGCGAAGAGCCGCCCGCGCTGCTATACAAGGACCGGACGCTGGTGCAGCGTTCCATACGGGATTATTTTACCGCCGAGGTATCGGAGATTCTGGTTGACGATGAAACCGTATACAACGAAATCCGGGAATTTATTCATATCGTTTCGCCGCAGCACAAGAAAATCGTCAAGCGCTATACAGCGGACAAGCCGATTTTCACCAAGCATCAGCTGGAGGACCAGATAACATCGATTTTTGAAAATCGGGTGCGTCTCAAATCCGGCGGTACGATTGTGATTGAACAGACAGAGGCCCTGGTTTCCATTGATGTGAACTCGGGGAAAGCCACCCAGAAAAGCTCCATCGAGGAAACAGCGCTTTCCACCAACCTGGAGGCGGCCGAGGAGATCACCCGGCAATTGAGGCTGCGGGATTTCGGCGGCCTGATTGTTATCGACTTTATCGATATGCGCGAGCAAAAGAATAAGCAGAAGGTCGAGCAGGCCATGAAGACCCAGCTCAAGGAGGACAAGGCCAGAAACAAGGTGGGGCGGATTTCAAGCTTCGGGCTGATGCAGATGTCCCGGCAGCGCATCCGGCCCTCCATCCGGTTTATTAATTTTGAGCGATGCCGGCATTGCCAGGGAAAAGGGGTCACGCAGTCTGTGGAATCCCTTGGGTTGAGTTTTCTCCGAAGGCTCCGGCTGGAAACGCTGAAGGCGGAGATTTCAAATGTGAAGGGGTTTGTCCCCTCAGAGGTTGCCGCTTACCTGTTAAACCGGAAAAAGAAAGAGATCCTGGATCTTGAGATGCGCCGGGGAATCACCATCACCATCGAAGCGGATAATACCATGATTCCGGGCAACAGCCGGATTGACTGGGAGTAATTCATGAGAAGATAGATTGTGCCCGCAGCTTCAGGGCAGGCCCGCTTCCCGGCTCAGAAGAGGCGAAGCGGGAGCGTATTCGGGGACAGGCTGTCAGGGCCTGTCCCCGTTGATCATTAACAGGCCGATACAGCGGGTATGGCTTTAAATACCATAGAGAAGAATAACTGTTTAAGGAGGAACGATGTTGGATTTGATAGGTACGGCATATGCAATGGGCGGCGGCGGGGCAGGAGAGGCCCCCCAGGGAGGCGGGTTCACCGCTTTGGTGCCAATCATTTTGATGTTCGTGATTTTTTATTTTCTGCTGATTCGTCCCCAGCAGAAAAAAGCCAAGCAGCACCAGGAGATGATCAACAACCTGAAAAAGGGGGACCGGGTGATCACCAGCGGCGGCATGTACGGCCGGATCACCAATCTGGATGAGCAGACGGCCACTCTTGAAATAGCGGACAAGGTCCGGGTGAAAGTAACCCGCGGCAGTGTCGCCTCTCTGGCCCAGCAGGCCCCCCAGGAACAGAAAAAGGATGAGAGCGGCACTTGATTTACCGGTTTTAAACTGCTAAAAGGGGGCCGCGTTGATTTTCAGCGGTTCACCCTCCGTCACAGGCAAAGGCAATTCAATGAATAAGGGGTATTGGGCGTGAAAAAGGTTTCCTGGCGCATAATGATTGTTCTTGGGGTTCTGGTTATTGCCGCCGTTCTGGTGATACCAACGTTTAAGCCGAACTTCTGGCCTTATAAGCAGATTAATCTCGGCCTGGATTTAAAAGGCGGGATGCACCTGGTGCTTGAGGTTCAGACGGAAAGGGCGGTCGAAAGCACGGTGGAGCGGATTCGCAGCGAGATGCGGTCGCTTCTTCGGGAAGAGCGGATTCGCCATCACGGCATTGAGCCTTCGGGGGCAACGGGTTTTGCAGCCACCCTGCTGGACCCTGAAGAAAAGGACAGTGTCCGGGATATACTGGAGCGGGAATATGCTGAAGTCGAGATGCGATCCTCGTCCCCGGTGGAGGGGGGGCTGCGGATAAAAATGGGGCTGACGGAGGAATGGGTTCGCGAAATCAAGAATCAGGCCACTGAGCAGGCGCTTGAAACCATTCGCAACCGCATTGACCAGTTCGGCGTAAGCGAGCCGGATATCCGGATTCAGGGGGAAAAGCGCATTCTGGTGCAGCTCCCTGGCATTGACGATCCCCAGCGGGCAAAGGATCTGGTCGGCAAAACCGCCCAACTGGAATTTAAATTGCTGGATGAGGAAAATGACCTCGGGGCGGCTTTAGAAGGAAACGTTCCGTCCGGAAGCGAAATCCTTTACCAGGCTGAGGATGCCACGCAGACCGGCGAATCGGGGAGGCAGCAGCCCTATCTGGTTAAAAAGCGCACCCTGCTGACCGGCGCCCATCTCACCGATGCCCGGGTACAGATCGACCCCCAGTTCAATGAGCCTTATGTGGCTATTGAGTTTGACCGCAAAGGGGCCCGGACATTTGAGCGGGTCACCGGTGAAAATGTGGAGAAACGAATGGCCATTGTTCTGGACAACAAGGTGTATTCCGCGCCGGTTATCCAGGAGCGCATCCCCGGCGGCACCGCCCGGATCACCGGCAATTTCACCTCCCAGGAGGCCCATGATCTCGCCATTGTTCTGCGGGCGGGGGCCCTGCCGGCGCCGGTGAAAATTATAGAGGAGCGAACCGTCGGGCCGTCCCTGGGGCATGATTCCATCCAGAAGGGGCTGCTCTCCATGCTGATTGGCGGCATCCTGGTGCTTCTATTCATGGCATTTTACTACAAGGCCGCCGGTCTGGTGGCGGATTTTGTCCTGGTTCTCAATATTCTGCTGATTGCAGCCGGCCTTGCCCTTTTCGGCGCCACGCTGACGCTCCCGGGTATTGCCGGTATTATTTTAACCATTGGCATGGCGGTGGATGCCAATGTGATTATCTATGAACGGATACGCGAGGAAATGCGGCTGGGCAAAACGCCTGCGGCATCCATCGCCGCCGGGTTTGACCGGGCCGGCTTGACGGTGCTCGACGCCAACGTCACCACCCTTATCGCCGCACTTGTGCTTTTTCAATTCGGCACCGGTCCGGTCAAGGGTTTCGCGGTCACGCTGAGCCTGGGGGTTCTTGCCAGCCTGTTTACCGCCCTGGTGATTTCCCGGCTGATTTTCGATTATCTTTTTATTACCCGGCATGTGCGAACACTGAGCATTTAACCCGCAAGGAAAAATATTCATGGAATTTATCAAGCCCGGCACGAAGATCGATTTTATCGGCAAACGGAAGATGGGGTTTGCCTTTTCACTGGCTTTGATTCTTATCAGTCTGGCGGCCTTGATTTATCATGGCGGCCCCCGGTTCGGGATCGATTTCGCCGGGGGCACCATCGTCCAGATCAAGTCTATGGAAGAGGCTTCCATTTCCCAGATCCGCACCGGCCTGGATGCCGTCGGCCTGGGGGACTCCTCGGTGCAGCGATTCGGAGCCCAGGAAAAGAACGAATACCTGATACGGACGGATCAAACCCTGATCACGGGTAAAGGGTTTTCCGAAGAGGTCCGCTCGGCAGTGGCCGATGCCACGGGGACACAGGTCGATGTCCTGAGGGTGGAGATGGTCGGGCCTCAGGTGGGGGCCGACCTCCGGGAAAAAGCTCTGCTGGCGCTTTTTTATGCTCTCTTGTTCATAACCATATATATTTCCGGAAGGTTTGAGCTGAAATGGGTTTTAAGCGGGGTGATGGCGATTGCCCTGGTAGGCGCGGTCTACCTCTTTGCCCTGTTTAACGTCAGCATCCCCCTGTTGATCCTGGTGGCCCTGGTGGTGGCCCTGGTCATGTTCTGGCAGCTGCGGCTCAAATTTGCCATGGGTGCAATTGTCGCCCTGATGCATGACGTGTTTATCACCATCGGGATTTTTGCCTTGTTTGACATTGAATTTTCCCTGCCCATTGTGGCGGCATTGCTGACCATTATCGGCTATTCCTTAAACGACACCATCATTGTCTTTGACCGCATCCGGGAAAATATTCAGAAGCATGCCAGAAAACAGCTGGATGCCGTGATCAACCAGAGTGTAAATGAAACCCTGAGCCGGACCATCATGACCTCGGCCACCACCCTGCTTGTGCTCTTGTGCCTGTTTTTTCTCGGCGGGCCGATCATTCATGATTTTGCCTTTGCCATGATCATCGGTGTTATCGTTGGAACGTATTCCTCCATATTTATCTCCAGCCCCATTCTGCTGCTGCTGCAGGAAGCCCCGGGAAGAGGGGCGGCCGAAGCCATGGGGCAGGCCTGAAAAATCACTGTCCAAGCACTATGGAGAGCATCCGCCCGTGGGTGGCGTTAAAAATGATTTCCGGGGTCGGCAATCATTTATATAAAAATTTTTTGGAACGGTTTGAAACGCCTGGGCGGGTGTTTGAAGCGAGTAAAAGCGATCTTATGGCGGTGGCGGGGGTGTCTGAACAGCTTGCCCGGGCCATCCTCGCAGGCCCTCCCGCCGTTGCCGTCAACGCCGAGCTGGCACGCGTCCATCAGGCCGGCTGCCGGATCGTTCCATTTTCGAACGAAGCGTATCCTCCCCTTCTTCGCGAAATTCATGACCCGCCGCCCTTTCTTTATGTTTGGGGCCGATTGGACGCCTGCGCCTACAGTATTGCGCTTGTGGGCTCCCGCCGGGCCACCCGCTACGGTATTTCCATGGCCGAGCGCCTGGGCTCCGATCTGGCTGATTTGGGGCTTACGGTGGTCAGTGGAATGGCACGGGGAATTGACACAGCCGCCCACAAGGGGGCCATTACCGCGGGAGGGCAGACCATTGCCGTTCTTGGCAGCGGCCTCTCCGTGATTTATCCCCCGGAAAACCGCAGCCTTGCTGAGCGCATCCGCGAATGCGGGGCGGTGGTGTCCGAATTTCCCATGCGGGAAGGGCCTAATGCGTACAATTTCCCCAGGCGCAACCGCATTATTTCCGGTATGAGCCTGGGCACCGTGGTCGTCGAGGCTGCGGCAAAAAGCGGGTCGCTCATTACCGCGCGTCTTGCCGGCGAGCAGGGGCGCGAGGTGTTTGCCGTCCCCGGCAACATCACTTCAAGGACCAGCCAGGGGACTCACAACCTGCTGAAGCAGGGGGCCAAGCTGGTGGCCGCGGCAGAGGATGTTATTGAGGAGTTCCCTTATCTTTTCTTGAAATCCGGGGAAAATCGCGGTAAGGAGCAAAGCGTTGACCGGGTGGGGGAGTTGACTTCGGATGAAAGCCGGGTATATGAAATGCTGGAGCCTTACCCTGTCCATATCGATGAGTTGCACCGCCAATTGGGGATGGGAATCAGTCAGCTCTCCGCTGTTCTGGTTAATCTTGAACTCAAGGGCCTGGCAGCCCGGTCACCCGGCATGTATTTTTCAACACACGGAGAACAATCGTGAGCAAACCCCTGGTTATCGTTGAATCACCGACAAAAGAGCGAACACTTAAAAAATACCTGGGCAGTCAATACAAGGTGGCATCAACCGTCGGGCATATCAAGGATCTGCCCCAAAAGGAATTCGGGATTGATGTCCAGAACCAATTTTCTCCCAAGTACGTTACGGTTCCGGGCAAGCAAAAGGTGATCAAGGCACTGAAGGCCGCGGCGCAGGATTCGGATGAAATCTATCTGGCGCCTGACCCGGACCGGGAAGGCGAGGCCATTGCCTGGCACACCGCCAATATCCTGAAAAAGAAGGACGGCCCCGTTTTTCACCGGGTATTGTTTCATGAATTAACTCAAAAAGGCGTTCGGGAAGCCCTGGCGCAGACCCAATCTTTGAATGAGAGCAAATACAAGGCCCAGCAGACGCGCCGGATATTGGACCGGCTGGTGGGCTACGAGGTTTCGCCGATTCTTTGGAAAAAGGTCAAGTATGGATTGAGCGCGGGAAGGGTTCAATCCGTGGCGGTTCGCATGCTCTGCGAACGGGAGCGTGAGATTCAGGCCTTTGAGCCGGTGGAATACTGGTCGATCACGGCGCACCTGGAAGGGGACAACCCGCCGGTGTTTGCCGCCCGGCTGGCCAAAAAAAAGGGCAAGAAGCTCACCATTTCAAATGAAGGGCAGGTTAACGGGATTTTGGATGAAATCCGCCAGGCTGATTTTCAGGTGGATAGCATCAATAAAAAAACCGTGAAGCGCAATCCCTACCCCCCTTTCATTACCAGCAAACTGCAGCAGGATGCCATCCGCAGGCTGCGGTTTTCAGCAAAAAAAGCCATGACCGTGGCCCAGCAGCTTTATGAAGGCGTGGATCTGGGCGGCGGCGAATACGTCGGGCTCATCACCTATATGCGTACCGACTCCACGCGCATATCCGCTGAAGCGGCCAATGAAGCCATGGAACTGATACGCGACACCTTCGGGCCGGATTATGCATTGGAGAAACCCCGGTTTTTCAAAAACAAAAACAAGGCCCAGGACGCCCACGAAGCCATACGCCCCACATCGGTGCGCAATACCCCGGAAAAGATCGCCCCCTACCTGTCCCGCGATCAGCTCTCCCTCTACCGGCTGATCTGGAAGCGGTTTGTGGCCTCGCAGATGGCCCAGGCGCTTATCGACCAGCAAACCATTAATATCGCCGCCAGGGATTACTTGTTCACGGCAAGCGGATCCACGGTGAAGTTTCCCGGTTTTCTGGCCCTGTATCAATCCGCAGAGGACGACACGGACGGAAAAGGAAAAAATGGTGAAAAAGACGAACTGCCGGAGCTTGCCGAAGGCATGAGGCTGGAAGTCAAGCAGATTGAGCCCAGGCAGCATTTCACCACACCGCCGCCGCGATATTCCGAGGCCTCACTGGTCAAGGCCATGGAAGAAAACGGCATCGGCCGGCCGAGCACGTATGCGGCCATTTTGTCCAATATACAGGACAAAGGGTATGCCACACTCGAAAAGGGGTATTTTCACCCCAGTGAACTGGGATGCATTGTCAGTGACCTTTTGGTGGAGAATTTCCCGGATATTTTTAACGTGGACTTCACCGCCCGGATGGAAAACGACCTGGACCGGGTGGAGGCGGCTGAGGCGGATGCCCAGGATGTGCTGGCGCGATTCTACGAGGTTTTTGAAAGCCGCGTGGCCAAGGCGGCCGATCACATGCACAGTGTCAAGGGAGTCGGGGTTCCCACGGATCTGTCCTGTCCCGTCTGCGGCAAACGCCTTCACATCAAGGTGGGAAAGAACGGCCCCTTCCTGGCCTGTGAAGGCTATCCCGAGTGCACGTATTCCAGGAATTACACCCGGGACGAGAAGGGCGGAATCCACCCCGTCGAGCCCTCATATGAGGCGGCGGAAGGCCAGGTTTGTGATAAATGCGGCCGGGAGATGGTGGTAAAACAGGGCAAATACGGGGATTTTCTGGCCTGTACCGGATATCCGGCCTGCAAAAACACCCGCTCTATCAACGGCGGTGCCAAAAATGCGCCTTCCACCGGGGTTAAATGCCCGCAAGAGGGCTGCGGCGGGGATCTGGTGGAACGAAAATCCAAGCGCGGCAAGGTTTTTTATGGCTGCAGCCGCTTTCCGGATTGCACCTATGCCCTCTGGGACAAGCCTGTACCCCAGGCCTGCCCTCAGTGCGGCGCCCCTTTTCTGGTGGAAAAGACCACCAAAAAGGATGGAACGGTTTTAAAGTGTCTGAATACGGCGTGCGGGTACAAGCAGTCGGTTGAAGAGGGCGAATAAATCCGGTTGTCCGGTCATCCGGTTATACGGTCATCCGGTTGTCCGGTTGTCAGTGGGCGTTTATCCAGGCGGTGCCTGAGGCCGGCATCGCTGACTTCCTCCTCCATGGCGCGCCAGGCTGCATAGGCCCCCGGTAACTCTCGCAGGGCGGACCAAGCGCAGCGTGTCCGCCTTCAAAATGGCGTGTACCCCTTGGTTTGATGTATACTTGGTTTTGCAAATATTAGTAAGGCATG
>CAZNSO010000073.1:0-1341 GCA_964575805.1 uncultured Desulfobacteraceae bacterium
TTCGCCTTCCTTGATCTTAACAAAAAATCCTGGTTTTCGTTCGGGCACTAAATAGACGGGATGCAACATGAAAAACCAATTAAACGGCAATGGCCTGAAACGCGAGATCGGCCTTTTTACGGCAACCGTGCTGGTTATCGCCAACATGGTGGGCACCGGGATTTTTGCCACCTCCGGCTACATTATGACCGAGCTGGGCCATCCCCTGACCCTGCTTTTATGCTGGCTTTTCGGCGGCATTTTCGCCCTTTGCGGGGCACTGTGCTACGGGGAACTGGGCGCCCGGTTCCCCCGGGCCGGCGGGGAATATGTGTTTCTGCGGGAGAGCTTCGGCAAACCCATGGGGTTTCTCTCGGGCTGGATTTCATTGATTGTCGGGTTTTCAGCCCCCATTGCCGCGGCTGCCATCGCTTTTGCCACCTACCTGTTCCATGCCTGCGGCGTGGAGCCCGGCACCGGCCTGGAGATCTCTGTTGCCGGCATCCGCCTGGCAGGGTTCTCGTGGTTAAACCTGACGGCAGTGGGAGTGATCGTCTTGTTTTCCCTGCTCCATTACCACAGCCTGACCACAGGCAGCCGGGTGCAGAACGGCCTGACGGTTTTTAAGATCAGCCTGCTGCTGCTATTTGTGGCTGCCGGCTTTTTATTCGGCAGCGGCTCCACGGCGCATTTTGAGATGGCCCGGCCCCAGGGCGGGTTTTCCGCGGAGGGCTTTGCGGTCTCCCTCATATTTGTCGCCTTCGCCTACAGCGGATGGAATGCGGCGGCCTATATCGGCGGGGAGATAAAGAACCCGCAGAAAAACATCCCCATCGCCCTGGCAGCCGGCACCTTGGCCGTCATGGGCCTGTACCTTTTGATCAACGCGGTCTACATCTACGCCATGCCCGCCGCTGAGATGCGCGATGTGCTGGACGTGGGGGCCAAATCCGCGGTCAACTTGTTCGGGGATGAAATCAGCCGCTACTTCAGCGCAGCTGTCTCTTTGGGAATCCTCTCGGTACTGAGCGCCATGATCATGACCGGCCCCCGGGTCTATTATGCCATGGCCAAAGACGGGGTGTTTTTTACCCCTTTTGCCCGGGTCAACAAAAGGCGCCACACCCCGGCCGCCTCCATTTGCCTGCAGGCCGCCATTGCCGTTTTGCTGGTGGTAACCTCTGTTTTTAATGCCCTGCTGATCTATATCGGCTTCACCCTCTCCATTTTTGCCGTCCTCACTGTTGCCGGCATGATATGGCTGCGATACCGCCGGCCGGACCATAACCCGGCCTATAAAACCTTCGGCTACCCGATACCCCCGCTGCTGTTTATATTCGGCAATCTCTGGATTATCATTTA
>CAZNSO010000073.1:1441-15671 GCA_964575805.1 uncultured Desulfobacteraceae bacterium
GCTACCCGATACCCCCGCTGCTGTTTATATTCGGCAATCTCTGGATTATCATTTATTCAATCAAGAGCCGGCCCTTAAGCACCATTTTTGGTTTAATCACGATTGCGGCAGGTATCCTGCTTTATGCCTATCTGAACAGGAAGGCCATCCTGTTAAAATGGATGCCGCCGGAAAAGCAAAAGCCACCTGATTCCGCCTGAGCCCCGGCCGGGCCATTGAGAAACAGATTCTTTTGCTATTTGCACGAAGAGACAAAACTATTGACAAGCTTCTTTCTGAACGGATATGAAATAAATTTTAAACAATGAGCTGAAGCTCTTTTCAAGCGGTTTTTTAAACGCACCGGCAGGACATAAACGACTTGGGCCACGAAGGTCCGCATTTTCCCCTACACAGGGAAAATGCGTCTTTCGTGGCCTTTTTTTTGCCCGAAAGACCTGCGGATCATTTTCGCGGCCCGCCGACGCAAACGCGTGCGCATTTCAGAGGAAAAGGAGTACAGACATGAAGGTCGTGACAGGTATAACAGCAATGGTTTTCTGGGCGATGGTGGTGCTGCCGGCGGGTTCGGTTTTGGCCGGTGATGAACAGGGGCGCTACCGACTCGATGACGTGGTGGTTTCCACCTCCCGATCGGACGTAACACCGAGTGACGCTCCCCAGAGCATCAGTGTGATTTCAGAAGAAGAGATCATGGACACCCCCTTTGAAAGGGTTGAGGATATTCTCCGGTTTTCCGCGGGCATCCATGTGACCCAGCACTACGGGCAGCAGAGAGGCGGCATCCGGGGCCATGTCACCATGCGGGGGACCGGGAACAACCGGGTTTTGATGATGCTCGACGGCGTTGCCTTAAACGACAACTTCAGCAACACCATCGCCTGGGTGGCCTGGGGCCTGATCCCCAAGGAGAGCATTGAGCGGATCGAAATTCTGCGGGGGCCGTCCTCCGCATCCTACGGATCCGAAGGACTGGGCGGCATTGTCAACATCATTACCAAAAATCCGGACGAAAAACGGGAAACCAGCGCTCGGGCAAAAGCAGGCTCTGCCAGCACCTATATCGGCTCCGGGCTGCATTCCCAAAAATTCGACCAATTTGGGGTTCTGCTTTCAGGCGCCTATGAAGACAGCGACGGTTTTTACATGATCGACCCGGAGGGCATTGACGAATTCACCCAGAGAAGATACCGGGAAATCGGCAAGGGGTTCGGCAAAGTCACCTATTCACCGGATGAAAGGACCGACATCGCCTTTAGCGGCTTGTATTATGACCATGAAATGGGAAAAGGCCGGGACTATTTCTATGATGATCTGACCCTGGACCAATACCGCCTCGGCATGACCCATCGCGGGCCTGTAATGGATTGGAAAGCCATGGTGTATTTGAACCGGGGGGATAAAACAGCTTACCAGGACATCAAGCAATCAGGGGAATTCTTTCCCGACCGTAATGAAAAATTCCCTGACAATCAAGTATGGGGGGCGGAAATCCAAAACACCCTGCCCTTGTGTGAAACGACGGAACTCACAACCGGCGTGGCATTTAAACGGGTGTCCATGGACTACAAGGAAACCCAGTTGAGAAATCTTGACCGGGATGTCAGGGCTTCGGGGGAGCAGCGGTTCATATCGCCTTTTATTGAAGGGACCGCCCGTTTTATGGACAGCCGGTTTGTCGTCAATGCCGGGGTCCGCTACGACAATGTGCGCAACTATGACGGAAAGGCAAAGGATAGCGATCCCTTCAGGAACAGGGCGCCCTATGATGAAACCTACGGCTCCGAAACATGGGACAACTTTTCCCCGAAGCTGGGCCTGGTCTATCACCCGGACGATTTGACAACCCTGCGGACCTCCTTTGTCTCGGGGTACCGAACCCCCTCCCTGTTTGAGCTCTACAAACCCCACGTGCGGGCCGGCGGACGTTTTCTGCGGCGCGCCAACCCGGAACTGGACCCTGAAGAAATCCAAACATGGGAAGCCGGCGCCGAGCGCGTCCTTTTCGATAATCTATGGCTCAGGGCGACCTATTACCACTCACAAATATCGGATTATATTGAAAGCGCAACGATCGCTGTCAATGAAGACACCGGCGCCAGGGATACGGAGAACCAGAACAAATCCGAAGTCGAGATCAACGGAATCGAAACCGAGCTGGAGTATTACATCGGCCGCGGCCTGAGCACCTTTTTAAACTATACCTATAACCTCTCCGAGATAGCGGAGGATAATGAAAACCCGGACCGGGAGGGCAATTATCTGGCCGGCGTACCCCGCCATAAATTCCGCTCCGGAGTTACCTATCAAAACCCGGCTCTCATTAATGCATCCGTTTTGTTAAGGCATGACCGCCACATCACCACCAATGACCTGAACACCGATAAAGCGCCCGACGCCACGACACTGGACATTTCATTCTGGCGCCGGGTGTTTGACCTTGCAACCCTGCGCTTCAGCATTGAAAACGCAACGGATGAGACGGAATATATTGAAGATGGAAGGCTTTATTACGGCTCCGTTCAATTTGATTTCTAAAACCAAGGAACATTACAAATGCGATTGTTAAGCAAAATACCAATTTTTATGCTGCCGGTGCTGCTTTTAAGCGTACCGGCGTTTGGCCATCACCTCTGGGTGTCTGTCGATGATGGAGGTTATGCGGTCAACCGCGGCATCATTTCCGAGCGCACGGATGCCTACGACCCCGCCTGCGTCCAGGAAATCAGGGCGTACGCGGAAGATGGCGAACCGCTTTCAGTGCAGCGCATCAACGAAGCCGAACAGGTGCGGTTTCAAACAGAGGCCCCGGCCGCCCGGGCCAGTGTGGTCAGCCAATGGGGGAACCGTGTCAACACCACGCACGGGAAAAAACTGATGGGCCGGTCGGAAGCTGAAGAAGCGGGACTTACCGTAATCAGCGCGTTTTTTTCCACGCAGTTTGCAAAAACCCTTTTCCAACCGTCCGGGCAAAACACCGAGCCGCTGGGCATGCGGTTTGAAATCGTGCCCCGGCAATGCCCCCTCTCGACAAAACCGGGGGAGCCGGTTTCTTTTACCGTCTTGTTTGAGGGCGACCCCCTGGCTGATGCCGTCATTTATACGCAGGACGACCGGGAAATCCCAACCGACGAAAACGGGGTGGCCCGCATTGCCTTTGACAAAAACGGCACACAGCTGATTTTTGCCAAACACCAGCGCCCGGCGGAAGCTGACACGGGCCTGGATTATTTAAAATTTATGACCTTTTTATCCTTTGGAGCCGAATAATGAAACGATCCATTTTTTTCGCCGTCTGCTGCGCCATGTTCTGGGCAATGGCCAGCCCGCCGGATACCGCCGCCCACGGCACGGATTACCGGGTACTTGAAGAAGCACCGGTAATTGCCGTGGACTTTTTTTATTCAGACAGGGAGCCCATGCGCTATGCCGAAGTGCTGGTATTCAGCCCTGAAAACGACCAGGTGGAATATCAGAACGGGCGAACCGATAAAAACGGCCGATTCGCCTTTATCCCGGAGAAAGCGGGGGAATGGCGGATCAAAGTCAATGACGGCATGGGGCATGCGGTGCAGGCATCGATCAGCGTCAAACCCGATGAAGCCGGGCAAAACGCCGGCGGCCGGATAGACGCCCTGGCGGAAAAACAGCCCCCGGCCGCCGGCCAGGCATCCACCTTGATTAAAATCATATTCGGCTTGAGCCTATTGCTCAACATTTTCCTGGGATTGTATGCATGGAAAAACACCCATAACCGACCCAAAACAGGAGGGGCGGATTCATGAGAACCGGATTTAAGATAAATAAGGCAATCATCCTGGCGATGGCCCTGGTTTTGATGCCGGCTGTTTTCTTCCCGGCCAATGCCGCTGAACCCGGCAGGCTGTATGTTGTCGGCATGGGCCCGGCCGGCCCCGACCTGACGGCCCCCAGGGCCCTTGACGCTATCGAAAAAGCCGATGTTTTCCTCTGCTCGCCCGGCATGCCAAAAAAATTCAACCGGTTTGATGAATATATCGACCCGGAAAAAGTCGCCTTCAACCCATGGGAACATATCCTCGGGGAAAAGGCCGGTGAACTCAAAAAAGCCGACCCTGCCGCATGGCGCGCCGGTATGGAGAAACAAAGAAACAAGGTCCAGGATTTTGTTCATGATCAAATCAGGAAGGGTAAAACCGTTGTGATGATGGACGGCGGGGACCCCTGCATCTACGGCCCCTCCCTTCATTACCTGCTGGAGGGTTTTGACCCGGCCCTTTTTGAGGTTATCCCCGGCATGAGCGCCTTGAACGCGGCCGGCGCGGCGCTCAAAACATCCCTTACCCCCGCAGGCACCCGATTCGTCCTTTTGACCTCACCCCGGTCCCTGTTCGGCGATAACCCGGAAAAAGAAGACGATATTTTAAAAGACCTGGCCAAATATGAATCCACAATGGTCTGGTACATGTCGCTGCGCTCCATGGACAAAGTCATTGGGAAGCTCCGGAAAGCCTATCCGCCGGATCTGCCGATTGCAATCGTCTATTATGCGGGTTACCCGGAGAAGCAAAAAGTGCTGCGAAGCCGGCTGGACCGTATTTTAAAGGATGTCCGGGAGATGGATGAAAAATGGCTGGGACTGTTTATCGCCGGGCGGTGCGCAGAGTGAATGGCCCCCCTGCCATATTGCCCTAAGTGTGTTTTAAGGTGTTATTTTGAGGGTTACAAGCGGATGAACACTTCTGAGGATTCAGGAAACCATTGAAGGGGGTTGTCTGGCAGGAGAGAATGGATATTGTCTTTAAAATAAAACTCATGAGCTGACGCTTCCTTTCAATAATGCACCGGAAGCCAGATCGTGTCGACCGAAGGGTCGGTCCAATCCAGCCGGTGCTTCACATGCGCCCCGACTTGCAGATAACCTCCGGATCCGAGCACCACGACATCGGCTTCATTTTCAAGCCTTACCCCGGCTCTGCCCTGCACCACCCGGACGAACTCATTGTGTGCCAACTTCGCTGTTGTGGGGCTCGTCTATCTGACCCACTGAAAATGGAAACGGTTTTAGAGACGGTTTACCCCGGAAAAGCCAGGCTTAAAAAGGTTGAAACGTTGGAATTCAGGCCCTTTCAGGAAAAACCGTGTGCTCTCGCGCCGGAAACACGGGTTCGAGTTCCGTTGGAATCACCATATCAAATTGTTTACAGCACTTTGGCGCCAGGAAGAGTTCCCTGCCAGTTGCCGCTTTTTGTTTTCAACCGCGCTTGCACTTCTCACTTGCCCGCCTTACAAATCCGCACTCTTTTTCACGCCGCTTCCCGAGCAGATGGAACGAGCCGTGAAAAAACCGAAAAGAAGTCACTTTGGCAACTTTAAATATGAACCGAAAAATACGGGCATTTTAGGTTTTGCAGACTACCGCTTCCAATCTACCCATCTGCACGGAATTTTTTCGTGTGCATAGTGGCAAGTATGGTGGACCAACGCCCCAACTCTCCGGTGCGGCTTGCCGCATACGGAGCAGTTGGTTGTTGGCCGTTCGGCCATTTATTATCTTGAGCGGGACTCTTTTATGGCATCAAGAATATCTTTGGTTGTGGCTTTAGTCTTGATGCCCTTTATATCAAAAGGGGATTTGGGATTTTTCTTGTATATGATTGAAAAGACTTCACCACCCCTTCTTTTAATTACGACTTCTTCTGTTCTGGCAATATTAAGAACCTCTGAAAGACGTTGCCGCGCTTCTGAATATGTATATACTTTCATTGGCTATTACTCCAAAAGCGAAAGACCCATTTCCCGAGCGACTGCTTTCATACCTCGATCAAGGGTAATCAATGGGGTTCTTGCGCTGTCAGCGCACTCTAAAAAATAAGCATCATATGCATATATGTTATATTTGGTGGCGATATTCAAAGCAGATACGAAATCAATTCGTTGTAATTCAACCGGAATTTGTTGAACTATTCCCCACGAGATTATTAACTCGTCTTTTTGAAGAGTACCTTTTTTCATCATTGCTGTTAAGGCGTTACCGATTTCAAATGGCAAAACATCTGGCGCAACCAGATCGCATCCTTCTGTTAATTCAATAATTTGATCTTTTTCCGGCTCGTTTAGTGCAACCGCGATAAAAGTATTGGTATCAGCAATGATTTTCATAGGTACAATTGTGCTTGTTCAAAACGGGTGTGTCAAGATGAATCAGATGCCGAACAAAAGTTTATCTGGTTTCCAGATGACATCACAACATTATTTTTCCGTCCGGATAATATGCGAACAAAAAATAGAATTAAAACCAAGTACATTGCTTGGTTGAAAAAATAACTAACACTTCAAGCATATTATCCTGTTTCCAGATAATACGTCAAATAGAGCAGGAAGGTCAAGGCGGGTTTGGCGTAAATGGGATGGAGATCAGAGCGATTAATAATCTTCTATTTTGCCGTTTGAGACTATGTGGAACCGAGATGTAGAGAAACCGGTGAAGGCGCTCCTGTTGCGATACTGCTTGAAACATCTGTGCAGCAGGCCCCATCAAGGTGCAATATTTGAGTGCTGAGAGCCATTGCACGATGCGGTTATCAAGCTTCAGTTATGCGTGCACTCACGCCCCTGCAGACTTTCAAACAGAAAAAACAGTAATCCGGGGCTGTAGACCTCTTGAGGCCTCCCCAAGATCTTGTGTCCTCGATTTTTTTGAGGATAGCCCGAGGTCGGCCTTTTTCAACCCCCTGATAGGTATCCTTCCTCATTTACCAGTCATACAGAATCTCCCAGTGATCATTGAATGACTGATCATTTTTGCTGTAGCGCAGCGTATAGGTTCTTCCCCGGCCGGCCTGTGAGTTTCCGTCTTCTTTCCAATAGCGGATATACACGGCCGGAACAAGTTGCCGCGGCCGGTTATCGCTGGCCGGCTCCGGGATCCAGTCCTCTTTTTCCTCGATCACCTTCCATACGGTATCGCTATCCTTATTTCTTACCCGTTCGCCCACCCGGGGCAGGCCGAACTGTTCCCGGAGCTCCCGGAACCGGTACGAAGCGGTTTCGCTGTGATCCAGAATCCGCTCTCCCATGACCATAATTCCGAAGGCGCCGATGGGGGCGGTAACAAGGATGGATAGGACCGCCACTGCCAGGATGAGCTCGCCAGAGGCCACACCCGCGGCCAAAGGAACCGCGCCGATAGCAGCCTGCACGGTGGCCTTGGGTACATAAGCCACGACGCAGAACAGCTTTTCCTTGAAATTCAGTGGGGTTCCGAGCAAAGACAGGTAAGTGCCAAAGCTTCTGCAAACGAGGCCGATAATGATCACGGCAATGCCGGCAAGCCCGGCCCTCCAGGCCACGTGAATGTTGACCTGGGCTCCCACCAGCACAAACAGCAGAAGCTCGGCAAATACCCACAGTTTTTTTAATTTCTGGGAGATGAGATGCGCGATGGGTTCGGATTTTTCTAATATGATAAACCCGATGGCCATCACCCCCAGCAGGCTGGCCACCGGCACCACGCCTTCTGCGGCCTTTTCCAGCCAGGTGAGGAAAATGGCCACGCCCATGACCATCATGGTGCGCTTGGGGGGCCGCCAGTCGTATTTTTTGAATAAGAGATAAAGCAGATAGCCCGGGATAATCCCCGCCAGTATGCCCAGGCTGATGGATATGGGAATTTCGGTGAGCGTCAGCCACAGGTTGACCTCCTCGCCGCCGTGCACGCCCATCAGGATTGTAAAAATAACGATCACGAACACGTCGTCCACCGACGAGGCGCCCAGGATCAGTGTGGGAATGCCTTTTTTCGCCCCCCGGCCCCGGTCCATAAAGTCAATCATGAGCGGTACCACCACCGCCGGAGAGACCGCAGCCAGGATGGAACCCAGAATGGCTGCATCGAGTAAGCTGATATGCAACAGTCTTGGGGCTGCCAGCATGATGCCGGCCATTTCAAACAGAGCCGGCACTGCGCTCATGATCAGCGCTGCCAAACCCACGCGGTTTAATGTGTCCCGGTGGAGCTCAAAACCTGCCCGAAGCAGGATCACTATCAGTGCAATTTTTCTGAAATCCCCGGATACGTCCATCATCTCCGGCCGCATCAGGCCCCATACATATGGACCTGCAAGAATGCCCGCCAGAAGCATTCCCACCAGTCCGGGAACCTTGATCTTTCGGAACAGATAATCTGCCGACAGACCAAGAATGATGATCATCGCAATGCTGAACGCCATGATTTCCTCCTGTTTAAATATATCGCATGATCCCGCCCGAAAATAAAAACCCCCGCCGGCTAACCGGGCGGGGGCTGATTATTATGTTATCTTGATGACGCCTACCCGCCAATGGGGGTAGAAGTCATCATCTCTTTTCGCAATAGCGAAAAAAGCGGTTTTGGCAGACTTCATTGCCGATGCGTTGATTGTATAGGAAACGGTCTTTTAACTTGAATGCGGGGAATTGTCAAGTACGGTCTGCTCCATACTGCCAATGGGGATATTGCCGATTGATCAGCTTTTGGCAGACGATGTTTTAAAAGACCTAGCCAAAATGGTCTGGTACATGTCTCTGCGCTCCATGGATAATGTCATTGGGAAGCTCCGGGAAACTTATCCGCCGGACAAGGCGCGGGGTAAACGCCCTTGCCGGATGCAGCCCCGGCCATGCAACAATGGATATAAAGCCGGATTCCGGAAACTCAGCCCGACATACACAGCCGCAGCGAAGGCGTCCTGAAACGGGGCGGGGCTATCGGCTGCCGGGGGCTTCCGACATCCACGGTTCAGGGAACGGAAGACGGTTCAAAGGCCATGTACCCGAGCACTTCGGCTTTATGGCGGCCCTCCCGGTCCAGAGAGTGCTCCTCGTCAATCTGAACTTCCACCCCCTCGCTGCTTTTATTCCGCCACCGTATATTGGCTGGATCCTCTTCGTTGCAGGACTGCATATCCGCGAGAAAGGTCGGGGGGTCGGAAAATGCGGGATGGAAGGGAACTTGGGTGAAATTGTGGGTCACCTCCTCGAAGGTGCTGTCCACTGTATAATCCGTCCCATTGACCGTTCCGGCCGATGGCTCCCATGCTATGTAGGCCAGGGTCTCCACGCCATTAGCCTCATTTTTTCGGGATTCCTGCCCCTGCAGGGTGCAGTCGAAATCTGACTTGGATATATCATACAATCTTGGGCTTACCGTGTTATCGCCATTTTCTGTTGTCACTCCGGACAGGACCACCGGGATATGGTTGAATTCCTGCATGAAGCTGACTGCTTCCGTACTGCCGGTTTCAAAGGTGCCGGCCTCAACCTGAACGCCTCCCGGCAGCTCATGGCGGCCGGCCTCCATTGCCAGGTAACTCACCGTTTGAAATACATGCCAGCCATCGAGGTAGTCCCATTCCTGGATTTTGATCTCAAAACCCTCCGGAGTCACGTTTTTGATACGCACAACTGCCGGCGGACAAATGTAAAACCCCATGAATTTCTGGCGGTTGGAACTCAGGGGCTTGGCAACCACAACCGGATTTTCGAAGGTTTTACCGAAGGAAACAGCCCGCCATTCATGATTGATTTCAACATCAGCGGTTTCTAATGCAAATTCAGGCCCCTCTCCTCCGTTTACGGATTCGGTGTCACTACCGTCACCATCCTGGTCCATTCCGTCTTCGTAGACTTCCTCGTCACCGGAATGGAGGGAGGGGTCGGTCTCGTCGAATTCGCCATCGCCATCGCTGACGGTGTTGCCGTCGCCGTCCTGGTAGTTATCGCCGCTTGAAAGGGTGTATGTAATGGACAGCTGCGGCCTTTGCGCGGCGTCTATGGTTTCACTGGCTGCAAAAAAGCGGTGGCTGTCGGATCCCGCCACGGTGTCGGAGTTGAGCAGCAGGCCATAGTTCAAGTCCGGATTTTCCGCCCAGTCCCGGGCCATGCCCGTCACGTCCCATTGCTTGTAGCCCGTGCTCCGGTCCAGGGTCTTGACATCCTCGGCTGCGGCAATATCGGCCTGGGCCAGGGGAATGTCGTTGTAGCAGGTGTCGTTTGTCGTCCATGAACTGGTGCTGTCGTAGGTGTAACCGTTGGCCTGCCACAGGTCCGGATTGTGGTTGATGATTTTAAGGATATAAAAGCAGCAAAAAAATTATCAAGGTAAAAATTTTGGGGGTTCCCGGTCGCATCGCCATTACTCAAATCCCCCTGAAACCTTATCCGGATCTCGCAATTACCCGGCAGCAAATCAAACCCGCCGCGACTGACTTGCCGACAGGGACTCTTTTCGCAAATTTTCCGGGTGGGCTGGTCCTAGATCCGGAACCAGGCCGCTTCGTTTGTTTTTACGATCAATGTTCGACTGCAAGAGCGATAAATTAAATTTTAAAAGAGGTTCGAGCAAAGCATGTGCAATGTGCGGCAATTTCTGAAAGACAATGGGCAAGACAATGAGCATTGAGCGGCTTATATTTTTTATCTAATTATTCCGGGTGCCTAAAAATAGGTAAAAACCTCCGGATATTTTACAAGCCATTGCGGGAGGCGGGCGTAAGGGAAAAAACGGGATTTTTGGTTTATGGTAAAAGATACAGGTGTGCACAAAATAAAACTTATGGAAACCGGGACTCCTTTAAACTTTTTCTGTCCGGGATGCCCCTGTCTTTTTGAGCAAATGGCGCCTGAGCCTGAAAAAGCGCCGGTTTACAAGGGGTTGTCAGCCTGAGCGCATCGAAGAGGGGACAACAGGCGGGGAAAAAGCCGCCTGCATGGCGGAGGGACAAACATGAAAACCTGTCTTCACTTCACTTTTTTCGGGGATAAAACTATAAATGCCCGTTTGTCCTTTTGCATGGGTTCATGGGCAGCAACGGGCCATTCCTTTCAATAATGCACCGCCAGCCAGATCGTATCGCCCGCTGGATCGGTCCATTCCACCCGATGCTTCACGTGCGCCCCGATCTGCATGTAGTCGCCGGATTCGAGCACCACGACATCAGCCTCATTTTCCAGCCTTATCCCGGCTCTGCCCTGAACCACCAGGACGAACTCATTGTGGGCCTGGTCGTACCAGAAACCTTCCGGCGAGCCCTGCCCCCGGGATACGATCCGTTCAATCCTGAGATGTTCCGCCGCCAGGAGGGTTTCAATCATTTCCTCCGGCAGCTCCGGCGGTATGCCGCTTAACAGTGATCCTTTCAAGTTCCTCCTTTTTGTATCGGTCTGAATCATAATCGTACACCCAATCAGGGCAAGGCGGGACCAACAAGCACTTACAGGCGGTGAATGGTGGGTTTTCCATCGACATTGATTTCAATACAGATCGTATCCCCGGTTTTAAACCCCAGGTTCTTGAGCTCCCGCACAATTTTGTCCTGCTTTTCATAGTTCCAGTAAACGAACCACACGGGATTTCTCACCGTATCAATCCCGTAGGCATCATGCGTGCAAAGGTTCAGGCGAATCCGGTCTTTTGCAATGATGGTATCCGCTTCGGCCAGAAAGTAATCAATTTTGTACTGATTATGATACAATGCAGCGGTGAGGCGTTTTTGGAGTTCAGGGGTGTCCTCCAGGTAATGATTGGCTATCTGGAAAAGATCGTCGGGAATTTTGACGGCAAAACCCAGGACACCAAATCGTTCATGTTTCAGGGCAAATCTTTCTAATTCAGCCTCATAATCATAAATCACCTGAAGCACGTCCTCTATGCGGCACTCCGTTTCACCCCACCCGTGGACCAGTTCCTCGCATTTGTCAATGATATCCAGATAAAAGGATTTGTGATCCATTACATAGAAAACCCGCTCCCGGTAGTTTCTTTTTTTCCGGATTCTCCGGATACCGTCCAGTTTTACGGTCCGACGGCCCACATCCGCGTCCAGCAGTTCGACCCGGGAAATATCTTTTGCCTGCACCACATGAATATCACTCATTTTTGAAACAATATATTCAATCTCACACGCAAACCCGAGAAAGTCCTGGATCTCCTCGGACAACTGCAGGAGCTTCAGGTCATGCGGCGTTTCGGTGATATAGGATTCACACTGGATTTTATGGGCATACTCATTTGTATAACCAAACTCCCAGTGCTGCCCCATCTTTTTGGCCATCACCTTTACGCCCTTGATAAAGGGCATCACAATGACACCCATGTCCTCCGGATCGATTTCAGGCGCATTCCGGAATTTCTGCTGCCTTAAAATCTGAATTTTTCTTGCCGTTTTGGCAAGGTTGACAATTCGTTTCCGGCCGTAGCGTATCCCGGGTATGTCCGCATTTACTTCAAGGGAGTCAAAGGTTCCGCTTTTAAAGAAGGATTCCAGCGGGTGGGCGCTCCGGACAATTACCTTGAAGCTCTGACAGGTTTCATTGAAAAATTCTTCCAGCCCGTCAAAATTTTCATTCTTAAGGTCCCCGGCGGTAAGATAAATATAGTCCGGTACATCAAAACCCGCATTTTTTAACAGTTCCAGAAGCCTGATTTTCTCAGGCAATGACTGTTCCGTTGCTTTTCCGGGTTCACAGGGGTTACTCATTTAACTTCCCTCTTACGTAGTATCATTTTAAATGAAACCAAATAGTTTGTATCATCTTTGATGATACTGATTTCATTAAAACAGTTGCCGGACATTTCCACCTTCAAAAACCACCCCGGCACCAGGTGGCCCCGAAAAGAGCTACTGATCTTTTCCGGCCTTTTTTTCCGCCGCTTCAATCTGCTCCAGGATCTCGTCCCGCCTGTCCTGCAAATCAATCAGTTCCGCCATCATGGCGGGCTTGGCCGAATGCGCGGGCATGCGGGCCCTGGCCTCGGCGATGGCCTCTTCCAGCGCCTTGAGCTGACGCCTCAGATCCTCAATATCCGGCATACACCCAGCCTCTTGAGCTTGACATCGATTCAAATGGCCGCGGCCCTGAAGCTCCGGCTTTTCTTGTTTGAAAACGCTCCGGCCGCGCGGCCGCGCTTCCCCTGCAGTCCCTTTTCCGGCAGGCAGGGACGCCCTGGCTATGGAATCGGGGGCAGAAGGGTCAGGGTCCACAGCGCACTGCCTTGTGCATTGCTCACCCCCACGGTCGCATGAGTGGCGCCGCCGGATCCGAATTCGTCAAATTCAAAAGCCAGCCCACCATTCCACAGTTCGGTGAAGGTCTGATCCGCCACCGGTTTCCACGCCCCGCCGCTGTCCTTAACCCAGGTTTTAATGGTTTCCTGAACCCTGGTGTTCTCATTGAGCTCAATGGTGATATTTTCAGGGTCCGCGTTGTTAAAAAAGCCGTCGGTGGGCTCGATCGACAGCGTGCCGGTGCGCTGTATCCTCAACTCCCCGTTATCATCCGTGGCATCATAGCGCAAGGTGGCCGTGCCAA
Source organism: uncultured Desulfobacteraceae bacterium (assembly GCA_964575805.1). Classification (GTDB taxonomy): domain Bacteria; phylum Desulfobacterota; class Desulfobacteria; order Desulfobacterales; family Desulfosalsimonadaceae; genus M55B175. The sequence goes on from CAZNSO010000073.1 coordinate 14,771, forward strand.
AGCTCAGAGCGCCATACCTGTCCAAATAGACGTCTGCCCGGGCGGTTTCATCAAAAGCGGGGAACTGATTGGTTAGCCGCAGTTCCAGGAGGCCCGAATAATCGTTGTCCAGAACGGTTTTTATGACACTGACCACAATGTTGGAAAAAGGAGACTCGGCCTGGCTGTTAAAAGCCCGCACCCGAAAGGAATAATCCACGTTTCTATTCAAGCCGTCGATGGTATAGGAAGTGGCGTTGCGGCCGGTGATATAACTGAAATCATAGTTTTGCCCGTCATCAGCCATCTGCACCTCAAAACCGTCCTCGCCCTCGGTGACATCAACCCAGTGCAACCGGATGGAATCGGGAGACACCACCGTGGCGGTCAGGTCCGTGGGCCCGGAAAGAACGCTGACCCCATCATCGTCATCACCGTCTTCATCGCCCCCCCCGCCGCCTCCCCCGCCATCGCAGGCCAGGAACCCGAGGAGTACAAACAAAAAAATGGACATGAAAAAAATGGCTCGAAACTGCTTGGGTTTTGGCATCAAATATTCCCGCACGACTGCCTCCTTTCATCCTCATGGGGTTCTCAGATTGCACGGCTTCCGCCGGAGCAAATCCATAGCTTCCATAGCTTCCATAGGAATTTCACGCAGTGTCCGAATATTTTATCTCCGGGATTTGCGACGTGCCTAAACTTGATACCTTCGTAAAAAGTCAGCTTGGGATGGCAAAGTAAAAAGTTCAAGCCCATTTAAGATCAGGGGGCGTCGCAAATCCCGAGGAATGCAGCGTACATAGAGTACGTGAAATTCCGTTGGGATGCAGCGCAACGCAGATATTGGACTTTTTACGAAGCCATCAAACTTAAGCGGATATTAAAATCTTTATGCCACTTCCATCATAAATTCAAGCGC